>CAYMKA010000011.1:0-23494 GCA_964390935.1 uncultured bacterium
GGAGAACAAAAAAATATTTCAAAGGGATGAGCGAAAGTTCATCCCTTTTTTATTTTTAGGCTATAATCCAAAACTCATGAATACAACAACGACTGCATTTGCAAATTATCCTGTTACAACAGAAATCAATACTCACGGTCACATGGTCGTCGGAGGATGTGACACCATTGATTTAGCAAAAACTTATGGTACTCCTTTATATATTTTTGATGAAGAAACTCTGCGCAGTCGCTGCAAACAATATGTCGAAGCCTTTCAACAAACCGGACTCGACTTTGAAATTATTTATGCCAGCAAAGCCTGCTCTCTTTTAGCAGTGCTTCAGGTGATTCGTGAAGAAGGCCTGGGTATCGATATTGTTTCAGGCGGAGAACTTTACACCGCTCTGCAAGCCGGTTTTTCGGGAAAACAAATTTATTTTCACGGCAACAACAAACAAAAACAAGAAATTATGGAAGCCTTGGATGCAGAAATTGGTCATTTTATAGTTGATAATTTAGATGAACTGGAATTAATTGACCGTTTAGCAAAACAAAAAAATGTCACCGCAAACATTATGATTCGCGTGACTCCCGGTATCGAAGCTCATACTCATGAATATATTCAAACCGGACAACTTGATTCCAAGTTTGGCATTCATGCTGATCAAATTGTGAATGCCGTAAAACTTGCTCAAGCCAAAAAAAATATTAATTTTGTGGGACTGCATATTCACATTGGCTCTCAAATTTTAGAAACCAAACCTTTTTCACTGGCTGCTGAAATTGCCATGAACTTGGTCAAAGAAATTCACCAAAAAACAAAAGCGACCATTAAAGTTTTAGATTTAGGTGGCGGTCTGGGAATTAACTACTTATCAAAAGACAAGGCTCCTGAAATTGCTGACTACATTAAAGTTTTAGCTGATTCTCTTAAATATGTTTCAAAACAAATTGATATTCCAATTCCTAAAATTATGGTGGAACCAGGCCGATCGCTTGTGGCCCCGGCGGGTGTGACTTTATATCAAGTCGGTACCATTAAAGATTTAAAAAATATTCGTAAGTATGTCGCAGTCGACGGCGGCATGGCCGACAATCCACGTCCTATTACTTATGGGGCTATTTACGATGCTGTGGTTGCCAATAAAATTTCAGCCAAACGCACTGAGCTCGTGACGATTGCCGGTAAATACTGTGAATCAGGCGATATTCTGGTAAAAGACATTCAAATTCAACCAATCGCTCAAGACGATATTATTGCTTTTATGGCGACCGGTGCTTATAACCATGCAATGTCTAGTAACTATAATCAGGCACTGCGCCCTGCAACAGTATTGGTTAATAACGGACAGGCTAAAGTGATTTGTAAGCGCGAAAGCTATGCAGATCTTCTAAAAAACCAGATTCCTCTGAAGTAAGCCTAAAAGTAAGTTAGAATCCCATCGTGTTAGAACTGATCGAAACCTTTAGCTGGCAAGACGCCGTTGATATTTTTATTGTCACGGTTATTTTGTATCAGCTTTTAAAATGGATCCGCGGCACTCGCGCCATGATGCTGGTGCGCGGGATCGCTTTTATCTTTATTTTTTACTTTGTTAGCTACATTTTTAATTTGGCGACTATTAAATTTTTAATGGAAAAATTAGCGACTCTTTTTTTAATCGCCCTCATTATTGTTTTTCAACCCGAAATCAGAAAGGCTTTAGAGCGATTAGGTCGTGGAAACTTATTAGGGTTATTCTTATTTTCTAGCGGCAAACAAACTTTTGGATATTTAACTCAAATTATTAAAGCGGTTGAAGAACTGTCCGCAAAAAAAACAGGCGCATTAATTGTCCTCGAACGTTCAACTGGATTAACCGAGTATGTTGGAACTGGACACAGATTAGAAGCCCTCGTCTCACAAAATATTTTAGTCAGTATTTTTGAAAAAAATGCACCGCTGCATGACGGCGCCGTCATTATTTCGGGTGATCGTATTCAAGCCGCCGGCTGTGTGTTGCCGCTTTCAGAAAGTGAATTGGATGATCGTCTTTCAACCCGTCACCGCGCGGGTCTGGGCATCAGCGAAGTCAGCGACGCTTTTGTCATTATTGTTTCAGAAGAGACCGGCATTATTTCATTGGCTGAAAACGGTTTTCTCAGCCGCTACTTAGATCGTGAAAGTTTAGAAGAAAGACTTTTAGGTTCTTATCGCAAAGAAACCGAAATGCGTTTTAGCAGTTTTTTTAAACAAGCCGGCGACTGGTTAAATAAGAAGTAAAAAAATGAATATCAATCAATTTAAAGCTTTAAAAAATAACCGCAAAATCAGTATCGTGACAGCCTATGATTTTCCCAGCGCTCAAATTTGTGAAGCAGCGGGAGTGGATGCCATTCTAGTGGGTGATTCCCTGGGAATGGTTATTCAAGGAAAAAGCTCTACTTTAGAAGTGACCTTAGATCAAATGATATATCACTGTGAAATGGTTTCTCGCGGGGCAAGCAAAACTTTAATGATTGGTGATTTGCCTTTTAGCACCTTTCAAGTCTCTAAAGAAAAAACTTTAGAAAATGCTTTTGCTCTGATGCAAAAAGGAAAATGCACAGCCATAAAACTTGAAGGCGCCACAGATTTTATTATTGATGTCATTAAACATTTAGTTTCGCATGGCATCCCCGTCATGGGTCATGTTGGTTTAACTCCGCAGTCAGTTCATCAGCTGGGGGGTTATGCAAAGCAAGCCAAAAATCCAGAAAGTGCAGAACAATTAAAAAATGAAGTTCAAAAATTAATTGGGGCTGGAGTTTTTAGTTTAGTTTTAGAAAATATTCCGGATGAACTCGCTAAAGAAATTACCAAAGCTTCTGTTGTTCCAACCATTGGTATTGGAGCGGGATCGCAGACCGACGGGCAAGTGACCGTGTGGCATGATGTTTTAGGCCTAGGCGAATTTAAACCCCCTTTTGCCAAAAGTTATATCGAGGGCCGAAAATTAATCATTGATGCCTTAAAAGATTTCAAAAGCCAGACAGAAAAATAAAAATCACTAAAATCATGAAAGAAATTTTTTTAACCAACTCACTTTCAAACAATAAAGAAAAGTTTATTCCGCGAACAGCCGGAAAAGTTTCAATGTACGTATGCGGCATTACTCCTTATGATTTTTGTCACTTGGGTCATGCCCGGGCTTATATTTCTTTTGACATGATTAGACGAGTCTTTGAATATTTTAATTATGAAGTTACTTATATTCAAAACTTTACGGATATTGATGACAAAATTATTGCCCGTGCCAACGAAAAAGGCATTTCGGCCCAATCTCTCGCACAGAACTTTATTGATGCTTACTTTGAAATGGCTCATTCTTTAAAAATTAAAGATGCAACAACTTATCCCAAAGCGACTGAAACTATTCCAGAAATCATTCAATATATTGAAAAACTGGTTCAAAAAGAGTTTGCCTACGTTGTGGCAGGCGATGTTTATTTTAGAACCAGAAAATTTAAAGATTACGGCAAGTTGTCTGGTCGTGACTTAGATAAATTAAAATCTGGGGCTCGTGTCGAAGTCAACGTTCAAAAAGAAGATCCTTTAGACTTTGCACTTTGGAAAGCAGCCAAACCTGAGGAACCCTTTTGGCCTTCTCCTTTTGGTAACGGCCGACCAGGCTGGCACATTGAATGTTCGGTGATGAGTGAAAAATATTTAGGATTACCTATTGATATTCATGGCGGCGGTCGAGATTTAATTTTCCCTCACCATGAAAATGAAATTGCTCAGAGTGAAGCCTGCAGCGGAATGCATTTTGTAAATTATTGGCTGCATAACGGCTTTGTAAATATTGGTTCTGAAAAAATGTCTAAATCATTGGGCAACATGTTGTGGGTCAAAGATTTAATTAAAAAATATTCTCCCCAAGCCTTACGATTCACTTTTTTAACAACTCACTACCGCAGCCCCATCGACTTTGATGAAAAAATGTTAGTTGAAGCAGGTACAGCGATTAAAAGATTACATTCTCCATTTTTAGAAGCTCATCAAGTTTTAGAAGTCAGTGCTCAAATAAAAGAATTAAGTTCAAATATTGAAAATGCATTAGCCGATGACTTTAATGCCGCTCAAGCCATTAGTTATTTATTTGAATACGCTTCTATTATTAATCAGACTAAAAACAAAAATGTCTTGGCGGATTATCAAAAGTTTCTAGAACTCTTTGGTTTATATGATGAAAGTTTAGTCAAAGTGGTCGCAAGCAGTGACGTGAATGCTCTTTTAGAAAAACGCATCGCGGCCAAAAAAGCCAAAAACTTTAAAGATGCCGATGCCTTGCGCGATCAAATTTTGGAACTGGGTTTTATCATTGAAGATACCCCCCAGGGAGCACGACTGGTTAAAAAATAATCAGTTCAAAAATTATTGCAGCTCTTTTAATTTTTCTAACACTTCTTTCGCATGACCTTTCGCTGAAACTTCAGGCCACACAAAAGCAATTTTGCCTTTGGGATCAATTAAAAAAGTACTACGCACAATACCCATAAATTCTCGGCCCATAAATTTTTTAAGTTTCCAAACGTTGTAAGCCTTAATCATGCCTTTATCGGGATCAGATAAAAGCTCCACTTTTAATTTTTGTTTAGCAATAAATTTACAGTGTGATTCAACCGTATCAGCACTAACCCCCACAACGGTTGCACCCAACTTTTCGTAGTTTTTTAATTCACCCGAAAATTCAATCCCTTCAATCGTACAACCTGGAGTTGAATCTTTAGGATAAAAATATAAAACAACCCATTGTTTATCATATTTTTTAAGAGAAATTTCTTCTTTATCTTGATTGAGTAATTTAAAATCCGGGGCTTTGTCTCCAATTTTTAATGCTTTGGCCATAACATCTCCTTGAAGTATGAAAGTTAAGCAAACCAAACTTAAGAAAGTAAACTTAAGAATGGACCGCATGAAAGGATTTTACATCAAAAGTGATTTTGTCATGAGCATAATCAACAATCACTTTCTGCCCTTTGCCTAATTTGCCTTCAATCACCTGCAGGGATAATTCATCCAAAATTTCATTTTGAATAAGCCTTTTTAAAGGACGAGCGCCATAGACAGGATCAAACCCGGCTTTCGCTAAATGATCCAACGCTTTATCCGTAACCTCAAACTCAATCTCTTTTTTATGAAGTCTTTCCACTACTTCGTTTAACTGTAGTCTCACAATCTCCGCAATTTCTTTTTCATTCAAATGTTGAAAAATAATCAAATCATCCACACGGTTTAAAAATTCGGGCCTAAAAGTATTTTTCAAAATTTCCATCACAGCTTTTTCTTGTTTATCGGCATCGCCAGCAAATTTTGCAATTTCGGGCGAGCCTAAGTTAGAGGTCATGATGATAATTGTATTTTTAAAATCGACAGTTTTACCTTTGCCGTCAGTCAAATGGCCTTCATCAAGTACTTGTAAAAGTACATTAAAAACATCCAGGTGGGCTTTTTCAATTTCATCCAGCAGCACGACACTATAGGGATGACGTCGCACAGCCTCGGTAAGCTGGCCACCTTCATCGTAGCCGACATAGCCCGGGGGGGCGCCGATTAACCGTGCGACACTGTGTTTTTCCATGTATTCGCTCATATCAATGCGAATCATTGATTTTTCATCATTAAACATAAACTGCGCTAAAGTTTTAGCAAGTTCTGTTTTGCCAACACCAGTGGGTCCTAAAAATAAAAAACTGCCGATCGGACGATTTTCACTTTGTAGTCCTGAGCGAGAACGACGCACGGCATTAGAAACGGCTTTGACCGCTTCTCTTTGACCAATGACCCGCTGCGCCAATTCATTCTCCATATGAGCCAATTTTTGGGACTCTTCTCCCAAAAGTTTATTAACAGGAATGCCTGTCCAACGTGAAACCACCCGGGCAATATCTTCTTCGGTGACTTCTTCAGCCAAAATTTTGTGTTCTTTTTGAACTTCATTTAATTTAGCTTGAGCCGTTTTAAGTTGTTTCTCAATTTCAGGTAAACGACCATAACGAATTTCAGCGGCCTTTTGTAAATCGCCGCTTCGTTCTGCCTGTTCAGCGGCAATTTTGGCATCATCTAATTTTTTATTAAGTTCTTTAATAACATCTATCGCCTGTTTTTCATTTTGCCAATGAAGTTCCAGCAGTTTATTTTTTTCTTTTATTTCGGCCAGTTCTTTTTCCAATTCTTTTAAACGTGCTAAAGAGGCATCATCTTTTTCTTTTTTAAGTGCTTCTCGTTCAATTTCAAGTTGTCTGATTTGGCGATGAGCACGGTCAATTTCAGTCGGTTTAGAATCAATTTCAATTCTTAAAACAGAAGCGGCTTCATCCAATAAATCGATCGCTTTATCAGGCAAAAAGCGATCCGTAATATAACGAGCTGAGAGTTGCACTGCTTCCACTAAAGCATTGTCGCGAATGCGTACCCCGTGATGAATTTCATATTTTTCTTTAATACCGCGCAAAATAGAAATACAGTCTTTAATAGAAGGTTCTTCTACCATTACCGGCTGAAAACGGCGTTCCAAGGCGGCATCTTTTTCAATGTGCTGGCGATATTCTTTGAGAGTCGTCGCCCCAATGGTATGCATCTTGCCGCGCGCGAGGGCTGGTTTTAATAAATTGCCGGCATCCATTGCACCTTCAGCAGCACCGGCGCCTACAATGGTGTGAAGCTCATCAATAAATAAAATAATTTGTCCGGCAGCGGCTTCCACTTCTTTAATGAGTGCTTTGAGACGATCTTCAAATTCTCCGCGGTATTTGGTGCCAGCAATCATGGCGCCCAAATCTAGCGCGAGTAATTTTTTATTTTTAATGGTTTCGGGGACGTCACCATCAATAATTTTTTTAGCAAGGCCTTCGGCAATAGCCGTTTTCCCTACACCTGGCTCACCGACTAAAACCGGATTATTTTTAGAACGACGTGACAAAATTTGCATCACTCGTCTTATTTCTTCATCACGGCCAATCACCGGATCAATTTTTCCTTCTCGGGCCAAACGAGTGAAATCTTGAGTGTATTTTTCAAGAACCTGGTACTTTCCTTCTGGGTCTAGGTCTGTGACCCGCTGATGACCACGTACAGAAGTCAAAGCTTTTAACACTTGTTCTTTTTTTAGAGGGAGAATTTTTTTAACACTGCCCTGCTCGATTAAAGCCAAAAGCAAATGTTCTGTGGAAATATATTCGTCTTTTAAAGCGGTGCATTCTTTTTCTGCCAAATCAAAAACCTTTTTGGCTTCGGAGCTTAAATAAGCCCCTGAATCAGCTCCCTGAACTTGAGGCAGCTTTTTTAGTTCTTCCATTGTTTCTGTCACCATTTTTTCAGGACGATGCTCTAATCGCTCTAAAAGCACAGGCACAATGCCTTCTTTTTGGCCGGCCAAAACATAAAGTAAATGAAAAGGATGAATGGCTTGATGTCCAAGCTGTCCGGCAAGTTGCATAGTGCCCTGCACTGCTTCCGCTGCCTTAGTGGTATAACGATTAAAATCCATATTTAGCTCCTTAGCTGCAAAGAAAATTCCATATTCAATGCCAAATTTATAGAAAGAAAGTGTCTATTTTTAGGACACTTTTAAAATCTACTTTTCAGCAAATAAATGCAACCTGCTCTAAGACTTATCGATATCGATTGAAGATTATTATGACCATTTTTTTTACAAAAAAATTATTAAACGGGCTCTCTCGCATGCCTGAAGATTTTTTTAAGACAGAAGATCGTAAATACAGTCTACTCTGGCAAGATTCGTATAAAGAGGCGCACTGGAAAAAACTGGCCTCAAAATTAATAGAACAATATCCTCCGCATTCTTCTCTCATTGATTTTGGATTTGGAAATGGTTCGGCGCTGCGATATTTTCAAAATAAAGGTTATCAGGTCACCGGGGTTGATATCAGCAGTTATGCGGTAAGAATCGCCGAGCCTCATTTTGAAGTTTATCATTCCAGCTTGGATAACATTAAATTTATAGAAGATAAAAAGTTCACAATTGGTTTTTGCAATGATGTGATTGAACATGTGCCTGAGTTTTTAGTTTTGGCTTCCTTAAAAGAGATGGCTCGTGTCTGCCGACAGTCTTTATTTATCAGCGTTTGTCCGACCCTGTCACATCATCTTTCTCACGATGGAGAAAATTTGCATTTAACCGTAAAAGATAAAACTTGGTGGGAGGAACAGCTAAATCAAATTGGGATAGTTAGGAAATTTAATTTTATGTTTAGCCGGTCTCTGCGTTATCAAGTGATTTTGAATCAGAGTATTAATCAATAAAAAACTGATTCGTGACTCACTAGTTTTTTATTTTTATAAACAAACTTTGCTGAAAAAAACTTATCTTGCTCAATCCATTTCAAAAAAATAGGATCGCCTTCCCAAAGAGGAAGACTAGTGACTTTAGAATCTTCAATCCACTCTAGTTTGCCTTCGGGAGACTCAATTAAATTCCCCGAAAACTGATCGGCAGTATAAACAAACACATACCAATCGACGTCATCTTTGAAACCTGGAAAAGTAATAAAACCGCAAAGCTTAGGGTCTGCAATTGTTAGGCCCGATTCTTCAAAAACTTCTCGGACCACACACTCTTCAGGAGTCTCGCCTTCGTTAAATTTTCCGCCCAAACCGTTCCACTTTCCCTCATGAATGTCCGCATCTTTTTTAATGCGATGGAGCATAAGGGTCTTGCCATGATGCTTAACATAGCAAAGGGTTGAGAGTTGTGTTTGTCCCACAGATCTAGTGTGATTTTTTGGGAATCAGTATTGAAAAAAAGACAGAAGCGGCTAAAACCACAGCAATAAATCCAAGTGTTAAACCCACTCCGATATGAAACCAATCTGCGATAAGCAATTTAACTCCAATAAAGGACAAAATGATGGCCAATCCATAATTAATATAATGAAACATTTTAATCAGACCTTCGATCACAAAAAACATTGACCGTAATCCCATCACCGCCATCATATTAGAAGTGTAAGCAATAAAAGGGTCGCTGGTGATGGCTAGAACTGCCGGGATTGAATCAAATGCAAACATCACATCCGTAATAACTAAAACCAACATCACGATAAACATGGGAGTCGCTAGCCAACGTCCCCCTTGTTTTACAAATAATTTTTCTTTCTGAAATTTATTGGTAAGCGGTAAAAATTTTCGTAAAAAACCAATAAAAGGGTTTTTCTCAGGATCCACTTCTTTTTCGTTTTCAAATAACAGCTTGAATCCGGTGTAAATTAAAAACGCCCCAAAGAAATACATGAGCCAATGGAATTGATGTAGAAGTTGTAGCCCTCCAATAATAAAGAGAGCTCTTAAAATCATGGTTCCCAAAATACCAACAAACAACACGCGGTGCTGATATTTAGGATTAATTTTGTAATAAGAAAAAATGACTAAAAAAACAAATAAATTATCAACACTAAGCGATTGCTCGACAATGTAAGCAGTCAAATATTTATAAAAAACCTCATTGCCAAAAAAATGTTTTAGACTAAAACCAAACGCAATCGCCACGGCGATCCAAAAAACAGTCCAACCAGCGGCTTCTTTTATTTTCACTTCATGAACTTTACGATTAAAAACCACCAGATCAATTAATAAAAAGACAGCGATCGCAGCGTTAAATCCAATCCATAAAGATGAAGGATAAGAAATGATTTGATTCATGGCTGGATGATATCAGTTAGTATTTTTCTTCACTAGCTGACTTAAAGCTTCTATAAAAGCAGAGTGAACATTTAATGAAGGGACTCTTTTAAAAGTTTTAATTCCCAACTGATGTGCGAGTTCTCTAAATTCAATGTCTATTTCATAGCTGGTTTCAAAATGGTCAGACACAAAACTAATGGGCACAATCAATACTTCGGCCTCAGGTTCTTTAGCAATTTCTTTTAAGACTGATTGAGTAGAAGGCTCAAGCCATGGAATTGGCCCGACTTTGGACTGATAGCATAATTTCAAAGGTTTACTTACATGCAAAAGTTTATGAAACATTTCGAGTTGTGCCTCCAACTGTTTTTGGTAGGGGTCCCCCTGACGAATGACTTTTTTGGGTAAAGAATGGGCTGAAAATAAAATATGCACTGCTTCAGGATTTTCAAATGATTTCAACGAAGTCTGAATTAATTCAACCCAAGCGTTTAAATAGAGCTCATCATAATACCAAAACTCTATTAGTTTTATTTTTTCTCTTGGGCCTCGATAAAAACGATAAAAATCATTCAATGACGATAAAGTGGTGGTGGTGGAATATTGTGGGTACAGCGGCAATAAAACTATTTTTTCGAATGATTCCAATTGAGGGGCAACAGACTGTACTCTGGGCTCAGAATAACGGTTAATCACAAAAACTTGATAATTATTTCCCAGTGTTTTTTGCAAAGCCTCAGCTTGAGCCTGGGTGATGTCTAAAATAGGAGAACGTCCGCCCATTTGACGGTATTTTTCTGTGACTGACTTAAGTCTTAGTTTGACGATCAATCTGGAAAATAAAAATTGGCCCATTTTGCCAAAAGGAAACCGGATAATATCGCGATCGCCAAAAAGATTTAATAAAAAATTCTGAACTTTATCGAGAGATTCGACACCGCCTAAATTAAATAAAACAACGGCAGTCTTACTCATATTGTCTTTGAAAATTCACGATGGCCTGTTTTGAGATAGGCATCAAAAACCATACAAACATTGCGGACAAACAGTTTTCCCAAATCTGTTACTAAAATTTGATGTTTGTCGGCTTTAATTAGGCCTTGTGTTTCTAAGGCAGCGATTTCTGGCGCTTGAGCTGAAAAATAAATTCCAAAATTTTCACCAAATAATCTTTTAAATTCATCTTGATCTAACTTAAAACGACACATCAACGCATTAATCACCCACTGTCGGATCAAATCGTCTTGAGTCAGTCTTTTGCCCCGGGTAATAGGAAACTTTCCTTCTGCCACGGCGGCTGTGTAATTTTCAATATTTTTTATATTTTGAATATAAGTATTTTCAATATAACCAATCGCTGAGACGCCAAAACCTAAATATTCGTCAGCCGGTTTTAAGGTGTAACCCATAAAATTGCGGTGCAGCTTGCCGTTCTCAAAGGCTTTAGCCATGTCATCCGTTTTTAATGCAAAATGATCCATCGCAATGGCCAAATACAAGTCTTTGGTTAGTTTTTCGGTGGCCATGAGAAAGATCCCCAATTTTTCATCTGCACCTGGCAAATCTTTTTCGTGGATCAATTTATGATGCGCAATCAATTGGGGCAAATGAGCATAAGAATACAAGGCAATACGATCAGGCTTTAAGGTAATCACTTGTTCAATTGTTTTAGAGAAACGCTCTATCGTTTGATGCGGCAGACCATAAATTAAATCCACATTCACCGAGATAAAACCCAGTTCCCGGGAACGTTTTATTAGTTTTTCAACTAATTCAAACGATTGAATACGATGCACGGCTTCTTGGACCTTGGGGTCAAAATCTTGTAGACCCATGCTAATACGATTAAAACCTAAACTTCTTAACATCACTAAATGTTCGTCTGTTGTGGTGCGGGGATCGACTTCAATAGCAATTTCTCCGTTCTGAAGATCGAATTCAAAATATTTTTGAAAAAATTCAAACATTTCTTTTAATTGTGCAGGGGTTAAAAAAGTGGGGGTGCCGCCGCCAATATGAAATTGAGTAATTTTTTTCTTAGTTTTAAGAGAACCCAGGGCTTGTGCGGTCATTTCGATTTCGGCATACAAAGTTTTTAAATAAGGTTCCGCGACTGCTCGATTCGTATTGATTTTAATATTACAGCCACAGTAAAAACACAGTGACTGGCAAAAAGGGATATGCACATACACCGATAAAGTTTTATCTTTGGTTCCAAAAGTTTTTAAAATATTTTTGTAATCGTCTTGAGAAATGACATCCTTCCATTCGGGGGCAGTAGGATAAGACGTGTATCGAGGTCCAGGAACATTAAATTGATTAATTATTTCTTTGGTTAACTTCATTTGAAATTTTTTACTACCTCTACCAGAAATTTCACATTTTCAAACGGCATATCAGGTGAAAGGCCATGGCCCAAATTAAAAATATATCCTGCTTCATCTCGCATACTCTCTAACAAGGTTTCGGCCTTGGCTTTAATAATTCCTTTAGGTGCATATAAAACATAGGGGTCTAAATTACCTTGCACCGCTATATTTTTGGGCAGCTGCTCTTTCACCTTTTTCAAATTGGCATTCCAATCTAGTGACACGCAGTGAGCGCCTGATTTCGCCATGAGTGGATAAAAAACTGAAGAACCCTTACAAAAAGAAATAATAGGGACTTTATTATTTAGCGCTGCAATAATTTTTTTAACATAGGGATGAGCAAATTCTTGATAGTCAGCATACGACAAAACATCAGCCCAAGAATCAAAAAGCTGCAATGCATCTACTCCTGCTGTGATTTGTCCTTGTAAATATAAAATAGTGACTTCAGTAATTTTATCGAGCAATTTTTTAGCCAGCTCAGGCTGAGCGTGCATTAAAATTTTAGTGTTTTTATAATCAGGAGAAGAACCGCCTTCTACCAAATAAGACATAATGGTAAACGGGGCCCCGGCAAATCCAATCAGCGGCGTTTGCCCTTTTAATTTTTCTTTAACCATGCCGATCATCTGATAAACATAATTAAAAACATTTTGTTCAGGAATTTTTAAACTTTGAATATCTTCAGCGGTACGAATTTTGCGTTCAAAAACGGGGCCTTTGCCTTCAATAAAATTAAGTTTTGAACCCAGGGCTTCGGCAGTTACCAAAATATCGCAAAACATAATCGCTGCATCCACCCCTAACAGATCAATGGGCAGCATCGTGACCTGCGTGGCCACTTCTGGATTTTTCATCATTTCCATAAAAGAATGCTTAGCACGAATGGCCCGGTATTCGGGCATGTAACGACCCGCCTGGCGCATCAACCATACCGGCGGACGAATCGTTTTTTGGCACAGGGCCGCTTTTAAAAATAGGCTTTGTTCTGTCATGAGAACTCTGATTCTAACTTCAATGAACCATTTATAAAAATGTCACGATATCAGAATATGCACCTTAATCTTATGGCCTTTGGTAATGTCCCGGTTGATCCTCCCGAACCTCCAGAACCACCCAAAGCACCTGAACCCAAGACGACTTATGTAGAAGGGCCGATTACTCGTATTCGCAGAGGCACCAGCACTCTTAATGATTTAGAAAAAACCCACAGACTCATTGAACACCTTATGGAAGTCAAAAAGATTAAACGCCCTACAGTTAAATACTTAGAAGAAGAAAATGCCTTATCAATATGGTTCATGTCTGACATTATTGGCGGTGTTCATCTCACTTTACTCGGCAAAGGACAAGCTGTCGGTGATTACAAAGAAATTAAAATCGAATATCAAAATAATCTAGGGGAAACAAAGACCCACGTTTTTTCAATGGATGAAATCAACGAAGAGGCTTTTGCTGCAATTCAAAAATTAAATGATGAGTGCTGTGAAGTTGTTAAAAAATAACTTTTAAGCAGTTACTTTTTGTTGTAAGTTCTTAACTTTTTCCCAATCATCTAAGAAAGCTTTGATGCCTTTGTCTGTTAAAGGATGAGCCACCAATTGATCGAAAATTTTGGGGGGCATGGTGCCGATATGGGCACCGATTTTGGCTGCATCAATGACATGACGCGGATGACGAATACTGGCCACCAATACTTTAGTTTTAAAATTATAATTTTTGAAAACTTCCACAATTTCTTTAATGAGCAACATGCCATCTTCAGAAATATCATCCAGGCGTCCCACAAAAGGGCTAATGAGAGTTGCGCCTGCTTTAGCAGCCATAATGGCCTGACCGGTTGAAAAAACAAGAGTCACATTGGTATGAATTCCTTCAGCCGTAAAAACTTTAACGGCTTTTAAACCTTCTGAGGTCATTGGTACTTTGACATAAACATTTTTGTGCCACTTGGCATAACGACGGCCTTCTTCAATCATGCCGGGCGCATCAAGAGCGATGACTTCAGCACTGATCGGTCCATTTACAATTTCACAAATTTCTTTGGTACGTTTTTCTAAAGACACGCCTTCTTTAGCAATAAGACTCGGGTTGGTAGTGACACCATCCACAATGCCCCATGCAGCGTATTTTTTAATATCTTCAATGTTGGCGGTATCTAAGAAAAATTGCATTTGAGAACTCCTTTTTTTGGTATCCTATCCAAAGAGTGAACCAAGAAGCAATTATTCTTTTTGACGGGGTCTGCAACCTTTGTAATGGAGCGGTTCATTTTATTATCGACCATGATTTCAAAAAAAAATTTAAGTTTGCCGCGATTCAATCCGAAGCTGGGAATCGTCTAATGACAACATTCAAAATAACTTCGTCAAATTTAACACCAGAAAGTATCATCTTGATTGAAAATAATCAGGTCTATACTCATTCCACAGCCGTTTTAAAAATAGCAAAAAATTTAAAAGCGGCCTGGAAGTTTTTCTATCTTTTTATCATCGTTCCTAAAAAATTAAGAGATTTTATTTATCAAATCATTTCTCGTAACAGATATAAGATTTTTGGCAGGCAAGAATCGTGCCGTATGCCAACGCCAGAACTTAAAGAAAGATTTCTTTAGTTAAACTAAACCTTTTTTGCGGTTTTGAGTGATTAATGTTTTTTTAGAAATCACGATTGCACCGAGCACCCAGAAGAATGCAATCACGCTAAAAATCGTCCCAATGATCGGAACAAGTTTAATTAAGAACACTAAAACTGCGCCCACCCAAAAATAAAGGTGAGGCAATAAACTTTGCCACTTTTTAATTTGTTTTTTGCTCTTCATGAAATGGTTCACTACTTTTTCACCCAGCCATACAAACAAATGCAATTTATAAATAAGAACATAGAAAATAATGCCAGCAAGTGTCACAAAAATAAGCGGGATACCGATCAAAGTCACCCCTAAAAGCACCCATAAAATAGGTAATAAAATCAGAACTAAAATTCCGGTTCCAACCGACGGCCAAAAACTTTGAGACATATTTTCACGAATCGTCACCATAAGCTTAGGCACCAGAGTGATAAGTGCCCAATAAATGAGCCACAGAACTACCAGGTGATAAAGTTTGAATAAAACAGCCCCAGCTAAAAGCACAGCCAAAATATCTTTAGAAGCATGTGATGCTCCTTGGTTTTTGTCCCAAATTTCAATTAACTTGTCATAGCGAACTCTTAAAGTTTTACTTTCAATAAAATCACCAGCAGAAACTTTTAAGCTACCGCCCACAAAACCGCCGGCTTTAACTGTTTCGCCATTCAAAACCATATCGCCTTTTGAAATATTACGATCTGAAATGTTAATGGTTTGCGCTGCAATTAAAGTGTCGCGAGCGGTGTTACTTCTCACGGTGACGACTTGGCCAGCTAAACGTAAATCTTCAACAACGCGGCGAGGAGCAATCGTTAAATATTGTCCGGCAGCAATAATATCTCCGTCCACAATGCCTTCCACCACAACCGTTTTACCAGCCACAATGGCATCACCCATAATACGGCCGCGAATCACAACGGTTTCACCTGCAGCATAAAAGTTTTCACGAATGATTCGATTAGCAGGAACTTCCACCACTGAACCTGCTTTAAAAACTGCCGCTTGAGTGGCAATACTCATCCCCATCATTAAAGTCAAAAATAGAACAGAAAATTTGGTTATTTGTTTTTTCATATGAACGTGAGTATACCTGAACCTAATAATTTTTATCTATCTAAAAGAACCTTTATTTTGGGTATAAAGAATGTGCAATAATTATTAACAGGGGTCGAAATCTACCATGATGTTTTTAACTTCTATCCATTCTATGCAGACCCAAAAGATTCAAAATATTTTTGAAAATAAGTTAGAAGTTCCCCAAAAAGCAGGGGCTCCTGAAATAAAGTTCGATGAAATGGTTAGAACAGAGCATTATGTTGATCAACATGTTTCCCAGATGAAAACAGACACTTTTTTAGCTATTCAGGAAAAGCTGAACAGTATTTTTTCAATTAATCATCGAAAAAATTTAAGTAACCTTGATAAAAACAATATCGAAACCAAGCTAAAAAAAGTGGTGAAAAATCAAATTGAAATCATTAAACCCACGCTAGGAACCGTTGCCACCGATTTGATAAAAAAAATAACTTTGAGTTTGGAGTACGAAAGATTTATTGCCGACCAGGTTCGCGATTTGTCTGCAGGACTTAGCAGCAAAGTCGATTCAAATGAAAGAATTTCTCAGGTCAATAATTTTCCTCCTGTGGATCAATCGATCCATCTCAAAACAACCCAGTCAGCAACAAATCGCGGCCTTAGTGCTTATTCATCTAAAGTTTTTATTCAACCTGAGGGACGTCCCCTGCGCAAAGCAGACGCTAAAGAAAAACCCATAGTCAATGACAATGATCACGCCATAAAATCTTATCTTGGTGATCCCTTGGGGAAAAATCCTAATCAAAAAAAATCTTTTGACGCATCCGCTTAAACAAAAAAGGTTCCATTTATCTTTCCTGTTTTCTGAAATTCTTGCATGGCCAAAATCGTTTGAGTGCCTTGCAAGGTCAATTCATCATCTTGCTCACTCACTTTAGGATAAAAATTTTTTAAATCCGTTTGTCCTATTTTTTTTAACAAATCGACGAGCGCATCGAGAGAATTCATTTTCATAAACTGACAATCAGCGCATGAACCGTTAATCGAGCAACCATCTCCCGCACTGACCCCCGGCATTAAATCAAAACCCAAATGATCTTTATGATGAGTTTCTGTAACGGCTTCTTCTGCCACCGGAAAAATAATTTCTACACTTCTTGCGGTCCCCGAGCTTGTCGAGGGGTTTAATTTTAAGTGTTTTTGAACTTCACTAATCATTCCACTGGCAAGACCGGACTCTGTCCCTAAAATAAATTGAATTTTATTTTGTGCAGCTGAGTTTTCTATTTTTTTAATAATAAAATCTAGGATGTTAGAGGTTGAACCCACTACTCCGCGATCTTTTTTGGCTGCGTCATGGGCCAGTTCAAACATTTCACCTGGAACTTCTAGGTGAGCAGACATGAGTGCCTCTGGATAGTCTTTTTTAATTTTATTTACTAACGTTTCACCAAACATTTCATGAACGTAACAGCGGCCCTGCTTAAAAAAATCAAAACGTTTTAAGGCCTCTCTTAAACTTTTTTGAGAATGCTGGGGATGAATTTTTTTAATCTCAGAATCGCTTAACTCAGAATAATAATGGAGCAATGCATATAAGTTTCTGCCCATGTAAGTATCAGGCCCAAATGCAATATGCAGATCAGGAATTTGAGCATAGGCTTGTAAAATCAATTTCACGACATTTGAAGAAGTGCAGGTAATCGTCGGAATTATTTTTTGAGCCTGCCCCTTTATATGAATACCCGTATTGACATAGATAACATGAAGCGCAGGTTTATGCTGAGCAGCTTTAGTCAGATAAGCCAAATATTCTTTTTTTTCGGCCGCACTCGCGAGTGTACAGCCAATTTCTTCTGTTCGCAGTCGATACAAAGGAATATGGCTAAAGCCGTTGGCATCTAATAGGGCACGAATATTTTCACTCATAAAATCAACGCCCATCACGACAATATGTTTCACTCCTGTCTTAGCCATACCAATCGCGGCATTGCCCATCTGCAGTGAATCGGCAATATGAATATGCGGATAATTTAAATGACGTAAAACACCTTGAATTTCACTGTCCATATAATAATGCGCCACTAAACCGACCGATTTTTCGGTTAGTAATGTTTGAATTTGCTGCACAGTGCCCATGTCTGGCTCCAAAAACTTAGCCAAATTTTGAGCAAAGGTTCCTTGGGGAGTCAGTTTATGGGCCTCTATTAATAAGGAAGGAAACATGGACTGGGATTATATCCCAAAGGTATCATTGCTTTATGAATTTAGACCAAAAGGTCAAATGCCCGGAGTGTTATTTTATATTTAAAAATGACTCCTCTCGAAAATATATTAACTGTCCCGAATGCAAGGCTGAATTAAACCAAAAGGATTTAACTGTGATTACTGACGACTCAACCAAATCTGCTCCTAAATCAATTTTTTCCCAGGCGCTTGAAAATATAAATAAAAATAAGACTTCCAATGCACTTTTGGTTTTCTCTATCGCTATCTTATTTTTAGTCACCGGTTGTGGCCAAAAAATAATCAATAAATCGGTTGAAAAAATTCCAGGTGATTCAGAGTTAATCCAAATCACCCGTGACTTATACGCGGTGATTGATGATTCTGGTTTTGCCAACAGCGGCTTTTACATTAATCCCAAAGGCAGTTTATTAGTAGATACTCGTTTCACTCAAAAACAAGTAAACCAAACTTTGACTTGGGTTAAAAAATATCAAAAAAACCCTAACCTCCATGTTTTGTTTACCTCTTCCGAAGGGCAATTTGTCCGCGGAGCCCAGTTTATTGCTAGTGCTAATTTTTATGCTCAGACTTATTTGCTTTACGATCTAAACTTTTTTACGCCTAATCAAATAGAAAATTTAATTGGCAAAATGGATCTCACACAAGAAGTTCCGCTCATCCCGACTTTAGCCAGCCTTAAAATTAAAACTTTTAATGAAAAATTTAATCTAGATCGCAAGAAAAAAATCGTGGCCATTTACCCTGGAGAAGCTAAAAACAAAGCCAATACTTATCTCTACTTTAAAAAAAGTGGCGTGTTATTTACGGGGAGTCTTTTTTCAAACAATATTATTCCTGATATCACCGGTGCCAGTTTAAATGCCTGGATTGCGGTCACCAAAAAAATGATTGAAACCAAACCTAAATTGATTGTTCCTGGCTATGGCCATTTGGCTAAATTAGAAGATTTAAAAAAGTTTAATGTTTATTTATTAAAACTCAATGAAGTTTCAGCCGGCTTACAACAAGGCATGGCCTTAACAGCTTTAAAAAATCAGGTGATGTTTGATGAATTTGTCACCTGGAATGCCTTTGAAAAACAACATGCTGCCAATCTGGATTACCTGGCTAAAAAACCTGAAATTAAAGCAGAGCCTGTTACTCCAGCCCCTGCGGCTGTCGATATTACGCCTGAAAATGAGGCGCCTAAAACGATTCAAAATCAGTAAGAAAATAATTGCAACAAATTTAGTTCAATATCGATAGCCTTCATGCTTAACCAACGTGTTATCAGTGTTGAAGTGAAGGGCAATGAATTTGTAAAAAAAATTCAAATTGTGCTCAAAGATCTCCCGACGCCGTTTCCTTCTTTTAAAAAAGAGATAGGCATTGCGCCTAATCTCGAAAAAGTTTTTAGAGCAGCTAAAGATAAAGAAAATTTCTATAACATACTAGATAAATTTGAGAATTATTTAAAAAAAGCTTATGACGATGACTCTGTCGAGCAAAAAACAATTGATCAGTGTGTCTCATGGATCAAAGCCCTTGAAGAGCTGTTCAGATCAATTAATGATGAAAATCGTGCTTTAGAAATTAAACATCGATTTGAAGAAATCAAAATCGCAATTAACAATGATGTTTTGCTTAAGCGTTTTCGCGGCAGAGAATTGAAAGATAAATTATTTTCTAAAAAAGAAAAAGCCAAGGTAGAAGAAAAGTAAACCGGGTTCTATTTCCCAAAGACATGATAGCTCGTTAAGCCCACAAAAACTTTTTGGCCGACATAGTAGTTACTGGCCTGCGCGACCCCTTTAGGAAGATGGGCCACAATCGTCTTCCCTGCTTCAATTTCTAAAATCAGTTCAATAATCGCTCCGCGAAAATGAATGCGTTTAATCGCCGCCGAAACTTGCAGCGTTTCCTGACCTGAGGTGACATACACATCGCTAGGACGAAAATAAATTCGCACCTTTTGGCCGCGTTCAAATTTTTTATTTACTGTAAAACGAAAAGGGCCCCAAACCACAAGTTCTGGCTCCGAAATAACCGAATCAATATGATTTGTATCCCCCACAAATTGCGCCACGAAGTCAGTCGCTGGTTTATCAAAAATTTGTTCAGGCGTGCCTTCTTGTTCTACACGGCCGTTATTAATGACCAAAATTTTATGAGCAATATCGAGCGCTTCATTTTGATCGTGAGTGACAAATAAAGTGGTCAGACCTGACTCTTCATGTAAATGGCGAATCCAAACACGCAATTCTTCACGCACTTTGGCATCGAGAGCCCCAAAGGGTTCATCCAGCAGCAAAACTTTTGGTCGAGGGGCTAACGCCCGCGCTAAAGCCACACGTTGTCTTTGACCGCCCGATAGCTGATTAGGGTAGCGGTTTTCTAAACCTTCGAGTTGTACTAATTTAATTAATTCGTGGGTCCTCGCTTCAGCTTCGGCCTTGGCCACTTTGCGAACTTTTAAACCAAATGCAATATTTTCAAAAATAGTCATGTGTTTGAAAAGAGCGTAGTGTTGAAATACAAAACCAATGTTGCGGTCTTTAGCAGATAAAGTCGTTGCCTCTTCTTCTTTTAAATGAACAGAGCCTGTATCCGCAGTTTCCAGACCCGCAATAATTCTTAAAATGGTGCTTTTGCCCGATCCAGAAGGCCCCAAAAGCGCCGCTAATTCTCCCGTTTTTAATTCAAAGCTGACATTATCGACGGCTTTAAAATTTCCAAACTGCTTTGTAATTTTTTCTACTTTAATACTCATAAACTTCCTTTATTATTCTTTATTTTTATTTTTTATTGGCAGCTTGTATTTCTTTGGTAAAAATCTGTTTGATAGCCGATTTTCCCACAATGGTCAGAATTGTAATTAATGCCAATAAAGAGGAGATCACAAATGCTTCGCCGTAGCGATATTCGTTGTATAAAATTTCAATGTGCAGCGGCATGGTATTCGTTAAACCTCTAATGTGTCCTGACACCACCGACACCGCACCAAACTCTCCAATAGCACGGGCATTAAGCAAAATCATGCCATACAAAAGCCCCCATTTAATATTTGGTAAAGTCACTTTAAAAAAAGTCTGCCAAGCACTGGCCCCCAAAACAATAGCGGCTTCTTCTTCATCTGTGCCTTGTTCCATCATGAGAGGAATTAATTCACGAGCCACAAACGGAAAAGTCACAAAGGTCGTCGCTAAAATAATACCCGGTGTTGAGAAAATAATTTTTAAACCCCAGGCTTGCAGCAGCGGCCCAAACCAGCCATGCGCCCCAAAGAGTTGAATAAAAATTAAACCGGAGATCACCGGTGAAACCGCAAAAGGCAAATCAATTAGAGTTAATAAAAAACTTTTGCCATAAAAATCATATTTGGTGATCACCCAGGCGGCTGCAATTCCAAACAGTGTGTTCAAAGGCACCACAATTAGCATCACTAAAAAAGTCAGCCTAATGGAGGAAAGGGCGTCAGCATCGAACACAGCTCTAAAATATCCAGTCAAACCCTGCTTAAACGCTTCAAAAAAAACAACCGTGAGCGGCAAAATCAAAAATAAAAATAAAAAAATGATTGAAATAGTAATCAGCAGCTTTTGAATCCAAGGTTCTTCAGTCAATATTCTAGAGGCATATGCTGAAGAATGTTCTTTTGATTTACTAATTTTCAATGCAACAGTGCCAGCCATAATTTTTTAATCTTTCCTGTTTGTATTTCTTTGCAAAATATTAACAACAATCAAAATCAAAAATGACAGCAACAAACTCATCACGGCTATCGCATTCGCCCCGACATAATCATATTGTTCTAACTTAGTCATAATCAGCAGGGGAATAATTTCTGTTTTAAAAGGCATATTACCTGAAATAAAAACAACAGACCCATACTCACCGAGTGCCCGCGCAAAAGCCAAAGCCAGTCCCGTTAAAAGAGCCGGTTTTAAATTTGGCAAAATGATTTGGGTAAAAGTAATCAGTCGTCCTGCCCCAAGACTAGCTGCAGCTTCTTCTAAATCGGTCGACATGTCTTCTAAAACGGGCTGTACCGTGCGAATGACAAAAGGCAAACTAATAAACGTGAGTGCCACAATAACGCCCAGTTCTGTAAAAGCAACTTGCAACCCAAAAATTCCTAAAATTTGCCCTAAAAAACTATTGGGAGAATAAATGGCTGTTAAACTAATTCCGGCGACAGCTGTCGGCAAAGCAAAAGGCAGATCTACCAGGGCATCAATTATTTTTTTTCCTTTAAATTCATAACGCACTAAAACCCACGCCACAATTAATCCAAAAACCAAATTAATGACCGCAGCCACTAGTGAAGCGACTAGCGACAAGCGAAATGATGCAAATACACGCGGACTTAAAATAATCTCCCAAAATTGTGAAAAACTTAAAGAGGCTGTTTTAATAAACAAACTCGAAAGCGGAATTAAAACCATCAAACTCAAATAAAAAACTGTAAAACCCAAGGTAATACCAAAACCAGGAATAATACTTTTGCGTTTTAAGACTTTCATGAGAGATGTTTCTTCATTATATATGGCAATATCTAAGTAAATAACAGTATTACTTATTTATTGACGTAAATTTGATCAAAAACGCCTCCATCGCCAAAGAATTTCTTTTGAGCTTTTTGCCAGCCACCAAAAATGGCATCATCAATTTTCACTAAGTTAATTTTAGGAAAACGACCGGCATATTTTGCAGCCACAGCTGGTAGAGTAGGACGATAGTAATTTTTAGCTGCAATCTCCTGGCCTTCGGGACTATAGAGGTATTCTAAATAGGCTTTGGCCAAATCTGCATTGCCATGCTTCGCAGCAAAAGTATCAACCACTGCCACAGAAGGTTCTGCCAAAATACTTAAATCAGGAACCACAATATCAAAACGGCCCTTGCCTAATTGATTGACGGCTAAAAAGGCTTCATTTTCCCAGGCTAAAAGCACATCGCCTATTCCACGCTCCACAAAAGTGGTGGTCGCACCACGAGCCCCGGTATCTAAAATAGGAACATTTTTAAATAAAGCGGTTACAAATTCTTTAGCTTTATTTTCATCGCCACCATTTTGTTTAAGTGCATAAGCCCATGCTGCTAGGAAGTTCCAGCGGGCCCCGCCAGAAGTTTTAGGGTTAGGGGTAATGACTTTCACTCCCGGTTTTATTAAATCTCCCCAGCTGCGAATATTTTTAGGATTACCTTTGCGAACCAAAAATACAATCGTCGAAGTATAGGGAGCACTGTTGTTTGCAAAACGTCCTTGCCAGCCTGCTGACAAAAGTTTTGCTTTCGCTATCGCATCAACATCAAAAGCCAGTGCCAAAGTGACTACATCAGCTTCCAAGCCATCAATCACCGAACGAGCTTGCTTGCCTGAACCCCCATGGGATTGGCGGAACTCAATTTGTTGGCCAGTCTTTTTTTCCCAATATTTTCCAAATGCCGTATTGTAATCTTGATAAAGCTCACGAGTCGGATCGTAGGAAACGTTTAAAAAAGTCACTTTGTCGGCAGCTTGAGCAATACTTAAAATTCCCAAGGTAAACGCGACAATTAAAACAGCAAATAAATTTTTCATTTT
>CAYMKA010000012.1:0-21491 GCA_964390935.1 uncultured bacterium
TCTAAGTTTTTTAAAAATTAAATTTTGGAAAGCCTTCTAGCAATAGAGGGCTTTTTTTTAGGTAAAATGTTTTGGGGAGAATATTTTGATTTCTAAAATTCCTAAGTGGATTTGGATAGGCGTGGCTTTACTGGCTTTTTGCGCAGGTTTTATTAATGCCATCGCATTTCTAAGTTTTAGCCATCAAGCAGTCACGCATTTGACAGGGAATCTAAGTATTTTTTCAATTGCACTTTTTAAACAAAATTTTTCGGATCTCATTCATCTCACGTTACTCATTCTTTCTTTTTTAACTGGCGCCATTTTGTGCGGCATTCTGGTTCTAGACCCACATCTGCAATTAGGACGAAGTTATGGCCGAGCCTTATTTTTAGAGTCAGCTTTTTTGTTTTTGGCAGTCATTGGCTTTTCGCAAGGAGCTTTGTGGGGAGAATATTTGGCTTCGGTGGCTTGCGGTTTACAGAATGCAATGGTCAGCAGTTACAGTGGCGCTATTATCCGCACGACCCACATGACCGGGATCATGACCGACTTGGGCAGACTGCTTGGAAACTATTTAAGAAAAGCGGAAGTGGACTTTAAAAAAATAAAATTATTTTCTTTAATTCTATTTTCTTTTATTTCAGGGGGAGTTTGCGGCGCTGTTTTTTTTCGAGCTTTTAGTAATTTGGCGCTGCTGTTTCCAGCAGCGCTTATTTTAATTTTAAGCCTTATTTATTCGCTTTTGATTGCAAAAATTTCTGTAAAGTAATTGTTCCAAATATAAATCCAAAGGCTGCCACAATGGCAGCGCCAGTGGGTAAATCAAAAATCGCTGAAGCCACAATCCCAAGTAAACTGGCCAGCGCTCCAATGCTCCAGCCAATTTGCAAACGGCTCATCATGCTTTTTCCTAAAATGAGAGCGCAGACTGAGGGGACAATTAAAAAAGAGAATACTAAAAAAACTCCAGCCATTTTGACGCTGGAAGTCACCACCATTCCAAATAATGCATAAAAACAAAAATCCCATAGAGGCGAATGTTTGACACGAGCCGATTGGTAACTTTTGGTGACTTGTAAAAAGTTTTTTCTAAAAAAATATAAAATACTTCCTAAAAACATATACCAAAATGTAGTAAAAATAACTTCATTTTTAGAAACCGTTAAAATATTTCCAACCAGCATGTCTTTAAGCATTTCGCCTTCAACTGTTGATTTAGACAAAAGTAAAATAGCTATAGCACTTGCGACAACATAACAAATGCCAATAAAAGCTTCCTGACTGACTTTTGATTTTTTTAAATGCAGATTGCTAAAAATGTATGCCCCGATAAAGGTAAATAAGAGTGAGACCCCATAGAGAGAAAAGCTGTTAGGAGCGAGTCCCAGCATCATGCCCACAATACCGCCCAGGGCTGCCATTTGAGCGAGAGCTAAATCTAAAAAAATGACCCCGCGTTCGATAACATGAAAACCCAGGTAAACATGAATGCCTGTTAAAACCAGACAGGCTATAAAAGGCACCAGCATAATTTCGAACATAAATTCTCCTTAATTATTTTGAATTTTCTACAATTTTTTTAACTAAAAAATCAATCATTGAAATGTAATCTTGAGCCAGGTCGTTTCCGCCTGAACTGGTCGGTACTTCCAATACTCTTGCGCCTGTTTTTTCTGCAATAAAACGGGGGGTGCTGTCTGAAAAATAATTTTCTTTCAAAACCATTTTGGTGTTTTCGCTTTTCATTTTTTCAATTAATTCTGCGGTGTGGGTTGGAGAAGGCATAATGCCGGGCTTGGGTTCCATGAAGCCGCCTGACTCCAGACCAAATTCGTTAAAAAAATAAGCCCAGCTGTTGTGGTATGAAACAAGTTTTTTGCTGGGAATATTTTTTAACAAATATTTCCACTCTGTAATTTTATTGTCTAGCTTTCTAAGATAAGCCTGACCATTGTTTTCAAAAAACTTTTGTTGTTCAGGGTAATTGCGAATCATGGCTTCTAAAATATTTTTAAAAGCGATACGCATGGCGCTGGGCGATAAGTTGTAATGAGGATTGCCGTAAGGATGCACATCGCCCAGTGAACGATCAACTTTAGTGGTCGGCACTTCTAAAATGGCGATGCCGTTTGAGGCATCCACATAACCTGAGGCTCCCTTTTGGACTTTAGAATTGCGGCTGTTGGAGATCAGCGGGTAAATCCAAGTATCTAAGTCGAGACCGTTTACGATTAGCAAATCTGCATTTTTAATTTTAATAATATCAGAAGGTTTTATTTCAACGTGATGAGGATCTTGTTTGCCGCTTGCAATTGAAATGACATGAACTTTGTCTGCGCCAATGATTTCGGCAAAATTTTTAAAGTCGGGCAGGGTAGTTACAATTTCAATTGGTTCTGCCGCAAATAAAACAATGCCGGACCAAATTAAAAGTAAAATGGTTAAAATGGTTTTCATGACTGTCTCCTTTATATTAATCACTAAAACTCATGGACCGGATGCGGCCCTAAAATAAAGTTGAGTGTAAATAAAATGCCGTCGTTATTTTGGCCATCACGATAATATTTCAAACGATATGATTGAAATTCAGTCCACTTGTAATGAAGAGCCACAAACGTGTCATGGTAAATGGTTGTGCCGTCCGGAGTTTGTGAGTCGTTAATCCCAACTCCGCCCTGCCAGTATTGATCCACTTGATAACCGACATAATTAAAATTGCCATGAGTGCTCACAAAACCGTTGTAATCACTGCGTGACCACAGCCATTCGTTATTAAACACCAAATAACTTTGGGGGCCTAAAATATGTTTGTAACGAATATTCATTCCGCTGATCTGATTTTTAAAATCAGCAGTGGGGGTCAATCCTGAATTGTTGATGCCTTGCAGTTGTGAAAATCCTATTTCTAGCCCGCCAGCATCGCCTACTTCAAAAAAGTTTTTCCATTTGAGCCCCGCAATGCCTTGGCTAGCGGCAAAACTATTATCAGAGTCGCCGCTTAACCATTGAGCTTTTATTTCAGAATAAAATCCCAGCGGCAGCAAATAACTTATTTCTGCTCCGTTTTTAATGAGTCCGTCATTTCCAAAAAAATCTTGTAAGTATTTAGGATATTCAATAAAGGGCAGTTCATGAGAGTGCAGTTTATTAAGATGATTGAAGTCCACCCGCATGCGCCCTAGCTTTGCTTGCAAATCAAAAGGCAGGCTTGAAATTTTCATAAAGCCTTCTTCAATTTCAACTCCGCTGGCACTGTGCGACAAAATCACAGTGGCGGTGGAATAAGGATCAATCGGTGCCGTAATTCCTAATTCTAATTCTCCAATGCCCGGCACATATTGACCGCTGGCTGTATCTTTTGAAATATTAAATTCACCCACGACGCTGATGTCTGGGTTAAGGGACTGCTGGGCATAAGCTGACCCTAAAGTTAAAAAGATTAAAAATAAAATAAACCGTTTCAAGATAGTCCTCCTGTAGAAAACAAAATATGAAGTTAAAAGAAACTAAAAAGGGAGACTATTGTGGAGGTGCCCTGAGCCTTTCAAAAGAAAATAGGGGAGAAGAATAAGAGACTGTTTCTGCAATCAGCCGCTGAGCAACGAAGACAAAAATAACTAAAATGAGCCCTAAAGGCGAAACAACAACCGCATTATTAATAAAAGAACAGGCCAGACAATCATGATGAATGGTCAAGTCACTGGTGTGAAAGTGCATGGTCCCCAAAGCTAAAACAAAGACTAAAAACAAAAGGCCGAGAGTTTTTAAGAAGTTTTTAAATGCTTTTTTCATGAGGAGCCTTTAGATTAAATCTGATGAAGACTGCCACTGTCAAATAGCCAGAATATAGATGAAAGACATTCCCGAATCGGATAAGATTCCCGAAGTTTGAACGAAACCACTAAACGTTACATTTTTGCAGGGCTTCTTTTGGCGGTTGTTTTGATCGGCATTTTGCGTTTTGCCTTAAGGCCTTCTTATAAACTGGTCTATGAATCTCGCCGAGAACACCCGTATGTTTTGCAGTCACAATATCCTCAATTTGAAAAAGCCAGTGATGAATTTAACCGTAAAATTGTCGATTGGGTGCGTGATCAAGAACGTGATTTTAAAGATGGGGCCATCAATAATTGGATAGTGTTTAAAGAAACTTCGCTTCCTGAAGAAGTAAAGAAAAAAGAAAAAAATCCGCCATACACGCTTAGCATTAAGTCAGAAGTGGTTTTAGCCAACAGAGACTATATTAGTGTGGTTTTGCGCTCTTATTCTTTTTTGGGCGGAGCCAACGGCATTACCGTGATGCAGACTTTTAATTATGATATTAAAAATGAACGTGAAATGAGTTTGTATGCTTTTTTTACTCAAGTGAGTAACTACTTAAACAAATTAACAACAGTGGCGCGCGCTCAACTTAAAAATCAACTCGAGGCTCAAAATTGTTTTGTGGAACAAATGTTTTTAGATGGCACTTACGCGGATCCCTATACCTTTAGAAATTTTTCTTTTAACACTTATCAATTGCGTATTCATTTTGCTCGCTATCAAGTGGCTCCCGGGGCGTGTGGAGAACAGCAGGTTGTTTTTCCGCTGACCTTAACCCCGGATGGCCCAAGAACGACGATCCCGAAATAAAATTGAAATTTTTTTGAAAATTGAGCGATAATTGAGTACCTCAGTTTTGTTTTAGTTCTGTTTTGATTCCCTCGCCTCAAATATAGATAGAGAAAGATAAATCCATGGCGCATTGGCAATTGAAAACCATTTCTGTTCTCCTGGAAGATTTTGTAAATCATATTAATGACGGTGTTTTTATAACATCTGTTCAGGGTCAATATCTTTATGCCAATAAAAGATTGGTGCAGATTTATGGTTTTGCCAGCAGTGAAGAGTTAATTCATCATTTTACAAATATTGGTGATCAACTTTATGTTGATAAAAATAGTCGCCCTCAATTTACAAAATTATTAAAAGAAAATAATCGGGTGGATCATTTTGAATCTCAAGTCAGACGTAAAAATGGCAGCGTGATTTGGATTAGGGAAACTGCTTGGATGCACGGAGAAGATTACATAGGGACCGTAACCGATATTACGGCGGAACACAGCTATTATCATGATGATTTAACCGGGCTTCCCAGAAGATTTTTATTTGAAAAAAATCTTCAGGAAAAACTTGATCAAAACACAAAAGAACTAGGACTTATCCTATTAGAGATCCAAGATTTTATAGATTCAAAAAATATTGAAGGAGAACTGACCATTCAAGCCATGATTTCAGCAATGGCGAAGTTTTTAAAAGAACAGATCGGGCCCGAAGTGACATTGGCCCGCATTGAACAACATCAATTTGTGTTTTTATATCCCGAAGCGACTCCTGTGAAAACCAAAAATTTAATTTCTAAAATTCAAAAATTAAAAAACTTGAAATTTACTTTTGAGCATTCGCAATATAGTTTTAATGAATTTTGTCTAGGATTGCTCGTTGATCCTGTGGAACAAAAATTGGATGCCAAACAGTCTCTCAGTCGGGTGCAATTGGCTTGCCGCGAAGCAAAAAATAATCCTGGGGAACAAAGTTATGCCAAGTTTGAACAGCAAATGGAAACTAAATATCGCGAAAAAGCAGATTTAACTTTTAATTTTACTCAAGCTTTAGACCATCGAAATGAGAAAAATGAGTTTTCTTTAATGTTTCAGCCTCAATTTAATTTGAGAACCAAAGAAATGATTGGTGGAGAAACTTTGCTGCGTTGGCATACCGCTAAGGGTGAATTCGTTTCCCCGGTCGTTTTTATTCCGATGGCTGAAGAATTAGGCCGGATTCATGAGCTTGGTTACTTTGTGATGGAAACTGCTTTTCCTATTTTGCGAAATTGGCAAAAGCAGAGACTCTCTTGGAAAAATTCGATCAACCTCTCCATTGCTCAATTTTTTCAGGAAGATTTTAAAGGCAATGTTTTAGATATATTAGATAAAACTAAAGTAGACCCTAAAGACCTGATCTTTGAAATTACAGAAAGTGGCGACATCCCTGATTCAAAAATTGAAAAATTAAATCAAATTCTTGATGTTTTTCGTGAGTTGGGCATTAAAATTTCGCATGACGATTTTGGGGCAGGGAATTCCATCGATCATTTACTGCGTTTGAGAATTGATGAACTAAAAATGGATAAATCGTTTTGGAACAGTCCTCATGCGAATAAGCTTTTGAAAATGGTTGCCACCCTGTCACAAGATTTAGGGGTGCGGCTGGTCGTTGAGGGGGTTGAAACCAAAGAGCAGGTAGAAATTTTAATGAGACTCGATATTGATGTCATTGTGCAAGGTTATTATTTCTCAAAACCTTTGAGTTTGCAGGAGTTAGAAAATACCTATGGCAAATTGCAGTGACCCTTTTTTGAACAATATTTTTTGTTGAATGGTTCATCTGTCTAGTCTTTAGACAGTTTTGGCTTGAAACCTCAAAAAAGATTGGCATTAGCGTTGTATTATTTGGGTCTTATGCTTTGTGAAAACTGTCAGACCAGACCAGCTAATTTACATATTACTTCGATGGTAAATAACCAGCGCCGTGATATGAATTTGTGTCACATTTGCGCCGTGGAGCTTGGATTAGTTCCAGAAGGCCAATTGCCCGGCCAAAACATGGGTCAATTTTTTAATCCTGCACAACGTAAACAAAATTTACTTCAAGAAGCGATGTCTGATGCGGCCAATCGCGTGCTTTCTATTGCTAAAGAAGAAGCCAAACGTTTGGGGCATCCTTATATTGATACCGAGCATTTACTGCTCGCCCTCATTAAAGAACAGGGCTTGGCGGCAAAACTTCTCACCGATTTAAAAGTTGATTTAGTGAAACTTTTTTCTGAAATTGAGAATAAAGTAGGCCGCGGTCAGCCCAGTTCTGATCAAGGCAGCAAAAATGAAAAACGCATCACTCTAACACCGCGGGCAAAACAAGTTTTAGAGCAGGCGCATCAAACAGCTTTGCAATCAGGTTCAGAATTTATTGGTCCCGAACATATTCTTTTAGGACTGCTTCGGGAAGGGGAAGGGATTGCCTATCAAGTTTTAAATCGTGAAGGCATTACCTTTGAAAAAGTTGCTGAAAAAATATTATCTGATTTGGGTCAAAAAAATAAAAAAGCTGAAGACTTTTTTACAGGTCAGCCTATCGGTGATAAAAAATCAGCACTGGCTCAATACGGTCGCGACTTAACAGAGTTAGCACGATTGGGAAAACTAGATCCCGTCGTGGGCCGTGAACGTGAAATTGACCGCGTGGTTCGAATTTTGTCCCGTCGCACTAAAAATAATCCTGTATTAATTGGTGACCCTGGAGTGGGGAAGACGGCCATTGCCGAAGGACTGGCTCAAGAAATTGTGTCGGGTAATATCCCCGAAATTTTAAAAGGCCGCCGCGTGATTGAACTCGATTTAAATTCAATGATCTCAGGCACGCGCTTTCGAGGCGATTTTGAAGAACGCATTAAAAAAGTAATGCAAGAAATTAAAAAATCACGCGGAAATATTATTTTATTTATTGATGAACTGCATAATTTAGTGGGGGCAGGTTCTGCCGAAGGTTCTGCCGACGCCGCTAACATTTTAAAACCAGCTCTGGCTCGCGGAGAGTTGCAATGTCTGGGTGCGACGACCATGGATGAATATCGCAAATATATTGAAAAAGATTCGGCGCTGGAACGCCGTTTTCATCCGGTTAAGGTTGATGAACCCACCGTTGAAGAAACAATTGAAATTTTAAAAGGGCTTCGCGATAAATATGAAGCGCATCACCGTGTGGCGATTTCAGATGAAGTCTTAGCGGCCTGTGCCAAAATGGCGGATCGTTATATTAATGACCGTTTTTTGCCGGATAAAGCCATTGATTTAATGGATGAAACTGCTGCCAAGATTCGTATTCGCAGTGTGTCCCCTCCGGTGGAGCTTAAAAAAATTCAAAAACAAATTGAACGCGCAAAAAAAGAATTGCAGGCCAGTGCCACGCCTGATGTGAAAGAAAAATTAAAAATTGATTTACAGAAATGGGAAGAAGAAGAGAAAAAACTATCTAATGACTGGCAGTTTAAACGAGGAACTAAAACTCCCCGTGTGACGGTTGAGGATATTTCTGAAACAGTGGCAGACAGTACTGGAATTCCAGTCACTAAAATTGAACAAGAAGAATCTAGTAAGTTGGTAAATTTAGAAGAAATTTTAGGACAAAAGGTTGTTGGTCAAAAAGAAGCTATTCGTGTGGTGGCGGAAGCAGTGCGCCGTTCGCGTTCAGGGATTGCAGATCCAAACCGGCCAACGGCATCGCTGCTTTTTGTAGGCCCAACAGGGGTCGGAAAAACAGAACTTGCTAAAAATTTAGCAGAATTTTTGTTTGGCAGCAGCCAAAAAATGATTCGCTTTGATATGACAGAGTATGTTGAAAAACATACTGTCTCTAAATTAATTGGTTCTCCTCCAGGTTATGTGGGTTACGACGAAGGCGGACAATTAACAGAGCAGGTCAGACGTAATCCTTACAGCGTGATTCTTTTAGATGAAATTGAGAAAGCTCATCCCGAGATTTTTAATATTTTGCTGCAAGTCATGGACGACGGTCATTTGACCGATTCGCAGGGTCGCCGGGTTGATTTTAGAAATGTGATTTTAATTTTGACGAGTAATGTTGGCACGGGTCATACTCAAAAGACAGGCATTGGTTTTGATGCTCGCGAAGTAGCCCAAGCTCAAATTCAAAAAGAACGGGTTGAAAAAGAACTCAAAGATTATTTTAGACCCGAATTTTTGAATCGTTTGGATGAAATGGTGGTCTTTCAGCCTTTAACGAAGACGGAACTCAAGCAGATTGTGTCGCTACTTTTTGAAAAAATTAAAAAACGCTTACTAGCAGAAAAAAATATAACACTGGAATTAAGTGAATCGGCTCAAGAGTTTTTACTCAGTGAAGGAACACACTTGTCTTACGGAGCAAGACCCCTGCGCCGGGCTTTGCAAAAGCATATTGAAAATCCTTTAGCCACTCTTCTTTTAAAAGGCGAGTTTAAAGAACAGGATCAAATCAGAATTGACGTAGCAGGCCAAAAAATTGAATTTGTAAAAAAATAGTTAAGGGCAGACAATTTCCTGATCTCTCATGATTAAAACCAAACAAGTGGACGTGCTCATTATTGGCACAGGCATTGCCGGACTTTCGGCCGCATACACTATTGGGACTCAGGCCAAAGTAGCGGTTTTATCAAAAGCCGAAATTAAAAAAACCAACACTCAACTCGCTCAAGGCGGTATTGCCGCAGCCCTGCATCCTCAAGATAAAACTTCTTTTCATTACGAAGACACTTTAGCGACTGGAGACGGACTTTGTATTCCTGATGCTGTCAAAATTTTGGTGGAAGAAGGCGCAGTTCGGGTTAAGGAACTGGTGGAGATGGGTATTGATTTTGAAACCAAAAATGGCCAATTGGTATTTGGAAAAGAAGGTGCCCACGGGCATCGCCGGATTTTGCATGCCGGAGATATGACGGGTGCTGCAATTGAAAAAGGCCTGGGGCCTCGCGTTGCCGCTTTAAAAAATATTGCTATTTATGAACATCAAATGCTTTTAAATTTATTGGTAGAAAACGGCAGATGTTATGGAGCGCTTATTTGGGATAAAGACCAGAAAGAAATGATTGTGTATTTAGCTCAAATAACCATTTTGTCTACAGGGGGCTACGGGCAGCTGTATCAATTTTCTTCTAACCCTGAGACCACCACCGGCGACGGGATCGTGGCAGCTTACACCGCAGGCGCTGTTTTAAAAGATTTAGAATTTATTCAATTTCATCCCACCACTCTTTATTTGGGTGACCGTAAACCGGTTTCTATTTTTCTTATTTCAGAAGCGGTGCGAGGGGAAGGGGCTTATTTAAAAAATATTCATGGCGAACGGTTTATGAAAAAGTATGATCCGCGGCTAGAACTCGCTTCGCGTGATGTGGTAAGCCGCGCCATTTGGAATGAGATGGCTGAGACCAAAAGTGATCATGTCTTACTCGATTTATCAGAAATGAAAATTGATTTAGAGAAACGGTTTCCTCAAATTTTTGAACGCTGTTTGCAGTCGGGAATTGATATTAGAAATCAAATGATTCCGGTTGTCCCCGCTGCTCACTATTGCATGGGTGGCATTGAAACTGATTTGTGGGGCAAAACGAAGATAAAGAATTTATATGCAGCGGGAGAATGCGCTGATGTGGGAGTGCATGGCGCAAACCGTCTCGCTTCTAACTCGCTTTTGGATGGACTGGTGTTTGGTCACCGGGCGGCAGTGGACGGTTTAAAAGTGATTAAAGAAGGCAAAGGTTTTGCGCCTTCTCCTAAAACGGCTAGCGAATGGATTCCTGATGAATTTAAGGCGCATGTTTTTTTAATAGAACCGAGTGAAAAATCTAAAAAACTTCGAGAAGCATTAAGAAAACTAATGTGGGAAAAAGTAGGCATTATTCGAAATGAAATAGATTTAAAAACTGCACTTCTTGAAATTGAAAAAATGAAATTAGAAAAAGAAATTGATTTTGAAACTTCTAATTTATTGACCCTGGCTCATCTAGTGACTTTAGCAGCCTTGGAGCGAAAAGAAAGCCGTGGCGCACATTACCGCAGTGACTTCAAAGAACCTCAAAGTCAATGGAAACATTCGATTAGTTTTAAAAAATAGATAGATAATTTTGAATTATTTTCTGCCGTATTGATCTGAAAACCTGTAAATATCATCTTCTCCAAAATAAGGGTCTATGCCCGGGGGAGCAGTTTGCACTTCTACAATAATAAGCGGTTCATTAATCATGGAAGGATTCTTTATACGGTGCATGGCTTTGTTTGGAATGAAGATAGAACGATTTGGACCTAAAATCCTTGATTCATGATTGAGTTCAGTTAAGGCTGTTCCTTGAACCACCATCCAAGTTTCTTGTCTGTGATTGTGAAGTTGTTTAGAAATGCTTTGATTGGGATTTATTTTTAAAACTTTAATTTTGAAATGTTTGCCATCGTGAATCACTTGATATTCGCCCCAGGGTCTTCGGCCTATTTCAATTTCTTTGAACTTATTGATGAAAGGCATGTTCTGGTCAGTGTTTGTTAATTTTTCATGATGAGCGGCGATGATATCGTCTTTGCCGAAGCTATTCCCCATTTGAATTTCTAAAACCTGGAGTGTGATTTTGGAAGAATTGTTTTTTATTTTGTGTAAAAGTCCAGGAGGGATAATAACGGAATGACCTGTGGAAAGATATTCGGTGCTGTCATCACGCTGAATTTCAGCTGTGCCTTCTGCGATCGCCCATATTTCACTTCTGCTGGTATGGTAATGAGCCGCGATCCCTTTTTTGGGTTTTATGCTTAATAAGTTAATTCGAAAATGTTCTTCGGCATAGAGCGTATAAGTAATGCCCCAAGGTTTAGGGACGGTACGAAGTGCGGTTATTTTTTTGCTGCCAGCGACTGTTTTTAACTGCATGGTTAATTATCGTCTTTTTAAACAGAAAATTTCATTTAGTTTATAAGCTCAAAAATAGGAAAAATAATAATGCCAAACGATAAAATAATAGAGGTTTTATGCATATTGCCGACCAGTTTAATTATCAAATTTTTGGGGACCCCATTTCGTTAAGACGACTGGGCAGGGCTCTGTCTCAAGTGCTTGGTAAAAAAGTTGTTTTTGAGCACAAAAAAATGAGAGACGGCCTAGGGGAATTAATGATCAATGTTGATGAACGTTCTCGGTATATTTCACCGTCTTTCATTAAAGATGTTTTTAAATCCAAAGGCTTTGAGTTTTCACCTGCATTTGATGCAACCCCTTTTCAAAAGTTGATTGTGGAAGATTATTATCAAAAAACCCAATGGGGTATTTTTCAAGAACCTATTAATGCTTTTCAACTGAAAGCAGATTTACCTGACAAAAATTTACGAAGTTATCTTAAAGTGTCTTTTGAAGATTATGTAAAAAACTTAAATTTGAACGATGAAATTAAGTCTGAATTGTTAGATGAAATGGTAAATCAAATTCAAAATACACTTAGTCAGTCTCAATTCAAAACGATCGCCAGTGCTTATTATCAGGTTTCGGGTTCAGTTGAAGCCCCTCATCTTATTTTTAAAATAGGAACCACACGGCCTGATTTTCGCCGGATAGGACTACAAAAACTTTTAAAGTTGATTTTAATTACCTTGTTCAAAGCTAAGACGGCAAGTTTTGTAAGTTTATACAAAGATGGCTATAAGTTTGTAGAAGGTTCTGGGCTAATGAGAAGTTTAAAATTATATAGAGATGATTGGGATACTTATAATGGAGTGGTCGACGAAACAGTGGCAGTCGAATTTGCACAAAATCCAGAAAAATATATTTTAAAGAATATTAAAAGTAATCCGTTGCATTAAGCGTGAGCCATTTCAGATAAGTCTTTTAATTTGTCCATAGTCCGTTTAACGACTTCTTTGTTCCAATACATTTGATAAAGATAGTCGTCTTGTTCTTTTTTCATTTTTAAAAACCGTTCCAGTTCTTTATAGTAATAAGATTTTTCACCGGTGTTGAAATTTTTAAAGGTTTCCACCATCACGTTGTAATCCATTTTTTCCAAACGCACTTCAGTTAAGACGGCAATTAAGAACTGAACTGATTTGGTGAATTGAGTAGAGACATCTTGGATGGTCATGGCACCCGACCTCCAAACTCTAAATCTTTTTCAAGCGGGTGTAGTTTTGCTAACTGATGAATAGTGTTGACCGTGTGTTGAACCGCCATCGAAAAATCTTTGGGATCACTGAGAAGTGATTTTAATTTTTCCATGGGTTTAGAAAACTCAGATTCTATTTTTGACCCAGAATTTTGAATGTTGGAACGGCTATTTACACCATTAGCACCATAACCTGGGGTCATGTTGTTTATGTTGAGTGACATTTCTTATTCTTTCCATAAAATAAAAAATTTATACCAAGTATTTCGGTTTTTTGATGAAAAATTAGATCGAAAGATGTCGTTATGTTCCCCTCGATACACTGCTTCGCAGCACTCGGGGAACGAACATATATTCGCTCACTGAGTGATTGCGTAGCAATCGTATCGAAGTGTGCGTAATCTATGGCCGTAATTTATAACCGGTCTTCAACATATATGTTGTGTAGATAGTAGTGACAATGGCAAAAGCAACTGCGAGCGTCATCGAAATAGTTAAATTGCCTTCTAAAGTTCCAATCATTGAGTAACGAAACCCATCAATTAAATAAAATAGAGGATTAAACAAAGTAATGATTTTTAAAAATGGCGGTAGCATCGAAAGTGAATAAAAAACTCCTCCTAAAAAAGTGAGAGGAGTTAATAAATAGCTGGTCAAAATGGAGAGCTGCTCCCAGTCATCGCTCCATAGGGCAATGATAATGCCGATCGCAGAAAATCCGATAGCAATCATTAAAAAGAAAAAGATAAATAAAAAGGGATGGCTGATCGAATATCCTCCAAAAAAACCAGCAATCAAATAAATACAAAGCGAAACAAAAAACGAGCGCACAATGCCACCGATAATATAGCCGATTGTAATTTCGAGATGAGTAAGCGGTGAAATTAAAATTTCTTGAATATGCTTCGACCATTTGGCAATAAACACACTGGAACTGGTATTTTGATAGGCGCTGTTAATGATATCCATCACAATCAGTCCTGGGACTAAAATTTTTAAATAACTGTGATCATTGACCAGGCCAATGCGTTCCCCAATAAAGACACCAAAAATCAATAAATACAAAAAAGCGTTTAAAACCGGAGGAATAAGTGTTTGGTTGGCCACACGCACAAAACGCAATATTTCTCGTTTTGTGAAAGTCAAAAATCCAATATAAGGTTTGTATTCCATTAGACGTTTTCTTTCTTTGTTTTGGTCATATCCAAGTAAAATTTTTCTAAATTACCGTTGAGTTTTAAAATATTTTTAATTTCATCAATCAGTAAAATTTTGCCATGGTTAATAATGCCAATGCGATTACACAGTTCTTCGGCTTCTTCTAAGTAGTGTGTGGTTAAAAAAATGGTTGTGCCCGCTTTATTTAATTTGCGAATATATTCCCAAAGTTCGACTCGCAGTTCTGCATCAAGACCTGCTGTGGGTTCATCTAAAAATAAAATTTTAGGTTCATGCATCAGGGCCCGGGCAATGGTTAAACGTCTTTTCATTCCGCCCGAAAGTTTAACAACCTCTAATTTTGATTTTTCGCTTAAGCCAAATAGATGTAACAGTTCATCCGCTTTGGGTTTAGCCACTTTGGCTGGGATGCCATAGTAACCCGCTTGATAAACTAAAATTTCTTTAATATTTAAGTAAGGATCGTAGTTATATTCTTGAGGTGAAATCCCCACTAAGCGACGAGTCGTTTGATAATCTTTGACCACATCATATCCAAAAATTTTAGCAGTCCCTGATGTATGGGAGGACAAACCTGTTAAAACATTAATAGTTGAAGTTTTGCCAGCTCCATTGGGTCCTAAAAACCCAAAAAACTCTCCTTCATAAATTTCTAAATCAATTCCATCCACCGCGCGTTGAATGCCTTTTTTAGAATGATATTCTTTTATAAAGTTTTTGAGTTCAATGGCTAATGGCAAGGGTGTAATACTTTCCTTTTTTCATTTTAAAAAGTGTTTTATTGAATTTTTTTGTTTCTTTCGGAGTTAGCATTAATACCTTTTCAGATGCCGACTTTATAGATCGTTTATCTGGTTCTTTTGAAATTTTAGCTATTTTTAGTCTGGTTTTTGACATGTTGAATTCTCTATTTAATAATTTATTTTTTTAAAATTTCTTGGGCTGTTAAAAACTTTACTTTTTTTTTGCTTTCTTTTTTTTCAAAACTTTCAATAAATTCACGATCTTTTAAGTCTTCATACATATCAAAAAGAGACTTCTTTACTAAACTGGAATAATCACAATGAAAATGTAAAGACAGAATCTTTATAATTTTTTCTTCTTTAGCGTTAAAACGAACTGAACTTACTCCCATAAATCATAAACCTCCTCACGTTTGGCAATGATAATGACATGAAAGTCATTATTTTCTAAATAAAATATCGCCCGATATTTGCCTTTTCTTAAACGATAATAATTTCTGCTAGCAGAGCCTTTTAAACGTTTAATATCGAATAGTGATAAATCTTTTGTCGCCTCTAGAGCGATGAAGGCATTATCAAAACGTTTAAAAATTTCTAAAGTGATCTTTCCCTTTTTTAAGAAACTTCTTACCTCTTTTTCGTAATAAATCACTTTGTAAACATTGTAATACAATCCACCATAAAATATCAATGTATATGAGCTCGGGGGGGGCAGTATCGTTATAACTAAACTTATTTTAGTAATTTTTTTAGGAGGTTTTGTAATGGGATTAAGAGTTGAAATTAACAACGATTTTGGTGTTGGTAAAAATAACAATATGAGTGCAGATACAAAAAAAATAGTCGATAGATTTGAAAAAAATTTAGGAATTAAAGTAACTAAGTTTGCGTGGAATGGCCGAGAAAATGAATATCACTTAAATTTACCAAATGGGAAAGCTTCTTTTAAAACTGCTCAAATAGGTATGGAGCAACTAAAAAGAGATGGTGTTATATCGCAACATTCAGAACTCAAATATATAGAGGGGCAAGGTGGTAAAGCGGTATTGTCTGTTCCGAACTGGCAGTAAATTGAAAACTTATGAAAATATTTTTAACTTCAAGCATATCGGATATTCAAGGTCCTAGTTCTGCAGGTGCCGGTGGTTCTTCTACAAATGTAAATAAAGTTACCACTACTCTGAGCGGAAGAAAATTGGAGTTGGATAAAATAAGCTTAAACTATGGCCAGCACGGTGGTTTTACTGTTAACGGTACACGTATTCATGGTGATGGCCATAGAGAAGAGTTTAAATTTTCTTATGCCCCTTATACCGTTCTTGATAAAAATAACAATGTTCCTGATAAGCAACTCTCTAGTGTTCCGACATGGCTGAACAATAAAGATACGGTAACCTTATTAAAATTAATTAAAAACAATTTGAATATTTTATCAGTGGCTACAGGTGTAGGCACTAAAGGTATAAGTAATGGTAGTGACGACCGTAAAGTTGAAGCAGGAAAACAAATCGATAAGGCTATTTCTTTTTATGAAGGCAGCATTAGTGTTGTTGATGAGATGAAACAAAAAGGAATTGTTGTGAATTTTGCTGACGATATAAACAAAGCAGAGATAATTTCCGATCTTGGTTTGACTTATAGTAACAACATTGTTCAGTTAAACTTTCGGATGTCTTGTAAAGTTTATTCAAATAATACGTTGATTGACGAAAAACCAAAAGTTCACAATTTGTTGAATACCAACGAATTACAATTAGATCATCTTAAGAAAATTGATTTCATAAAAGATGGCAATCAAATCAGAATAAAAGTAGAGTTTAGCGATGGCAATAAGCCTGTAGAGATAGAACTTGGCGAAAAAAATCTTTGAATTAATTTTTTCTAATTCTTCACCCTATAAACGTCATAGACATCATTCATGCGGCGGATCGTGTTAATCACCGAACTTAAGTGTTCTACGTCGCGAATGTGCAGCATCAAATACGCAATCATCATTCCGCCTTCTTCGCCCATTTTCACCTGTGCTTCGCGAACGTTTGTACGGCTTTCAGACACCGCATTTAAAATATCTTTTAATAATCCCATGCGGTCAAACGCTTTCACTTCCAGACCCACATCAAAGAATCCTTCTGTTTGTTTGTTCCATTGCACGGGGGTTGTTTGCAAATCTGATTTTTTATTGATGACGTTGTGACATTGAATGCGATGGACAGAGATGCCATGGCCTTTGGTGACAATGCCGATAATTTCATCGCCTGGTAAGGGAGTGCAGCACTTTGCGAGTCGTACCAAAATATCATCGACGCCTACCACAGAGACGCCGTCAGTTTTTGCAGGCTTGGTCTTGGATTTATTTTCTTTAGCCGGTTGGACGATTTCTGGTAATACGCCGGCTTCTTCATCATGCTGTTTTTTTATTTTATCGGCGATGACCTGAGCCGAAAAATCTCCATAAGCGATGCCGCGATATAAATCTTCCAGAGTTTTAAAATTAAACTTTTTGAATACCGGTGCAATTTTGTCTATTTTTAATTCTTCATCGGCATTGAGCCCTACCGCACGCAATGCTTTTTCAAGGGTGCTTTGACCGAGGGCAATATTTTCTGCAGTTTTGAGTTTTCTAAACCAGGCTTTGATTTTGACTTTAGCCTGATGGGTGATGACAAAATTAAGCCAATCGAGACTGGGCTGATCTTTTTTGGCTGTTAACACTTCAACAATGTCGCCATTTTTAAGTTCGGTTCCCAGCGGCATAATTTGATTATTAATTTTAATGCCGGTTGTTCTATGTCCAATTTCGGTGTGAATGAGATAAGCAAAATCAAGAGCGGTCGCTCCCAGCGGTAAATTGTAAACATCGCCTTTGGGAGTAAATACAAAAACTTCATTTAAAAATAAATCCAGTTTTAAGTTTTGAATAAATTCGTTGGGGTTGGTGATATCTTTTTGCCATTCTACTAATTGTCTAATCCACGCTAATTTTTCTTCAATTTTGGCGCCTGCTTTTTCGCCTTGCTTGTATTTCCAGTGCGCCGCAATCCCAAACTCAGCCACTTGGTGCATTTCGAGCGTTCTAATTTGAATTTCGACCGGTTTGCCGCTGGGGCCGATGACGGTAGTGTGCAGCGATTGGTAGCCATTCACTTTGGGCATGGCAATATAATCTTTAAACTTTCCTTGAATGGGTTTGTAAACACTGTGAACCAAACCCACCGCGGTGTAGCAATCCATCACGCTATCGACCACAACACGAATGGCGATGAGGTCGTACAAATCTCCAAACGTTAAATGTGATTTCACCATTTTTTGATAAATGCTGTAAAAATGTTTAGGGCGACCGGCGACATCAGCTTTGATGCCGTTATCAGTCATGAGTTTGATGGTTGCATCGACCATTTTTTTGACCTGACTTTCCCGAGTGCGTCTTTTTTCGGCGACAAAACTTTTAATTTCAGAAAATTCTTTAGGATTTAAATAACGAAACGATAAGTCTTCTAATTCCCACTTCACCTGCGCCATTCCCAGTCTGTGTGCCAGCGGCGCATAAACGTCCATCGTTTCTTGAGAAATGCGTTTTTGTTTTTCTTCAGGGACAAAGTTGAGCGTGCGCATATTGTGCAGACGGTCGCACAATTTAATAATCATGACGCGGATATCTTTGGCCATGGCCATAAACATTTTGCGAAAGTTTTCGACTTGAGATTCTACTTTTGAACTAAAATGAATATTGGTTAATTTTGAAACACCATCCACTAATTGAGCAATTTCTTTTCCAAAAGTTTTCTCGAGTGTTTCTAAGGCCACGCCTGTGTCTTCCACCACATCATGAAGGAGTGCCGCCGAAAGAGTGGTGGCATCCTGTTGAAACTCGGTTAATAAAATGGCAATTCCTAAAGGATGCGTAATGTAAGGTTCTCCGGAAGCTCTTTTCTGATTTTTATGGGCATTAGCTGCAAATTCGTAAGCTCTTCTGACAAGATCCAAACCTTTGGGGTCAGGGGCATAAGCTTTTAATTTTTCGAGAAGTAAATCGAGTGTTTCTTTGGTTGCCATGTTTCTGCCTTGGCCAGGATATTTCCCAGCGAAATCATTATGCCCTAAATTTAAGGATTTATTAACTGAATATCATAAACATGCAATTGGGCTGTTTCTTTATTGTTCCATTGATTGAGTTCAAGCGAACAGGCTACTTTAAAAGGTTTGCCTGTTTCTAAAATGGGTTGAGTTTCATGAAGTCCAAATCCAATTCCGGCTATTTCATGCGTGCCATCGGTTAAAGTCATTTTTAAATGGGTGCCGTCGCCAACCAATTCATGACTGACAGCCGTTAAATTTTCAATGGCAAAAATGGGCAGCGGGTTATCTTTTCCGAGCGGATGCAATTTTTGAAGATCTTTAATTAATTCTAAAGTGACTTCAGGCAGAGTGATTGATAAATCAATATCTTGTTTAGGCAAAATCGCTTCTTGATTCACAGAAACCTGCAAAGCTTGCGTAAATTTTTTCTTAAATTCTTCTACTTTAGTGAAGTCGATTGAAAAACCGGCTGCTTCTGGATGCCCGCCAAAAGTAAGCAGTAAATCTTTGCATTCAGTCAGAGCGGGCATGACATTGACTCCAGGCACTGTGCGAATGGAACCACGTCCTTCGTCGCCAATCGCTCCTATTAAAACAACTGGTCTTAGATATTTGCGGGTTAACTGCGCGCAGCCGATTCCCACCACTCCGGCATGCCATTCTTTATTGGCTAAAACAATCACTTTGTCTTCTGGGAATTTATAGTCACTCTCAATAATACTTTCTGCTTCTTTAATTAAGTTTTCACTGGCCGTGCGTCTTTTCATATTGACTTCGCTGATTTTATGAGCCCAACGCATCGCTTCGTCACTGTTTTCAGAAAGTAAAAGTTGTACGGCCAGTTCAGCGTGATCCAGTCGTCCGGCGGCATTAATCATGGGGCTGATGCCAAAGCCAATGCCGCGCGCATCAATCTTTTTTTTATTTTTGGTAACTTTTAAAATGGCCGCAATTCCAGGACGCGGAGCCGTGTTTAATTGCTCTAACCCCAAAATGGTTAACATACGATTTTCTTTTTTAAGAGAAACCACATCCGAAACAGTTGCCACGGCTACTAAATCTAGATATTTTTTCAAATTTTCTTTTCCAAATTTATTTTTAGATAAAAATAATCCGGCCACCAGCATAAAGGCAGTTCCCGCTCCACATAAGTTGGCTAAACTGTTTTCAGGAACAATTCTTCTGGGGTTAATTAAACAAGCGGCGTCAGGTAATTTTTCAGGGACGGTGTGGTGATCGGTGACAATCACTTTCATTCCTAAACTGTTGGCGAAAGCAATTTCTTCATAGGCTGAGATGCCGTTATCAACCGTAATAATAATTTCGGTGCCGCCGTCTTTGATTTCTTTTAAAGATTCCGGATTTAAACTGTAACCTGATAAACGATGGGGAATATAAAAATGAGCATTGGCTCCTAAATCTCGCAGGGCTGAAACTAGAATAACCGTCGCACTGACTCCGTCCACATCATAATCGCCGTAAACAGTAATTTTGGTTTGGTGCGTGATAGCGTCATTTAAAAGTTGAACTGCTTTATCCATGTCAGGCATATCTTTAATGACATCGGCTAAAGGCTCAAACTGAGGATATAAAAAAGTATTGATCTCTGAAGTGCTTTTAAAACCACGTTGAATCAAGAGTTCAGTCACAATGGGAGAAATACTTAATTCGGAAGATAAGCTTTTAGCGAGATCTAAATGACGCTCTTTAAAGTTCCACTTTTTTAAGACAGACATAAAGTGATTATAGCGGGCTGTTCGATCACTGAGCGGAGCCGAAGTGATCGTTTATGGTTTAATCAAAATCAACGGCTGATCAAATTCAACCTGGTCTTGGCTTTTGACTAAAATCTTTTCAACGGTGCCGTCAGTGTCCGCTTCAATTTCGTTAAATAGTTTCATGGCTTCGACAATACAAACGGTCTGACCTTTTTTCACTTTTTGACCGACTTTAACGAAGTCATCAGAATCAGGATTAGGTTTTGAGTAATAAGTTCCTACCATCGGAGACTTAATAGCAACTAAACCCGCAGGAACACTGTGTGCAGTTCCAGCAGCAGGAATGACAGTGGCCGGCGCATGGCTAGTCGGTGCAGCGTGAGGGACAACATGGGGTTGAGAGTAAACGACTTGGCCGCCTAGTTCTTTTTTAACGGTAACTTTGAAGTCGCCTTCTTCGACGGTTAACTCTGAAATTCCAGAGTTTTCTAAAATATCGACGAGCTTTTCAACTTTGTTTAAATCGATCATGGTTTGAGTATATCAACGAGGGCTAAATTTGCGAATGCTAACGCCAGCTTCTTTAAGTAAGTTCTCAGAAACTTCATTTAAGGGATATTCGGTCTGATAGACCACTTCGGCAATGCCGCTATTAATAATCATTTTGGTGCACATCAGACAGGGTGAAAAAGTGGTGTAAATAGTGGAGCCTTTAATGGCGACTCCATGATAGGCAGCTTGGGTAATTGCATTTTCTTCGGCGTGCGAACACAAACATTCATCAAGCTTCGTTCCGCCCTCGGCTAAGTTGTTACAGCGTGGACAACCGCCGTCAGAGCAGTTTTTAACCCCTCGAGGAGTACCGTTGTAGCCAGTCGAAATAATACGTTTATCTTTAATAATGAGCGCAGCCACTTTGCGTTTAATACAGTTGCTGCGCATGGCAATAGCGCGGGCAATATCTAAAAAGTATTCATCCCAGCTAGGACGTTGTTTTTTTTTAGCGACGGCACCAATTGTTTTTTTAATTTGTTCAAAAAAATCATCTAGGCTGTGATT
>CAYMKA010000013.1:0-21383 GCA_964390935.1 uncultured bacterium
GGGACTATTCCGTAGTCTTTTAAACCTTTGGTCAGAACCGGAGTCTCTTTAGAAATAACGTTAATTCCAACGTGAATTAAAGTTGAAACCGGCGAAAGCGTCGCAATAGAAACATTAAGCTTGGCTTTACCGTCATACAAATCATTGCCGCGGCGTTCTAACTTTAAAGATTTTTTTTGGAGTTCCAATTCTTTTTTCAAATGATCAACCAAAAGTCTTTGGTAAAGAACTCCACGCTCAAGATCAAGCTCAAAAAGCTCTAAAACAAAATGCACCATTTGATGCGAAAAAATAAATTTTTGATCTTTCACATCCTGCTGATCAACCATGTTATCCATATCGACCTGACAGGCTCCGATAAAACCCACCAGTGAACTGCCCTGCACATCAAATTCATTAAAAGCAAAAAGGGAGTGTAATTGCGATCCGTCGTAATCTAAAGGTTTGGGAGCAAAATAAGTTTTAAGCATGCAGTCAGTCTACACTCTATTGGCTTCTAAAGCTCTTCGTAATCTTTTGCACGACTCACATTCTCCGCACATTTTTGATTTACCTTCATAACACGACCAGACCAATTGGAGTGGGGCCCCGACTTCTAAAGCTTTTTTAACAATTTCTTTTTTATTGAGCCGCAGTGTGTACGAATGCACTTTGACTTTTGAAAGCGTTGAGCTGGATAAAGCTGAAATGGCCTGCTTTAAATATTTTTCAGAATTATCTGGAAAAGTGGCCGCTTCTTCTTTGTTAAAACCGACAATAATTTCACTCGCCCCCAGACTTTCGGCATAACTGGCTGCAATATTAATAAAAACACCATTGCGGTTAGGCACCCAGACCGCCTTGGCATTTTTTAGGGAGACTGAATACTCATTTAAATTTTCAGAAGTGGGCTTTGGGATTTTGCGGCCCCGATTCACCAGAGCCGTTTGAGTTAGTTTTTTTAACCAGGGAATCACAACGACTTCGTGAGAAATTTTGTAATGCTTGCAAATTTTTTTAGCCTTTTTGATTTCTTGCCCCGCGCTGCGCTGGCCATAATCAAAAGTGAGTGCCAAAACGATTTGAGATTTTTTTGAAGCAATTGCTAAGTTGGTTAATGAATCAAGGCCGGCCGACAACAGGACAATACTTTTTTTAGAAAGCTTTTTAGAATTCATAAGCCAAGAAAACTTTGAATTTTTTGCAGCCAGGGATCAAATTTTTTATTTAAAAGACCAACCATAAGATAGTAATGCAATCCTACAAAAAATCCCCAGATGATGAGCGGATAAAGAAACCAGATTTTAGTTGGAGCAGTGAACAAATTGATAATAATGAAGAAGAAGTTAGTCACAGCAAAAAACACCAAATGAATCACAAAAAAGCTCAAATGGACTGTTTTACGACTCTGTTCATAATCCCACTCTTCTCTTGGTTTATCTTCAGCTTGTGGCATGTCCAAAAAGTTTAACATACGGTTATAATCCTCACCCGTTATATAAAGAAAGGATTTTTATGGCCGTTTTATATTTTTTTCAATTTGTCAGCGCTTTCGCTGTCGTTATTTTAATTTTATTACACTCTCCTAAAGGAGAAGGTTTTGGCGCGATTGGCGGACAATCAAGTTTATTTAGCGCAACCAAAGGGCTTGATGCTGGTCTTGATCGATTAACTTATTTATTTGGAACTATTTTTATGGTGATGAGTATTCTCGTCGCGGTTCTCTCTATATAAAATAAATAGATTAATTTTTTGCCCAGGTGGTGGAACTGGCAGACACACTACTTTGAGGTGGTAGCGCCGCGAGGCATGCAGGTTCAACTCCTGTCCTGGGCACCATTAAAAATTTATATTTTTACTTTCTATTTTCTATTAACTAAATATTTAAGGATTTGTTGCAATTAGTTTCTTAACCAGCTTGTTTCCAGTCTCAATAATTTTTTCGATGATTTCAGCAGGAAACTCCAGCGCTAATTTCATCTTGGCCAGGTCATAGCTGACTTGAGTGTCGTTCATGCTAGTGCCATCAGTGCCTACAATCAATTTAACACCTTCAATCGATAAACGATCCGCCGGATGTTTGAAAGGATTCACCACATTGCCAGTTGAAATATTGCTTGAGAAATTAGACTCCACCAAAATATTTTCATCAATTAATAATTGAATCAGACTTTCTTGGCGCTTAATCAACCGCATAATACGTTCAGCATCATAAATTTTGCCGTAACCGTCTCTTTGAAAAAGCAAAGATTCAAGATTAAGACCTGCCACAATACAGTGGCCAATGCGGTTTACTTTTAAATAATTAATGGCGTTTTCAACAGCATCTAGCCCGTCTTCTACAGAAGCAAAACTTTCACCCGCATGGCTGGTAAAAGTTTTAAATAAATTGCTGTCTCTTAGTTTTTTAAAAGCCGGCTCATGTGAACGGGCATCGTATTTCCAAATCACATTTCCAGCTGAATCAGTCTTGTACTCTTCTCCAGCAGTATCAAAGCCAGTTAAACGCTTCACTAATTCTTTATCTGACTTTTTATCTTTTTTTATTTTTAAAATTAAATCTCCAATAAATTCCACAAACAAAGGAGAAAAAGATTTGTCGACGATTGTTAACATGCCAAATTCAAAATCAGGCTGCTCTTTTTTGAATTGCATCAGTCCTTCAAAATACGACTCTAGAGTTTCTTTCAGCTGTGATTTTTTTAAAAGGTCTTGATACAATTTTTCTTTTTCTTCTCCACTGGCAGAACGATAAGCTTCAATTTCAGAATCAGATAAAATATTTTTTGGTTTTTGCAACACCACGCCATAACGCATTTCTAAATATTTCACTCCGTTGCGATGAGCTTCCTGCGCCATTTCAAAGGCTAATTGTCTGCAATCATCATGAGTGGTGACCACTTTTTTAATAATTTCATAACGCAGTAAATATTCTTTAAGAGAACCTGTGGTATCCAGGCTTTGCGAAATTAATTTTTTCATAGCAAAAGTGTCGTTGGCATGTGCAATGGCTTCGATACTGTCATAGCCCAAAACTTTTAAACGATTGGCAATTAAAATGTGATTATTTAAATTACTCCAATCTATTTCAGGTCTAGATTTTATTCTTTCAATAATAAATTCAGGCTGCGCACAAGAAGTGGGATGATTATGCAAATCACTGAGCGGAAACTTGAAAAAAGATTTAGCCGTGCTTTCATACAATTCATCAATTTTAGATTCCAACTCTTTTTTAGGTTTATTTAAATAATCTTCATACAACCCTTTATAAGAAATAAGAGAAATCCCTTTTTCAAAAAGAATTTGCACCAAACGATATTGAAAATCATTCAAATCATATAAATTATTTAAATGCAGCCACGCCAAAAAACCCTCCAGAGTATCTAAAGCATAGTGATCTACATGATAGTTATGAGTTTTAAGGCCGCCGTTTTTAAAATAAATTTTGTGAGAGGCTTTAACGCCGGGATATTTCATTTGGCTGTTTCCATTTGAAATCCAGAGGGCATTGGCATTATTTTTATCGTTTACAGACGAAAAAGACTGGACGCTAAATAAAGATTTCGATTGAAAAGAATTAAAAGTCTTGAGTGTTTTTAGAGTTTTTTTAATGTATTCGGCTTTACTTTCTTCGCCTTCTTTTGCAAGGAGCACAATATGAATACCATCGTTAATTAAGTTCTTTAAAGCGAGTGCGGCCACACCATTGGGGGTGGTTTCATCGTGCCACAAGTCTGAAACAGGTAAATAAAGAGTATCGAAAGTTTTTTGGGAACGGTTAATCCACACCTGGGCCTTTTTTTCGACCGCGGTGAGGGTGAGATGACCTTTGTGATCAACTAAAAAAGTCTCCCCGGCGCCAGTCAAAATTTTAAGTAAAAACATCTCTCTAGTTATCGTTAGGCCTCATTGGTTGTTTCAGTTTTTACCCTCTATAATAGAAGGGTTTACCTACCCGAAAACGACTGATTTATGACAAAAAAAGCGATACTTTTATTAGAAGACGGAACCCAGTTTGAAGGGATTTCGTTTGGCTTTGACGGTGAGGCCACAGGCGAAGTTTGCTTCAACACCTCCATGTCAGGCTACCAAGAAATTTTAACTGACCCCTCCTATGCTGAACAAATGATCTGTATGACCTACCCTGAAATTGGCAACTACGGTGTTAACCCTGAAGATATGGAAAACGAAAAGCCTTTTATGAAGGCCTTTATTGTAAAAAACTATTCTCCTATTTATTCAAACTACCGCGCCACCGAAAGCCTGGGTGATTTCTTAAAAAAATTCAAAATTCCAGGCATTTATGACATCGACACCCGCATGCTGGTGCGCCATTTGCGCGATAAGGGTGCAATGCGCGGCATTGTGTCATCAGTTGATTTAGATACCGCCAGTCTTCTTAAAAAAGTAAAAGCATCTCCAGATATGAACGGCCTAGACTTAGCAACCCTTGTGACTCATAAAGATAAAAAAACATACAAGGCGACTGGCGAGAAAAAATTTACTGTGGCTGCATTTGATTTCGGAATGAAACAAAATATTATTGATCGTTTAAATTTTTATGGCATTGAAGTGATTCGTGTTCCGGCTCAAACCACTTTTGAAGAAGTCAAAAAACTAAATGTAGACGGTGTTTTTTTATCAAACGGCCCTGGCGACCCTGCCGCCGTGACCTATGCCATCAAAACGATTAAACAAATTATTGAAACCGACATGCCTTTATTTGGAATATGTCTCGGTCACCAACTACTCGCACTGGCACTGGGTGCAAAAACTTATAAATTAAAGTTTGGTCATCGCGGCGGCAATCATCCGGTCATGAATTTAAAAACCGGCAAAGTTGAAATCACCTCTCAAAATCATGGTTTCGCCGTGGATGAAAAAACACTCGATAAGAAAAATGTGGAAGTGACTCATATTAATTTAAATGACAAAACCAACGAAGGCATTGCTCACAAAACCAAAGCGATTTTCTCAGTGCAGTATCACCCCGAAGCAGCTCCAGGCCCTAATGATGCGGATTATTTGTTTAAGAATTTCTTAGAACTGCTCACCAAATCAAAAAGTAAAGTTACGGCTTAGTTTGTTACGCATCCAAAAATATTTATCCGAAATTGGTTTTTCTTCTCGCCGCGAAGTAGAGAAGTTTATTCAAAACGGCTGGGTGGCTGTGAACGGCAGTAAAATCACCGACCCTTCCATCAAAATTGACCCTAAAGTCGATAAAATTAGTTTTGATAAAAAAGTAAAAGAAACTAAGGCTCAGTATTCATATTATTTATTTAATAAACCCAAAGATGTGGTGACGGTGAATGCTCAAGAAGGCGAAACCGAAATTCTAGACATTGTGAAGGTTCCCAAAGGCGTTGTGACTGTGGGTCGTCTCGATAAATTTTCAACAGGACTCATTATTTTAACCAACGATCCGGTTGTCTCTAGAAGACTGATGGACCCCGATTTTTATCACGAGAAAGAATATTTAGTAGAAGTGACTTTTCCCTTAAACCACCGCATTATTGAACAGCTTAAAAAACCTATTGAAATTTATGGTCAAAAGACTCGCCCGCCCATTATTGTGCAAAAGTCATCAAAGAAATTTTTAATCACTTTGACCGAAGGCAAAAACCGTCAAATTAGAAAAATTTGTGAAAGCGTAGGCCTGCGCATTAGTTTTTTACACCGTGTCCGTATTGTAAATTTACAAATCGCCAATCTAGAAGCCGGGAAACTCAAAAAATTAAATCAACGTGAAGTCGAGCGTTTAAAAAGAGATTTAGAGATCAAAGAATTCGAATTTGAATATTTTTGACCCCTATCGTCTTTGATCCGCACACCTCGACTACGCTCGGTGAGCGGAGTCGAACTGAGCTGAAACGAAGCAGATAGACGTCATAATTTATATAATCTCGTATGTCCCTTACATTAATTACTGGCCTTCCGGGAACCGGTAAAACCCATCTGCAAATTGAAGCTTTTTTAAAAGCAGGTGGTTATTTTGTTGTGCCCACCCATGAGCAAGTGGCCCGGATTAAAAAGCTCATTTTAAAAATTTCAGATCAGCCGGGCTTACTCGACCCCACGATTTACACTTTTGAAGAGTTAATGGAAAAGCTGACTGCCAAATCAAGAATCGGGTTTATTTCAAAATCTCTTAAAAATATTTTGATTAAAAATGTGATTGAAGAAAACAAAAGTAAATTAAATTATTTTTATGAAGTCTCCTACACTGCTGGTTTTACTGACATTTTGGCTCAAACATTTAGTCAGCTCAGTAAAGATCGACTGTTTAATAAAAATGGCGCTGCAATTGAGCAAAAAATATTTGAAGCTCAAACTCTTTTGCCGGGACTTTCTCAAAAGCTAACTGAAATTTTAATTTTATACCGCGCTTACGATAAAAAATTGCAAAATTTAAAATTAGATAACAAAGAAGATCGCTTTTGGTTATGGGGCCAAATTTTAAAAGATAATCCAGAGCTCACTCAAAGAGTGGGCCACCTATTTTTTGATGGTTTCTATGAAATGGATGCAATCCAATGGCATTGGCTGGAAGCCTTGAGCCAATCAATTAAAAATATTTCCTTTAGCCTTACTGATTTCACAGATAGCCGCGAGAGTTTATTTGAGATTCCCAGAAATACCCGCAAAAAGTTAAATAAATTAGGATTTAAAACAACGACGACTGATCAAAATTTAAAACGTTTCGAGCGTCCCGCTTTAGCTTTTATTAGTACTCATCTCTTTCAAAATACTTCTCAAAAATATACTCAAACAAATGTAGAAGAAATTCAAATTTTAAGAGGCATGACGCCATCAGGCGAGATGAAAATGATCGCCACAGAAATTAGAAAACTTTTAAATGAAGGGGTTCGGCCAACTGAAATCATGGTGATTTACCGCAATTTAAGCTCACGGCTCAACGATTTAAGCCAAATTTTTAATTATTATCAGATCCCTCACGAAATTCATGAACGACTGTGGTTTAAAAATGAGCCGCTACTTAGAAAATTAAAATTACTAATTAATCCGCTGACCCAAAATCCTGTCTTTGAAGCTGTTTTTGAATATTTAAAAATGGTGGCGCCTGATGACTTTGCTCTTCTTAAATTTATTCAATATCAAAAATATTTTGAAAATAAACCGGCTCTAAACGACTGGGCTCATGGATTTAAATATCTAGATGAAAAAAGATATTCAGCATTACAATTTGAAAGTTTAAATCAAAAGTTAAGCTTAGCCCTCAGACCGCTCCTCAATTTCAATAATCAAATACTAAACGCTAAAAATTCAGCTGATTGTGTCGATTTGATTAAAAAGTTTTTATTTGACCAAATTCAAGAAGAAGAATTAGGCCAGTTAAAAGAACTCGATCTTTTATTTAGAGATATTGATTTTCATTTTCAGCAGGACGCTTTTTCGGTAGCGAGTTATTTAGAGCGCCTCAATTCAGCCATTGAAATCCATCTAATCTCCAACAAACAAAACTCCTATGAAAGTGTCCAAATTTATACTGCAACCCTGGCCCGTCAAAAAGAATACCCTTATGTTTTTCTGGCAGGACTCGTTGAAAAAGAGTTTCCTCAAAATCATCGTGAATCTCCGGTTTTTCGTGATGTCGAAATTAATTTTTTGGGTTGGAATTTAGTGAGTGCCGAACAAAAACGACTGCATGAACCCTATTTATTTTATTTAAGCGCCACCCGTGCTCAAAAAAAATTATATTTATGCCATTTTGAGCGAAGTGCAGATTATCGCCCGCTTTTAAAATCGTTTTACTTACAGCAACTTATCGATTTATTTGCTCCGAACAGTCTCAACACTAAAAAACAAAATTTACTGGAAATCGGTTCTGAAAATGCTCTGCTCAATACGGCTCATCTCGCCATGTATTGGATGACTCATTCTGAACAAGCTCTTTCCACTCATTTGCAGCAAGTGGTTAGCGAGATTGTGACGCTAAGCCAAAAAGATGATATTGAAGTCAATTTTGACCGCTCTAAAAATATTTTAAATTACTCATCTTGGAGCGCTTCGGCTTTAGAAAAATTTAATCAATGTTCTTACAAGTTTTTTGCCGAAAATATTTTAAAAATTGATCAGAGCAGCCGCTTTGCTGAAATCAGTATCCGTACCGGCGAGTTTTTACATGAAACTTTAAAAGAATTTTTAGAACTAAAAAATCCTATCCCTGAATTAAATTTATGGCAGAAAGCACTCGTTGATTTTGCTCAAAACAAAAAAGCGCAGCCGCAATGGCTTTTCTTAAATGGCAATGATCTCACTTCAATTCTTTTATGGCGCAAAATCACTAAAATTTTAAACGGCATCTTAGCGATAGAGTACGATGCTTTAAAAACGGGGACCCTCAAACCCATTTATTTTGAGAAAGATTATGAATTTCAATATAGCCCTGAACTAAAGTTCATTGGTCGCATGGATCGCGTCGATCAAACTAAACAAAATCAATATCTTATTAAAGACTATAAAAAAAGTTACAGGTTTAAAGCCAGTAAAATTCGAACCGGGCAATCGTTGCAACTTTTGTTTTATGTCTGGCTGTTATCTCAAACGGTCGAGCCCACCCAAATACTGGGAGCTGAGATTGTTAATTTAGAAAAACAAACTTTGGAAGGAATTTATGGAAACGACTTGCCTCTCGAATTTAATGATCGAAAAAATTATTTAAAAAATGAAAAAGGCTTGAGCGCAGTAATGGAAGATTTTCAAAAACATATTTTTAACTTAATTAAACAATTTGAAGAACAGCCCGTCGCCGTTAACCCCAAAACTTGTGACTTTTGTTCTCTAAGACCTTTGTGTCGTTTTGAGAACTGGCGTGCCCAAAGCGAAAGTGATCTTCAAGAATTACCGGACGTGATCGCCCTATGAGTGCTATTAAAAAAACATTAAACCCCGCACAAAAAAAAGCAGTCGAGAGCTTAACTCAAGATACATTTATTTCAGCAGGAGCGGGTACAGGCAAAACGACAGTTCTCGTTAATCGTTTTATTGAAATTATTAAAAAAGATATTCCACTTTCAAGAATTTTAGCTGTCACTTTTACAGAGAAAGCCGCCATGGAAATGCGAGAACGTTTGTACGCAGCCATTCAAACTCTGAGCGAAACTGAGTCGAAATATTTAAATTTGTTATACCAATTTGATACAGCTCAAATTACAACCATTCATGGTTTTTGCAGCCAGCTCTTAAAAGAAAACGCCATCGAAGCTGGGCTTGATCCTAAATTTAGAATTTTAGAAGAAACTGAGTCTGAACTTTTAAAAGAAGAAGTGATTGATACTCTTTTTAACGAAAAAATTTCTACAGAAGATTCAGAATTAAAAGAAAAATGGTTAACTTTTTTTGAAACGTTCGACCCTCAAAAAATAAAAGCTGCTCTTTTTAAAATTTATGGCCAGTTACAAAGTCTGGGCAAAAATTCTAAGCTCATTGAAAAAGCACCGGTTCTGCCTCTAGAAAAAATAAAAAATCAGCTCATTGAGATTGCGGCAGATTATAAAACGACAGCTCAAACAGACGAACAAACTAAAGCGACAAAAGAAAGACTTGATGCGATCGATGAAGCCATTAATACCCATCTAGAAGATTTAGAAAAAATAAAAATGCCTCGCATTGCGGGGAGTGAAACTTTAAAAGAAATATATAAAGATTTTTGCAGTACTTTAAAAAAACTAAAGCAAATCGCTTACGAGACTAAACAACTTCCTGCCCGTGAACTTTTTTATGAACTACTTCATGATTTTGAACAAAAATTTTATTTTGAAAAACGCGGGCAAGGCCTTCTCGACTTTGATGATTTGCAAGTAAAGACTCTAGAACTATTAAGCAGTAAAAAAATCAAAACAAATTTATTTGATTACATCATGATTGACGAAACCCAGGACACCAGCGCTATTCAGTTTGAAATTTTTAATAAACTCAAAAATAAAAATAATTTATTTTTTGTCGGCGATCATAAACAATCGATTTACGGTTTTCGTTATGCAGAACCCGAACAATTTTTAAAGCTTAGCCAAAAAAGTGACTTCGCACGCATTGATCTGCAGGAAAATTATCGCTCGCACAAGCCAGTGATTGATTTTGTAAACGAAGTTTTTACTCTGTTTTGGGAAAAAAGCCACGGCTATGAACCTCTTGGGCACGGACTCACTCAAACAAATGAATCCAATGCCCCGCAAATTGCAATTTTTACCGAAAAAGAGGTCAGTAAAATCTCTACGCTTCGTAAAAAAGAAGCCCTGTGGGTGGGGCAACAAATTTTAGAGCGGCTAAATTTAGGCATTCCTGAAAAAGAAATGGTGATTTTATTTAGAACGCTTAATCATGCCCCTATTTTTGAAAACGTTTTAAAAAATTTAAATATTCGCTATCAACTGATTAAGGGCAAAGGTTTTTTTGATCAACTAGAAATTAGAGATTTACTCAGTGTTTTAAAACTTTTACAAAATCCGACTCTTGAGCTTGAGTTATTAAGTGTTTTGCGCAGTCCTTTTTTTGGAATTAGCGATGAAAATCTTTACACCCTTAAAAAAAGAGCCTCCAAAGATCATTTATTAGAAAGTGCCTACCAAATGTTCCCCGGCTTTAAAAAAGTTTTCGAGCCTCTTTATCATGCTCAAAACGAGATGACTTTGTCAGGACTTTTGAATCAGTTTATTCAAAATACAAATTACGAAGCGGTCAGTCTTGGAAAATTTCAGGGCATGCGCCGCCTCAGCAATATCCGCAAACTTTTAGAAGCCGTTACCGTTTTTGAAGAAAACCATGGCCGCAATTTAACGGCCCTGGCTGGATATTTAGATCATCTACAAAAAAAAGATCTGCGTGAAAATACTCCGGATGTTCCCGATACCGATGAAGAAACAGAAATCGACCAGGGCTCCGTCAAACTCATGACCGTTCATGCTGCCAAAGGCCTTGAATTTAATACTGTTTTTTATTGCGCCATTGATTCAAATCCCAGAGGGATTGAAAGTCAGGTTTTTATTTACGACGGCAAAAAAACGATGACTATTCAAGGTGGTTATTTTGAGGAGGAAATCAAAGAGCGGCAGGCTGAAAAAGAATTAGCAGAAGCCAAAAGAATTTTTTACGTCGCCTCGACCCGCGCCAAAGAAAAATTATTTTTAACAGGCGGATATAAACTCCGTAAATCTAAAAATAAAGATGAAGAAAACGAAGGCAAAAATGTTTTAAGTTGGTTAATGGACCTCTATCCCGAAGTTAAAAATGCCATTGAAGCAGGAGAGCCCGGTCATTTTAATTTAAAACATTTTTCACTGACCTTGCCTGAACCGGGGAGCTTGGCAGGTCTTAGTCGTCAAAAACAAATTAATTTAAATGAAAAATTACAATTAACCTCAGTTTCAGAAGAAATAAAATTATGGTCTGCCCCCATAAAACAGTTGGCTTCGCAAACTCTAAGCGCCACCGAATATACCCTTCTGCCTTATTGCGCGCGGGCTTTTCAATTAAAAGTGGGTTTTAACGCAGAAAGTTTTCCAACACCAATCGAAGATGATTTTGAATTAACCGAAGAAGCATTGCAGAGTTCAGATGAATATTTAGGTCGGCGTGTGCACGAATTTATTAAAAATATTTCAAGCAGTGATTCTGTTTTAAAAATAAAACAGCGAATAGAACGTGAAGTTGAAATGATGTCCGCCCATGGCGGACCTGCCTCCGGCAGTCAAAAATTATTTAAAAAATGTTTGGAGGTCTTTTTGAGTTCGGTTTATGCAGTGTGGATCAGTCACCAAAATAATAATCGAAATACATTGTGGCGCGAGAAAAAATTTATGGTCAGCTTAGACCGACATTTACTGCAAGGAATAATCGATTATGCTTATTTAAATAACGATAACCAGTGGATTGTCGTCGATTTTAAAACCAGTGTGATTCACAGTCCGGCGCATAGGCAGTGGCTGCGCGCGCATTATTTTGGACAGCTTCAGGCATATAGTTATGCCTTAGAAAAATTAACACCATATCCTGTTAAGGAAGCAAAGTTAGTATTTTTGAGCGACCATCACTGTGAAGAAGTTTTTTCTAGAGAAGAACTTCTGTTAGAAAGTTTAACGGGACAAAGTTTAGAAAAGGGTTTTGTAGAAAAACCCGAAAAAAATCTAAAGCACTGCGAGTTTTGTTATTTGAAAGGTGTTTGTAAGCCTTAATTAATTAGTTAGTTTCTGTAAATCTCTCAGCAACTCATTCCAATAACTCGGCGTTCCAAAATGGGGAAAGTGTTCGGCAAAGTCCGGGTCTTTCGATTGCACTGCACACCACGCCGCATAATGAATTTGGCGCATCGCCTGAAGTGCTGGAATTAATTTTAATTCGGCATGATTAAATTGCCTAAAAGTTTCATAGCCTTCTAAAAACCATTCTAGTTCTTGGCGGCTTTTGTCGAGAGTATCTGGCAAAAACATCCATAAATCTTGAACCGCTGGCCCGACACACATGTCATCAAAATCAATTAAAAAAAGTCCTTCGCCTTCGCGCGAAATAATATTACTGCGATGGCAATCACCATGAATTAAAAAATAATCCAAATGTTCAAAGTGCGCAGAAAAATGATGGATCAAATGTCTCACCACTTGTTCTAAGGGTTTTTCAAAACCAACTGGCAATACTTCATAATCTAAAATCTGGGCCAGATGCACTTCGGTGGCAATGGCCGGCGTCCACTTAATGCGGTCCGAATTTTTATGATGCTGGCCTTCGACATGCACTCGCCCCAAAAGCCGGCCTAGTTGCTGCCAGGTTGATTCATTAAATTCATCGAGCGATCTGCCCCATTTTTTAGGATACAAACAAAACAAAAAATGATGCTGTTCAAATAAAGTTTTATCATTAAATTGAAGAGGCTCAATGACCGGCAGTTCAGCTTTAGCTAAAGCATTTAAAAAAGCATGCTCTTCTTTTATTTGGGAGGCAGACCAGCGACCCGGACGGTAAAATTTGGCAATTAACCTTTCGCCTTTTTGAGACTCTACTTCAAAAACACGGTTGATGTAGCTATTGCGTTTTAAAGCTAAGTTGGTAAAAGGGGTTTTCAGTGCCTTTTCAAGTATGTCCGGCACTGTGACTTCCGATAATCCCTGCCAAAGCGAATCCATGTTCTCATTATAAAGGGATTAAGTGACTCTTTACGCCTTGTTTGAAATATGTGAAATTACAAAACGGTTATCGCGATAACTTAAAGGAGTAACGAAAAAATGAGTTCTATTCCGGTTCACAATCAGTCCGTTATGTTTCCACATTGTTCAGTTCAAAAACTATATGCCGCTAATTACTACAAAGTCATCGAGGGTCTGGCCGCAAGATGTGATCAAAAAGATTCTTACCATGCAATTAATAGTCTCGCGACTTCTTACAACTACACTTATGTTGCTGATGAAATTATTAAGAAGTTGAAATCAGGCGTCAGTCATAAAATTGATCTGTATACGACATTGATGCTAATGGCAGGACCTGTTCACGTCCAATGGGCCCCAGAAAGTTTTAAAGAAATAATTAAGGATTATGAGCCAATGATCCGATATAACGTGCTTACTCAAAAAGTATTAATTATCAATAAAATGGATTTAAAGATGAAAAATGAATTACTGAAAAAAGCAACAACCTATCAAGAAAAAAGTATCATTAATAACTTATATTACCGTTCCAATCAAATAAAAAATAAAACAGCCCATGATTATATCTATGGACTTGCTTCTAATCCTGACGCTGATCTTTATTCAGTAAAAGATGTGTTATTTCATATGCTGACGAATAAGAGATAGTTTTATAATGGCTCATGCCCTCCATTCAAGAATCTCTTTTCGCTCCCGATGACAAAGAAGAGTTTTCGCAAACACTTTCTGTTTCACAATTAAATAATTTATTAAAAAACACGCTCGAAAAAAATCCGGTGTTGCAGTTTTTATCAGTCAGCGGCGAAGTGTCGAACTTTAAAGTTTATTCGATGGGCAGTTCAGCCTACTTCACTTTAAAAGATGCAGACGCCGCGATTTCATGTGTGATGTTTGGTCCGGCCATTGCCAAGCTGAAATTTGAAATGGAAAACGATTTAAAAGTCGTGGTGAAGGGCAAAGTTAGTTTTTTTAATAAACGCGGTTCTCTGCAGCTGCAAGTTTTTACCATCGAACCTGAAGGCAAAGGCGCTTTGGCCTTAGCCTTTGAACAATTAAAAGAAAAACTCGAAAAAGAAGGTCTCTTTGCGCTCGAAAATAAAAAGCCCATCCCTAAATTTTCTAAAACAGTAGGGCTCATCACTTCTCCTAGCGGCGCAGCGGTGCATGACATGATTAAAGTTTTAAAACGCCGCGCACCGTATTTAAAAATTATTTTAATTCCGGCGATTGTTCAGGGGGCCGATGCGCCTGACTCCATTGCAGATGCAATTAAATCAGCACAAAAAATTAACCCTTCGACAGGCTCAGGGACCATTGATGTTTTAATCATCGGTCGTGGGGGCGGGTCTATTGAAGAATTGTGGGCCTTTAACGAAGAAGTTGTCGCGCGAGCGATTGCAAATTCAAAAATTCCAACTGTCTCCGCTGTAGGACACGAAGTTGATTTCACCATTGCCGATTTTGTGGCTGATTTGCGAGCCCCTACTCCTTCTGCTGCTGCCGAAATGATCACCTCAGATGTTAGAGAACTGATCATTCAAATTGAATCGGCCGTTCAAGAAATGGGTTTAACTTTAATTCGCCGTGTTGATGATTATAAAAATCTATTTTCGATGCAAATCCCCATGCTCAATCAAAATATTTTAAATTTAGTACGCCATAAGAATGGCTTAACCCATTCTTATTTAGCTCAGCTCGAAGCGCTGTCCCCTCTCAAAGTTTTTTCTCGCGGTTATAGCGTGACTCAAAATTCAAACGGCCAAGTCATTAAAAGTATTAAGCAGGTCAAATCTGGAGACCTTATAAAAACTAGGTTTCAGGACGGTCAAATTACCTCTAAAATCGAGTAAAGCACTATGGCTAAAAAAGAAGTCGATTTAGAAAAAGCCTTAAAAGATTTAGAAAAATCGGTTGAAAAGCTTTCTGGTGAAGATCTCTCTTTAGAAGCCGCCATGACTGAATATGAAAAAGGCGTTAAAACGGCTAAGGAAGCGCTAAGTTACCTCCAGACAACAGAGACCAAAATTAAAAAATTAGTCGCCGATCAAGGCGAATTAAAATACGAAGAATTTGAAAACGACTAATTCACCTCTTATGACTGCTTTTGAAAAAACTTTCGCTGATTTTCAACTAAAAACCGAAACCGCCCTTAAAAAAACGCTGGAAAACTATAAAAATTCTGCCCCTAAAAAATTATTTGAAGCCATTGAATATTCGCTGATGGCAGGCGGAAAACGTATTCGTCCGGTGCTCGTTTTTTTAACCGCTCAAACGTTAGGGAAAAATCCTGATGACTTTGTTCCGTACGCAGTCGCGACTGAAATTTTACACACCTACTCCTTAATTCATGATGATTTGCCTGCCATGGATAACGATGATTTGCGTCGAGGGCTGCCTACTTCGCATATTAAATTCGGCGAAGATGTGGCCATTCTTGCCGGCGACACCATGCAAACCATGGCCTATGAATGCATTTTTCATCTAAGAAAAAACTCAAACTTTACGCCGGAAGCCATTTTGGAATGTGCCGCACTATTTGCTAACGCGACCGGGTTTTTTGGTATGGCCGGCGGACAAGTTTTAGATTTGGATGCTGAAAACAAAAAAATTAGTTTGGAAGAGCTGCAGGAAATTCATAAACGTAAAACAGGAGCCTTAATTGAAGCCAGCATTGTGGGAGCTGCAATTTTGGCCGAAGCTGACTTTACTTCCAGATCGATACTTATTAATTTTGCCAAACGTTTCGGACTTATTTTTCAAATCGTGGATGATATTTTAGACGTCACCGGCGATGAAAAAAAATTAGGGAAGCCAGTGGGATCAGATATTAAAAATCAAAAAAGCACTTATCCGCAGCTTTTGGGCATTGACGCTTCATGGGAAAAAATAAATACCGAAAAAGAAAAAGCTTTAAGCGAACTCAAAAAATTATCTAACAATACCAAAGACCTGGAAAATCTTTTAAGGTATATTATCGAGAGAAGCTCATAGCAAAGGAGAAATGGGTTTGAATATCGATTTTTTAAAAGAGGTTCTTTCAAATCAGCATTTGTGGATATCCCTTTTAGCAATGCTTATTGCCCAGGTCTTAAAAATATTTTTATATTTTTTCCAAACTAAAAAATTAAACTTAAAACTTCTTTTTAGCACTGGCTTCATGCCCAGTTCGCATTCATCTCAAGTTGCTGCCCTGGCGACAACCATTGGCATGGATCAAGGTTTTGGTTCTTACGCTTTTGCGATCGCCGCTATTTTTGCAGGCATTGTGATGTATGACGCAGCAGGCGTGCGGCGTGCTTCTGGAAAACAAGCCGCTATTTTAAATAAAATGATGGAAGATTACTTTTCTAAAAAGCATGTTGAAAAAAATCGTTTAAAAGAATTAATTGGACATACTCCCATGCAGGTTTACATGGGAATGCTGTTGGGCATTATTGTCGGGCTTATTTTTTATCGTTAGATTCTGAATTTTGAATCTTAGTCTTTTGTGGCCCAGTTATAGCTTCCTTAAGAACAAAAACCTTTTTCCCATTCACTAATCCTGGTAATTCCACCACATCCATTTTTTTATCATTTTTAACATTTTGTGGTTTAGCAGTAAATTTTTCCAAATTACTCAGATCAATTTTTGTACTTGAAACAGTCGTTTCTAAACTTCTTTTGAGATTTTCATAGGGCCAGTCTGGATAATGACCTTTTTCTGGTCTGCTTTTTAAATTTTCTTGAACGTTAGAATTTGTGCGCAGCTCGGCTTTTTGAACATCAGTCAGATTTGTTAATTTCATTTGAGCAAGTGCTGTGTTCACTAACGACGCATTAACATTCTTGCCCTTGAGTACTGAAATACAGGCATCATTTAATTCATTTGAAGAAATAAAGCCTTTTCTCTCTAATTCCATAAGCAAATTAATTACCCTGTGCGCTCTCGTGGAATTCTTATTTGAATCTAATGAATTACTTACGTTTCCTGACGAGCAAAATTCTGTCAGTTTTGAAATATCTAGTTTTTGCTGCTTTGCAGGCATGTCAAAAACATGCTGCTCTATTTGCTCTACCCCAAAATGTTTATCGATGGCGTCAGAAGCCAAAAGATTCAATAGAGTATCTAAATCCTCAGACTTGGCGATTGCATGGAGAGCTTTCAAGCGAATATCGGGATCTTCTTTTTTATTGGTAAAAATTTTTGTAAGCAATTCTGGTATCTCTTTTTGTTTATTTAAATCCTCTCTTAAATGATCAGGACAATTTACATATGAACTTATTACCATTGATAAGGCTTTCGATTTTTCTTCTTTGGCCTGACTTCTATTTTCTTCAAATGCTTTATATTCTTTTGAATCTCCACTAAATCTTTCCTGTTCTTTCAAATCGCCATATGTAAAGAAATAATCTTTCAGAAAAGCATTTTTTAATTTTCCCAAACTTTTATCATAGTCATCGATGGTCGATTTAAATTCTTGTGCTCTTGTCTTTTTTGTAGCTTCAGCTTTTTGATCAGGCTCAATAGAAACTCTTTTGAAATCTGACGGGTAATGATTGGGCTCAGGTCCAGTTACGGCCGGCATCATTAAATTAAAAAACTTCATATTTTCCTCCAAAAAAATATTTCAATTTATACTGACAAGTATTCCTGCCCCCCCGCATGTAAATACATTGATAGTTTATGTTTTAAATCAAAAATGAGTTATTTTGTGAATATGCTTCAAAAATACAGGTATAATTAATTCATGGTTTCAGTAAAAGACTATATCGTGATCGACCCTAAAGTCATGTTGGGGAAGCCTGTTATTAAAGGAACTCGTATTCCTGTTTATGTTGTTTTAAATCTTTTAGCCGAAGGGTTAACCCAGGCTCAGGTTGTAAGAAATTATCCTGACCTTTCTTTAGAAGCTATTCAGGCCTGCCTCATTTTTGCTTCTAAAAGAGCAGAGTTTGAAGAAGAAAAAATTCTTGAAACTAACCGTTAATGAAGAAGTTTTTGCTCGATGAAAACGTTTCTCCAGAAATAGCCGAAGTCTTTAAATTATTGGGGCTCTCTGTCGAGCATATTCGAGACACAATATTAAAGGGTCGTCCTGATGAAGAAATTATTAGTTACGTTCAGTCTAAAAATTTAACTTTGGTCACATTTGATCTTGATTTTGGAGAGTTGTTCTATTTTAGCGATTGGTTGTCTCAGGCGGTTATTGTGATGAGATATGTTCAACAAAATCCCGAATACGTAAAAAAATATCTTATTTCTGCATTGCCTTTAATGACTGATGAGCCTAGTTATCAAAACAGCTTGGTTATTCTGTCCGAAAATAGAATTCGAATTCGAAGAAAATAGTAAATCTCCATAGTTTTTTGGGTACAATCTTCATATCCAAGGAGGTTCACTATGAAATCTCAACCTAAAGATATTTTAGAAGATTTAGTTGGAAGCTCTGGCGATTTTTATCACTATTTACAGCCCAAAGTCCAAGAAGCACAGATTACCCGGCGCATGCTGGAAGCCGTTCATCATGACCAGGAAGTCATTGATTTAATTAAAAATCTTGGTCAATTTTGGAAAAAAGACCCTCGTTCTGGTGAATTAAAAGAACAGGTCAATCATTTAACTGCGACCATTAAAGCCAACTACGAAAACAGTTTTTAAAACCTAACCCTTACGTCATTTAGGTATATAATTCCCCACCATGTTAATTGATACTCTCAATTTACCCGGCGATTTACGCAAAATCTCTTACAAAGAGCTTTTAGATGTATGTGAAGAAACCCGTAATTTTTTAATCAATACGCTGGCAGACACCGGCGGGCATTTGGCGTCAGGCCTGGGCACAGTGGAATTAACCGTCGGGCTGCATGCCGTTTACAACACCCCTCATGACAAAATCATCTGGGATGTCGGTCATCAATGCTACCCGCATAAAATTTTAACGGGCCGAAAAAATCAACTGCATACCATCCGCAAATTTGGGGGACTCTCGCCTTTTTTAAAACGCAGCGAAAGTGTTTATGACGAATACGGTGCAGGGCATGCCTCGACTGCCATCTCGGCTGCCCTTGGCATCGCAGAAGCACGCGATTTAAAAGGCGAAGATTTTTCTGTAGCAGCTGTGATTGGTGATGCCACCCTTTCAGGCGGGCTGGCATTTGAAGGCATCAACAATGCTAAAAATATGAAAAATAATTTTACAATTATTTTAAATGACAACGACATGTCGATCTCAAAACCGGTGGGAGCCATTTCAACCGCCATCACTAAGATGCGTCTTAATCCTAAATACAAAGTTTTTCGTGAGCTCATGGAAAAAATGGTTTCTAAAGTGCCGGCCATTGGCGAACCTCTCGTTGAACGTGTCGAAACGGCAGCCGAACTTTTTCGTGATTTCTTTTTTACCGAAACCGAAGAAACCGCTGTTATTTTTGAAGAACTTGGCTTTCGTTATTTTGGACCTATCGATGGACATGATTTAGGTTTAATTATTCCAGCTCTTAAATACGCCAAAGAAGCCAAGGGACCCGTGCTGCTTCACTTCATCACTCAAAAAGGTAAAGGCTATCAACACGCTGAGGCAGATCCCATCAAATATCATGGCGTCACCAAATTTGATGTCGAGAGTGGAGTTTTTGCTAAGAAAAAAGATGCGCCCCCGACTTACAGCGACGTTTATGGAAAAACGCTTCAAGAAATTGCTAAAACTGACGATAAAGTCGTTGTCGTCACTCCTGCCATGATTGAAGGCTCAGGCCTGGTTGGATTTGCAAATGAATTCCCTAAACGTTTATTTGATGTGGGTATCGCCGAAGAGCATGCAGTCACTTTTTCAACCGGGCTGGCATTGCAGGGTTTAAAAGTGGCTTGCTCAATTTATTCTTCGTTTTTACAAAGAGCCTATGATCAAATTTTGCATGATGCGGCACTGCAAAATATCCCTGTCTTTTTAGGACTTGATCGCGGCGGCATTGCCGGAGCAGACGGTCCGACTCATCATGGACTTTTTGATTACTCTTACTTAAGAAATATTCCAGGCATGGTATGTATGGCTCCCAAAGATGAAAACGAATTACGACACATGATTAAAACTGGCCTTGAGCATCGCAAAGGACCGATTTCGGTACGTTTTCCACGTGGTGAAGGTTATGGCGTCAAAATGGATTCTGAATTAAAAACTCTGGCTATTGGAAAAGGGGAAATTGTTTTTGAAAGTAAAAATTCTTCAGAGTTTGATTTAGGAATCATCGCTGTCGGAAATATGGTTTATCCCGCCATTGAAACTGCCCAAAAATTAGAAGGAGCGGGTTTAAAAATTAAAGTCATCAATGCCCGCTTTGTTAAACCGCTCGATGAAAAATTAATTACAGAAACAGCTAAGTCTTGTGAAAAGTTAGTCACAATTGAGGAAAATGTTTTAGCTGGCGGTTTTGGATCAGCCGTTTTAGAACTTTTAAATGAAAAAGAAATTCAAAAACCTGTCTTACGATTAGGCATCCCTGATGAATTTGTAACGCATGGCTCTCAAGTAGAACTTCAAGATTTATATGGATTAACTCCTGAAAAAATGGCCCAGAAGATATTAGAAAAGTTGAAGCAGAGAGTATTTGCGTAATTACTCCCTTCGAATTGCTGATTCGTACCCCGAATGCCACAACAAAAGGGCCTTACAAAATCTTCTCCATCAAAATGGCATCGACTTTATTTTCATAATATTTTTTTCTAAGACCGCTTTTTTTAAAATTTAATTTTTCATAGAGTTTAATCGCCGGGGCGTTATCTTCGCGTACTTCTAATATTATTTTTTTTATTTTTAAACTTTTAGCTTTTTTTTCTAAATCTTCAAAAGCTTTTAGAGCGTGGCCCTTGCGGCGATAAGCATGGTCAATCAAGACATCTAAAATCTGAAATTCATCGACCACCTGATCATATTCAATAAAACCAATGCGTATTCCGTTTAAAAACAATTCATCCAGATGACGAGACATATTTAATTTTGAGGTCTTTGTTGTCTTAACATGGCCAGTTCAGGTTTATTGCTCCACTTAATATTGGGTTCATGAGAATACAGAAGTTGCAGTTCATTTAATTGACTAGGAATACGATTTAAATAAGCTGCTTCTGTTAGTAGCCCAATTCCTAAAGCCGTGACCGGACAATGAATTATTTTTTTAGGAAATCCTTGCGGTAAGTCACCGACAAAGCCGTCGACATTCGGTAAATTTGAAAAAAATTCTTTTTCATCAACCGCTAACTGCATTCCAATTTTC
>CAYMKA010000014.1:0-20067 GCA_964390935.1 uncultured bacterium
CGAAGCTGAAGTGAACGTGATTGCTCTTGTGGGAGAACGCGGTCGTGAAGTCATGGATTTTATTGAAGAATCTCTAGGCGAAGAGGGTCTGAAAAAATCTGTAGTGATTTGTGCGACCTCAGACCAGCCGCCGCTGATTCGTTTAAAAGGGGCATTAGTTGGCACCGCCATTGCTGAATATTTTCGCGATCAAGGTAAAAAAGTTTTGTTTATGATGGATTCAGTGACTCGTTTTGCTATGGCGCAGCGTGAAGTAGGTTTAGCAACAGGGGAACCTCCCACCACCAAGGGTTATACGCCGTCAGTTTTTGCGCTCTTGCCGCGTCTGATGGAACGCGCCGGCACTTCTCCACGCGGTTCTATTACGGCAATCTATACTGTTTTGGTTGATGGCGGAGATATGGATGAACCGATTGCTGACACCAGTCGTAGTATTTTAGACGGACATATTATGTTGTCTCGTGATTTAGCGGCCAAAAATCATTATCCTTGCATTGATATTGGTCATTCAGTTTCGCGTCTGTTTTCGACAATTAATACTAAAGAACATCAAGCCGCAGCCGGAAAAATGCGTGAAGTTTTGGCTCGTTATCGTGAAGCGGAAGATTTGATTAACATTGGTGCCTATCAAAGAGGGTCGAACCCTAAGATTGACGAAGCCATTGAAAAAATTGATACCGTTAATGCGTTTTTGCGTCAGGCGACTGATGAAAAAAGTGACTTTGATGACGCTATTTCACAGCTGCAAAACATATTTTAATTAGAATAAAAGGTTAAAGATTGGGTAAGATAGTCTATGGCCTACCAACCCGAAAAAGGAAAATTTAAATATAATTTATCATCGGTTTTAAAAGTTCGCCAAATTTTTGAAAAACTGCAGCAAGAAAAACTTCAGCAAGCAAATAAAGCTTATCTAGAAGAAAAACAACGCGAAGAGCAAATTAAACAGCAAGAGCTTGATCATCAAAATGATTTGGCTCATACCCTGCAGGGTAAAATTGATGATTTTTCGAGCGTGTTGCGCCGGCATTCTTATCTGGGCAAATTAAAACAAGACGTCCAAAAGCAAGAGCAAAAAACGATCGAAGCAGAGCAAAAAAAAGAAGAAGAACGCGAAAAGTTAACTCAGAAGATGCTGGACCGAAAAGTCATCGAAAAAGATTCGGATAATAAAAAAGACATTTGGCGTAAGTTTATGAATAAAGAAGACACCAAGTTCTTGGATGATCTCTCTACCGGAAAATTTACTAGAAATAAAAAATAGAGATTAAGCCGCTTTTTTAGCGGTAGGTCTTAATTTTTTCTTTAAACGAACCAGTTTTTCGCTAAGTTTACTTTCAGGCACTTTGTGAATAGCTTTTGCTAAACCACCGTGTTTGCTGATGATTTTAATGGCTTCAGTCGAAAGTTTAAAACGCATGCTCACCTTTAATTCAGGAATGAACACCGTTTTATTTTGAATATTGATATTCCAGCGGCGGCGGGTATGACGGTTTGAGTGAGAAACTTTGTTTCCGTACAATGGTTTTTTTCCAGTTAATTCACATACTTGAGACATGTTATAAACTCCTCTTCAAATTAGGCCGGGTATGTTAGCAAAAAGAAGCTTTATTTGGCTAGAGATTTCACGTTCTATTCTAACCCCAGAGAGGCAATCAAAAGGGCTAAAGACTGCTTGAGCCCAGAGATTTCGTTGGCAGGACTGACATTTAATAAACGGCTCAAAATATCCTTATATTTTTCTTTTTTTCCAGCGGGCAGGCTCCTTAAATCAGACAAAAGGATCATTTTATCAATGGCCTCTTTGCCTTTTAAATCGATTCCTCTAATGAGCGGCCAAATCTCAGGCTCTGTTTTTAATTGTTCTAGAGCTTGAACTAAGAGATTAAGCGCATTGTCGATATCGGCTGATTTTTCGAGTAGATTGCGAGATTTTAAAGATGTTTCCAGGTAATAACGAGACCCGGTCAATTGAACGGCTAACTTTTCCATAGGGGTTTGGGCCTTTTTATTTTCATCTGAAAGATAGGTGTGGTATTCACGGTCAGACATTTTTGGCAAAATGAACTGTAGAACTTTTGGGTTAAAAGTGAATGGCACGGGAGATATCGTAGCTTATTTTAAATGGTTTCAGTTTTAGGGTTGGGGCCTGTTTTTGACCCTATTTTCAATTTCGAAGATATGACTGGCCTGATCAGCATCGACGCCGATGGTTTCGACTTTTAAATTTTGAGAGTCAAAGACCCTGTCTTTGGCAAAAAGGTTACGGACAACCTCAGGGCGAATTAAAAGTTCCATCAAAATTTCTTCATCCGCTTTATATGGGTTTTCTTTTTTTTGCTCTCTGATTCTGCGTTTGATGCTTTCTTTTTCTAAAAGATGACTCAAAACAAATGACTTTGAGTTTTTAATTTGAGTTTTGTTTTGAACAGGCACTAGTTCCAAATAAAGTCCTTTATGACCAAGTTTGGAATCTTTGTCGCGGTACATGTAAAAAATATATTCTTCTTTTTCCCAACTCAGACGATAAATGCTTTTGAGTTCGATGGCTCGTTTTTTATCTTGCCACTGTCCTTTTTTGGCATATAGATTAAACATGGTGATAAAAAACATGCGGTTAAGCATTTGTTGATTTCTAACCGTTTCTACTTTTTTAGAATCTCCGTCTTGAATTAATAAATTAACCTGAGCAATTTCTTCAGCCGTTAATATTTGGGTTTCGTTTTCGATTTCTGTCCCTAGTTCTTCGCCTCTTAAACTCTTTTCTAAATTTTCAATAAAATTCATTAACTTGGCATGAGTGCTTTCAGCATGAAGATCTGATCTTAAAATTTGATTTAGATTTTTAATGAGCCCTGGTTGTTCTCCAAAAAGTTTTAATAAACTCCACGAATCTCCTCCGGCTAACTCATTCATTTTTGCATGAGCTTCAGGATAACGGCCCCCGCGAGCACTCAAAGCTTTGAATTGACCTTCGATGTTTCTTAAATCTCCCAGGAGTTTTTTTAAAGTTGCTGACTTTTGCAGCCAGGGTTTTAATATTTCACGCTGTTCTTCGTTCACGCTGACCAAAAAAGCCAAAGAGTTTAATTTTTGATTATGATTTTTAAGAACAAACAAATCTTCTGGGGTTTGAACAATCGAGGCGAGACTTCTTAAAACTTCTAAATTTTTCTTTATTTCTTTACTTTCTTTTTTGGCTGCTTCAGTTAAATAGTCGGAACGATATAAATCTTTAATCATCAAAATTCTTTGATAAACTTCTTCAGACAAGACTTCTCCTTGTTCAGATATTGATTGGTTTAAAACATTTAAAACCAATTTTTCGGTGAGAGCTTTTAAAAATAATTTTTGGTCAGGAATATCGGCTTTTTGCTCGTGAAACACCTTCCCCACTAAAAAATCTTCTGAAATTTTTTCCCTGATTTTAGTGACCACTTTTTCTAATTGAGGGTCCGCTAAATCAAAAAAGTTTAAAAGTTTTTGAGGGGCGGTAAAATTGGTCTGATCATTTTGCGTAAACTCATTGATCTCTTCTTGGGTGACACTGAAGGCAAATAACGCAGGAGTGTTGATCCAATTTTGAAGACGCTCGGGCAGTAAATTGACCTTTTGATTCTGTTTGATGAGTTCCAAAGCTACTGTTCTTTCCTGATAAGCTTCTCTGAATTCTTTAATGAGTGCTCCATAGTTTTTATTTTCGGTTTTTTCAGGCAGACGCAGCATTTTATTAAAACGTTGTAACAATACTTCAGAAGGCAATTTTCCTGTTTGGCGATAGATGATTTTATTAAACTGTAGTGTGATAAAAAGAATTTCCTGCTCTGAAATTTGTTCAGCTGTTTTTTTAAATAGTTCTTTATAAAGGTTACGGGCTTGTTCGATATCGTTCACAAATTTCATTTCTTTTTGATATTCGGGCAGATGACTGACGACTTGATGGATTAGCCCCTCTTTTACTTTTTGATAAAGCGCAGGCTGTTCTAAAATAATATCGCGGGTGCTTTTTAAAATAGCATCTAAGACCTTCGCATCTAATAAGGTCTTTTCTACATAGGCTCCAAATTTGCAGCTAAACATATGTTCTCTCTTTACCCATTTTTTGAACCATTCATTCATTATTTTTGTTGGGTACCAATTTATCGATTAAAGAGATAAGAGATTGAGCGCCATTTTGTATGAAATCGCCTTAATAGGTGATTTCCGTCACCGGATTCGATGCGTTTTAAGCAATTTAAAGCTAAACTTTTGAAAATGAAGGTCTTATTTCTGTATGCCCATTTTCATCCCACATCCCAAATTTGTGCTAATGCCAAGGTCTTTTTAGAGCGGCTGGGGCAATTTAAAACATCTGTCGACTACGATTTGATTTGGGTGGAAACATCTCCGGAAGTCCCTAAACATTTAAATCAGTCGATTGTTAAAAAGCTTGTCCATTTACCGGCCAATTTGGGCCGTGACTTTTGGGCTTGGGGTGAAGCACTTAAACAAACTAACTTAGAGCAATATGACTTTGTTTTGTTTGCGAATAAATCAGGCTATGGTCCTAACCAAGACCGATGGTTAGAACAATTTGTAGAGCCTTTTCAAAAATTTTCTAAGCTGGCCGTTTCGGGGCCGATTGCTAATTTCCGCGGTGGTTGGCACATTCAAACATGGGCTTTTATGCTCAAAACCGGTGATGTCAAAATTCTATTAGCAGAAGATAAGGCATTTGGATTAAAACGAAAATTTTGGCCGTATGCTGCTTATGATTCTCGGGAAATTTATTTAAGTCAAAAATTTCTAAAAGAAGGCCGTTCGATTTATTGTTTTTTAAAGAACTATCCTGAAATTTATTTAAAAACAAAACCCGACAAAAAATTAGGCATCACTAAATTTGATCCTGTTGTTTTTCCAATCGCATGGAACAAACATGCAAATTTATCTGAAGAGCAAAACCTAGTGTTTATTAAAAATCCAAAAGGGAAGTAAGGATAGGACAATGTCCTGTCCCTACACTAGCCAATCCCAAATTTTAAAGGCGATACGATCAGAGGCCCCTTTTTTTCCAAAACGAATAGGGCCTTTCAATCTCATTTCATTTAATTTAATTTCATTGCGCAAAGAATCTTTTAATTGAGTGACTTGATTTTCAAAAGGTAAAAATAATCCTTCACAGCTTTTTCCCAGGAGTAATTGATAGTGCTGTAATCGTGATTTGCTAGAGGCAGGATTAAAAGTTTCCACTAAAAATAAAGGAACCCCTAGTGCGGTGAGTTGTTCACAACCGGTGCCGGTCATGCCCAGCGCAATACGAGCATAGGGAATTAAATCGCCCAAAGCTGCAGTACTCACAGTAATGTTTTTAGAGAGATTTTTTATTTTATTTCCTGAATTATTTTTTTCTAAACGGGGATGCAGCGCTAAGATAAATTTTTCGTTTGGTAACTCCTGTGCAAATTCATTCAATAATTCAATGTTGCGGTAAGCATCGCGCCTTAGGCTGGGCACTAAAAGAATATATTTTTTCTCAGGCACAAGAGGCAGTGCATTTTGGCCAGTCGAATTTAAGTTGGGGTCATCTAGCATTACATTGCCTTCAAAAGAAACGTGTTGAAAATATGTTTTGAGCTGCTCTTTACTCAGCTCATCTCTTACAAAAACCCAATCACAATACTTTTCGAAAATTTTTTTTTCTAATTCATAAAAAGGACGCAAATGGGCACTGAGAGCGGTGTCGACATGAAAATGACTGGGTTGCTGAGAAAGTCCCCAGCGAGCCAAGCGAAAATAAAGCACTCCAGTAAAATCACCCACCGTAATGACGAAATCGAGTTCGTTTAATTGTTTTCTTAAGAACAAGATTTGTTTAATCACCTGCCAAATCAGACCGCTTAAAATATCGAGAAGAAGTGCCCAGGGTCGGCCATTTAAGAAACCACCTGAAGGCATATTTTTTGATTGATAAATAACCGGAATGTTTTTCTTTTGATAAACCTTTCCTGGTCCCAGAAGTGGAATCGCTGAAAATTTTAGTTCTATTGGGGCAGGTTTTTGTTTTAAGAGCGCTAAAGCCACTGTGCAGGCTAGTTCATCTTCGCCCACGCCGTTCGAAAGAATAATGCCTTTTAATATTTTTTTCACTTTGAGAGATAAAAAGTTTGTGCGTTTAGAGATTGAATGTCAATGAGGTAAAATGCCCGGGGGCTTTCACAAAATGAAAATAAAAATTGTAACTGATTCGACCTGTGACTTGTCTCATGCTTTTACGGCCCAGAACGATATTGCCGTGATTCCCATGCGTATTTTTTTTGGAGAACAAGAATTTGTGGATGGGGTGAATATTTCTAGCCCCCAGTTTTATCAAAGACTTAAAACCGCAAAGCAAGTACCCATGACCAGGCAACCAAGTCCCGGAGATTTTATTGAAGTGTATCAACGCTATTTAAAAAACTACGATTATATTTTGTCTATCCATTTGTCATCAAATTTAACAACCAGCGTTCAATCGGCTTTGGCAGCACGGTCTTTTTTTATTAAAAATAAAAATCTGATGAATAAGATCAAAATATTTGATACGCGTACCACTTCACTGGGCCTGGGTTTTATTGTGTGGGAAGTTTTGGATGCCATGTCGCAAAAAACTAAAATGCCTGCTCTTGAAAAGTTAATCGAGAGTTTAAGTAAGCGAACACAGATGTATTTTGTGGTGCCCAGTCTTGAATATTTATATCGAGGCGGCAGAATTGGCTTAGCAGAACATTTAATGGGCAGTCTTGGAAAAAAGAAACCAATTTTGTCTCTGAGCGGTGAAAAGGGCATTGTGGAATCGGCGGGTACTGTCGGACGAATTGAGGAGGGCATTGATTACTTAGTTGATGCGGTTAAAAAAAATATTAAACAATCCCAAACCAAACGGGTGGGCATTATTCATACTCAAAATTCGGCTCAAGCGGCAATATTGCAAAATCGTTTGGCTGAAGTTTTGAATCCTGAAATTCAATTCATTGTGCATGAAGCTTCGCCAGTGCTGGCAGCACACACGGGTCCAGGGGGCATCGGCGTCGTTTTTTTAAGATGACCGACTGGGAGTTACCGGTTCAGTTTTTAAAAGGAGTCGGTCCTGTGGTTGCCAAGCAGTTAGGGACTTTTGGCATTCGCACTTTATTTGATTTAATTTTTTATTTCCCTCGCAGTTACGAAGATCGTCGCAATATCCCCAGCATTTTAGAAAACATCAGGACATTGAAAAATCCAGCGCTGATCAAAGGCGTGATTACTGGAAAAAAATTAATTAAGACAAGGCATTCTTCATTACTAAAGGTAAACCTTAAGGACCAAAGCGGTGAAATGACAGCGCTTTTTTTTAATCAGCCTTTCTTAGAAAAAAAAATGAATCCAGGTGTTTCGCTTTTTGTTTCAGGAACCATTGAAACTAATTTAGTGGGCAGTGAATTAAAAGTCCAAAACTATGAGTTTTTAAACACCAAGTCTTTTGCTGTAGGCCGAGTGATGCCTGTTTATGGTTTAACGCAAGGTTTAAATCAAAAAAAAATGCAGATTCTTTTATGGGATGTGGTTCACAATCATCTGGCACAACTGCCAGAAATTTTTCCTCCGCAAGATTTAACGGCGTTTGGCTTTGTGAATCGTCAAACAGCAGTAAGTGAAATGCATTTTCCCAGCTCACGGGAGGCATGGAAAAAAGCTCGTGACCGTCTGGCTTTTGAAGAACTTTTTTATCTGCAATATCAAGTCATTTTGCAGAAAAAATCTAGCGGTGAAAATCTTCCGGCAGTTAGTATGAAAACCCAAACAGGCGCTTATCTTGAAAAATTGCCATATCAACTCACCGGTGCACAGCAAAAAGTCATGAATGAAATTGCAAAAGACATGAGTCAATCATCACCCATGAATCGTCTCGTGCAGGGTGATGTCGGAGCAGGGAAAACAGAAGTGGCTTTATTTTCGGCACTCATTGCAATTGAAAATGGTTTTCAAGTTGTTTTAATGGCACCCACTGAAATTTTGGCAACGCAACATTATGAAAAACTAACCAAAAGGCTCGAATCTTTAGGTAAAACATCCGGATTTTTGGCAGGGAAAATTAAAGGGAAGGCACGCGAAAAAGTGCTGAAAGAATTAGCTGAAGGCAAAATTGATTTGCTAATCGGCACCCACGCTGTCTTTCAAGATGAAATTAAAATTAAAAAACTGGGACTGGTGATTATTGATGAACAACATCGTTTTGGGGTCAATCAAAGAGACCGGCTGCGTCATACCGGACAACAATCAGAAGTTCCGCACTTGCTTGTGCTCAGTGCCACGCCCATTCCAAGATCGTTGTCACTGACTTTGTATGGTCATCTAAATATTTCTATTCTTGATGAATTGCCGCCAGGTCGTAAACCAATTCAAACTATTTTTTATGAAGAAAAAAATCGCATGCAGGCTTATATGGTTGCTAAAAGTCAGCTTCAAAAAAAATCTCAGGTGTATGCGGTGTTTCCGCTCATCGAAGAAAGTGAAGTTTCTCCTTTAAAAGCGGCCACGATTGAAAAAGAAAAAATTCAAAATTTATTTCCAGAGTACAAAGTGGGTCTCATTCATGGCCAAATGAAGCCGGCTCAAAAAACAGAAATCATGCAGCAGTTTAGAAATAAAGAATTTGATCTGCTTGTGGCGACCACAGTGATTGAAGTAGGTGTCGATGTGCCAGCGGCAACAGTGATGATTATTGAAAATGCCCAGCGCTATGGTTTGTCACAGCTGCATCAATTGCGTGGGCGAGTGGGCAGAGGTTCTGATCAATCTTTTTGTTTGTTAATTGGAAAGACCAGCACTCCTGAATCTAAAAAGAGACTGCAGGCGATGGTTGAAACAACAGATGGTTTTAAATTGGCCGAACTCGATTTGCAACTTCGTGGATCAGGAGATTTGATTGGCACCCGTCAAAGCGGATTGCCTGACTTAATGGTCGCCGATTTAATTAAAGATTTACCCTTAGTTGAAAAAGCAAAAAGTTACGTTGAGAAAATTTTAGAAAATGATGCGATTCATCAACAACCGGCGTATCAATTGCTGCTTAGAGAAATTAACCGTAAAAAAAATAGAGAGTTTTTGCGGGCCCAGTTAAACTAGTCTATGCGTATTATTGGCGGTCATTTTCGTTCTAGACTTTTAAAATTTCCTAAAGATAATCCTCATTTAAGGCCTACTCGCGATATGGTTCGAGAAGCTATTTTTTCGATGATGGAGCAAGGTGAAAATGCTTTGCAAGATTGTGTGTTTGTGGATTGTTTTGCGGGAGTGGGAGCTGCGGGCTTAGAGGCTTTTAGCCGGGGTGCTCAAAAAGTGATTTTTATCGAAAAGCATCCTAAATACATCTATGAAAACTTAAAATTACTGGGTTTAGATAAAAACGAAAATATTCAGGTTATAGCAATGTCTTTTGAGAAAGCTTTAACGCTTATTCCAGATCATTCGGTTGACTTTATCTTTGCGGATCCGCCTTATGAAAAAGAGATTGCTCGACGAAGCTTGAGCCTTTTACTAAACTCATCTATCTGCAAAGAAGGTGCTCAGCTGTATTTTGAGCATGAAGATATTTTTGAAATTCCAGATGAATTTCAAAAATATATTGTGAAACAAAAAAAGTACGGCAGGACCTTTGTGACTGTCTTGGGAGTAAAACATGGCCAGTAAAGTTAATAAGCGTATTGCGATTTATCCAGGCAGCTTTGATCCCATCACCAATGGTCATCTGGATATTTTAGAACGCGCGGTCAAACTTTTTGATTTAGTGATTATTTCAGTTATACATCATCCTGGTAAAAAAGATGCACTCTTAACTTTGGAAGAACGCATGGCGTTGATTCAAGCCAAAATTAAAGCTTATGGCAAAAAAGTGCAGGTGGCTCATTTTGATGGGTTACTGGTTGATTTTGCTAAAAAAATGAAAGCAGGCGCGATTGTGAGAGGTCTGAGGGCCTTGTCTGATTTTGAATACGAATTTTCGATGGCATTAACGAATCGAAAACTTATGCCCCAAATTGAAACTATTTTTTTAATGACAGACTATAAATACTCATATTTAAGTTCAACTAATGTAAAGTCGGTAGCAAGATTTGGCGGAGATCTAAACGGCCTGGTGCCCACTATTGTTGAAAAAAAATTGAAAGAAAAATTATTCCTCAAGCCCCGTTTGAAAAGTTAAGATAAAGCATGCGATTGCTGGGAATTATTGATGCGATTGAATCAACAATTTTAGATGCGAAGCGAGCTCCCTTTTCTCAAAATAAAATTATTTTAGAAGAAAGAGTCATTTTAGATTTATTGCATAAACTTAAAACTGCGATTGAAACCGAAGGCCGTTCGATCACCGATAAAATGGGTAACTTGGATCAAGTGGTCACTCAACATTTATCTGCTCCTGCTGTGAGACCCGATTTGCAAAATCATCCTGACACTCAGAGCGCCAAAAAATATGCCAGTGATATTAAAGCAGGTGCTGATAAATATGCTTTAGAAATTTTGTCACAGTTAGAGCTTTTGACGACACGAATTCATAATCAAATTTTGAATGGAAAAGAGAAATTGAAGAAATAAAATCCAGTAGTGAGTAGTCAGTAGAGAGTAGTCGGTAGTGAGTAGAATAAGAAAGGGTTTATAAATGACACGTAACGATGGCCGAAAATTTGATGAACTTCGCAAAATAGAAATGGTTCCTGGTTTTATGCCCAATGCCGAAGGTTCAGTTTTAATTTGTTGCGGTAATACCAAAGTCATTTGCACTGCTTCAATTGAAGATAAAGTCCCTAATTGGATGAAGGGCAAAGGCGAAGGGTGGATTACAGCAGAATATTCAATGCTGCCCCGTTCAAGTAATGAACGTATACAAAGAGAACGAACCAAAGTAGGCGGACGCACTGCAGAAATTCAAAGATTAATTGGACGAAGTCTTCGCGCGATTATTGATATGAAAAAACTGGGCGAGAAAACCATTATGCTTGATGCGGATGTGATCCAAGCTGATGGAGGGACTCGCACGGCTTCTATTACAGGTTGTTATGTAGCTTTGGAGCAAGCCGTAAAGTGGATGCTAAATAAAGGCATGATTACGGAGAGCCCCTTAACCGAACGTTTGGCTGCAGTGAGTGTCGGCTTGGTTGAAGGGCAAGCTTTATTAGATTTGAATTATCTTGAAGATGTTGCTGCTGAAGTCGATATGAATTTGGTCATGACTGAAAGCGGGAAGTTTGTCGAAATTCAAGGGACTGCTGAAAGCCATCCTTTTGATAAGGCCCAACGAGATGCTCTCTTTGAAGTTGGCTGGAAGGGGATTCAAAAGCTTATTGAACATCAAAAAAAAGTTCTATAAGTGAAACTCTTATAAAATTCTGGGATTTTGTAGCTAGAATCACGATATCTAATCTATGCGTTTTCTAAACCTAAAGTTGTTTGCCTGGGAGTTTGGAAGTGAAATTGTTCAGATGTCAGGAGCGATCAGCCAAGATGCTTTTTTATGGAATTTAGGTTATGGAAAAAATCAAAATTTTTCTGTTGATATTCCCCTCATCCAATCGATTGGTGATGTGGAGTCTTATGCAATTAAAAACCGACCCTATTTAGTTACCCCTTTTGCTATTAATTTAAATTACCCCCTAGAGAATTTTAATCAGCAGTCTGGAAACCGCATTCATGCCTTTGGAAAAACGGAAGCCGTTCTTTTGACCCCCGCTCAAGGTCAACCGTATCTTTTAATGAATGTAGAGCGAAATGCTTTTGCAGATCAACCTGAAAAAATGCAATATTTAGAAGAGCAAATAAAATCTCAACTTAATTTATTCTTATTTCTTAAATCACTTATTAAAAAAGATATTTCGCAAAACCAAGTGGCCGAGCTTTTGGAGAATTTAAGAAAAGAGTGGGATAAAATTATTAGTTCCATCAAGACTAATCGCGAAGAGTACGACCGATTGTTTCAGCAAGAAATTAGTCGTAAAAAGAAAATGATTGAAGCTTTTTCGGTAGAGGTTAAAGAGCAACTGCATGAACTTAAAATTTATGAAGCGGATTATCGTCGCCAGCAGAAACATTTAGAAAACTTAAGAGATATTTTAGAAAAACTAACCTACCAGCAAAATTTAGCAGGACTTCATTTCCCTGGTTATCAGTCTATGGCTGTTGAAATGACGGCTTTTTTAAAAAGCTCTCCCGAAGCCGTGCTGACTCTGCAATTTGATTTAAATTCTCAATTAGCCAGTTTTGAAGCTCAAGGCTAAGCAAGTTCTCATTTTCTACATATTTGTATGGTATATGCTTTGTCCGAGTGGGCAGAATATAAGAGTTATCACATACAAGTTTTAAACATAAATTTTCGATAAATTGGTGTACGCGGAATTAACGTTTTAAAAGGGGAGAGCAAGATGATTAATAATATTGGCAAAATTGGGATTCCAGGAGATTTTTTTAAGCCAGAGCGAGTGGATAAAGAAAATCAAAGAGAAAAACCAGTTGCTAAGGCTTCCCTTTCTCCTTTGCGTGGTGAGAGTTCGGCTTCGATTGTTTCTTCTTCAATTTCTGATATTTTAAAACAGCATCTCTCTGTTTCTGTTTCAACGCAAGATGTGCATGCTCCTCTTATTTCAGGCGGACGCGACAGTGAATCAAAGCTTATTTTTAAGGGCGAGGGTGTTGTGGATGCGTTGATTGCTTTAGAAGAGGGGAATGTGGTTTATAAAAGCGTTGCTAAAGTCAGCGTCAATCCTCCAGTTTTTAGAGGATAACAATGAGTCCCGTAGAAAAAAAACCGATTACTCCAGCATTTAATATCAAACCAGGTGGCGTTGATGCCGCTCCCAAAAAGACAGTTAAAGAAACAAAGCCTTCTGCTCCTCCTAAAACATTACCTGAAACTAAGACTTCAGTAACCGAGGCAGAGCAAGCAAGAAAAGCTCAGGTAATTACCAAGGAAGTAAACACTACGAATTCTACAGAGCTTCCTGCTAAAGGCTCGATGACGAAGCATGAAGTTATGCATATTCCTGAGAAGGCAATGCCTACAGTTAATCTAACTGCTCTTCCTAAAACGAAAACTCTAGATAACTCTACAGAATTTCAGAGTGCTTTGTCGTTTTCAAAATTAGGTATAAAGGGTTTTGTTAAATTATCAGCAGATGAATTTAAAAAATTAGATAAAAACTCGGAAGTATATGTGGCCATTCAAAAATTAGTCGGAGAAGTCGATTACGAAAAATACAGCCAAGCCCATGCCGAATTTATGAAAGACGTAGAGGCGTTTAGCAAAGGTCAGCCCGATGGCCGCACTATTAAATGGCAGGAATATTTATTATTTACTGTCTCTAAACCCGGAGAAAGATTTTCGGAACGTTCTTGGGATGCCATTGCTGGAAATGTAAAAGACGGAGTCCCCGATGAAAATTCTGAATTAGATTTTACAGAGTTTGAGACTGCAGCCAGACTTGTGGGCGGTTATAATCAATATTTATCGACTAATGGAAAAAAATATCAAGATTTCACTAGTTTTATTGAAGTCGATGCGGCTCACATTGATCATAAATTTAATGAATTAGCTCAAAACTATAGTGATTCAAGCAATCTCGATCTCGATCAAAGAAAACAACGTATTTTAAATGAGCTGGTGATCGCGATTGGTTCAGAAAAAGCTCGCCAAATTATTTTGAGTAATACCTTAAATTTATCTGAAAAATTTTTGATCTTATATCTGTTAAAAGCGAAAGAAAATAATCAGGTGATTGCAGGCGGCGGTTTTAATACGGTTATTGCAGACCGCGAAGTGGATAGAGTATTTGAAGGCAGAGTCGCAAAGGCATTAGATGAAACTCCTGCTACTCAAGCTAGCGCCAGAACGCCTAATCTCACGGAAGTAGAAAATAAAGATTTAAAAGAACTAGAAACAGCAGCAGGAATAGATCCTAAAAATCAAGCCAGTTTTGGTGATGCGAAGTATGAAAAAATTGATTTTGCAAAATATAAAAATGTTGTGGAGAAGTTTGATTTTAAAAATTTAAACACAATGGACGGAGCTAGTCAGGCTTCAAGAATTGCCCTTTTAGGAGAAATTGCTTCTAACAAAGATTCTGACGGAATTTTGTTTGTGAAATTGGAGATTGAGTTTTTGACTAAGGTCGTTTCTTATTATGAAAGCCAAGACAAAACACCTAAGAATAAAAAAATGTTGGAGATTTTTAAACCTCAGCTTGGTGTGATGCAGCATAACTTGAAAGTAAAAATTGGCAAGGAACTTTATAAAGATGTGGCGCAAATTGAGGGTTTTGTTTTTTCTGAAAAAGGCTGGAATTTTAATGGGGACCCCTTGGTCGCCATCGCTGCTTTAGAAAAATTAAAACAAAAAGATTATGGAGATAATGAACTTACTCATGGGGATCTTCAAAAAATAATCGATGAATTAAATAAGATTGTTCCCAAGAAAGTGATTGCAACTAAACCGATGGTGGATGAAAAGGGAACCGTGGTGAAAACTACTAAAAAACGGGATGTCGCAGACAAAGCGGAAGCCCTTTTTAATCAGTACATGAGTTTGTCTGATAAGGCTAAAAAGAAAGCTACCAGAGAAAAATTGAAGAAACTTTATGCGAAAGATAAAAATCAGGTCATTGAGCGTTTATCGGAAGTTTGTAAAGAAAATGAAAATTATAAAAATTGGATTAAGAAAGTCTATGATACAGATGATGTGTCGGGAGCTTTAGCTTCTTTATTAGAATAGCTTCCTTTTAATTTGTTATTTCACTAGATCGCCAATGAGGAGGCGAGAAAAGATTTAGTGAAATAGAGAGATGGCGATTAACTTTTAAGGCATTCTGGGTGACGTTTGTTCACCAGGATGCTTTTTTTTTAGGGGTATCAAAGGAGTTTGTTGTGGGTAAAAAAGAAGATAGCCATGTTTTTATTTAACTTAAAAATCGATCCTGATGCGGCAGGGGCGGCGACGCCACTTCCTGCACCTATTAAACGGCCCAAACCCTAAATTGACCCCGATGAAGCAGGGGCGGCAGGAGAGGTAGCAGAGAAAAAGAATTTACCTAAGGACTTAACTCATTTCAATAAACTTTTTGAGCTGATTAAAGCGACTAAAAACGAAGAAGCTTACCGCTACTACGTAAATAATAAATCTAAAATTCAATATCCCAATGAAGCAATAAAAGAAAAGGTAAAGGCTCTAATGCCTTACTTTAAATTTGAAATTGCTTGCAAGAAGGTTCCCTCTAAAATAAATCCACAGACAGTGAAGTCGGTTGAAAATTTTATTGAAGAATATGCCAGTTTTTATCAAGCCAATAAAAATAATGCCGAGCTGCAAGCTAAGGATAATAAAGGAAACCCTAATCAAAATCCTAATTTTGAGGTTTACCGTAATCGTTTGTTAGCTCTTAAAACCTATAAAAAACAAGAAGTTCAAACAACTCAAGTCCAAAAAGAAGAACCCAAAGTCACTAAAACTCAAGAAACGACCAGTGTCTTGCCACCTAAAAATTTATCTAAAAATGAAACTCTAGTTTTTAGTGCGACTCACAACACCCAAAATAAAGTAACTAGCCAACCGGTTTTTAAAAGTATTAATGCAAATGAGTTTGTGCAAACTGCGACGCGATTTTATTCTTTGATGTTTAACTTGGGAGAAGACTTGCAATTTGATCAGACTCAAAGTGCTTTTCTCTTTTTTAAGACTCTTAATATTTACTATCAAGATAAAAAAGAGATACGTGAACCCCTACAACAAATGGCGGCTAAAGAACCGGCTGTTGCTAAATTATTGGAATATTTAAATCAAAATAAAGAACAATTTTTGTCATCCCAAAATGAAGTTTGGCGATTTGGCGCAGACACAAAACTCATTACCTTGATCAACGATGCCTACCGCCAACATGCTGGTGGTAATGTCACTGATGTTGCGATTTATACCGAACCCTTTGATGCTAGAAAACATCAGTCCGTCGCTTATTTAAAGCAAGTACTTTTTAATGCCGCCAGTACAGGAGATTCTCTAGCAAAAATTTATAACTCTAAAGTGGCTGCGTCAGATGAGGTTATTAACAAGGCCATTCATGCTACAGCAAATGGAGTAATCGTTAATTATTTTAATAAAGCAGAATTAATGATTTTATTAGAATCTTTAAAAGAGACTAAACAAATCTCTGTAGATCAATTTGATAAGACAGTGACTTGGTTAGAAGAAAATCATTCTGAGACCGAATTTTTTGACTGGAAATTTATTCAACAAAATTTTCAAAAAAGTAATGATCCCGCTCGGAATTTAATTTATGTCAAACTAAATTCTTATATTGGCGGTGCTAATCGCGGTAATAACTTTTTTTATTTTGGAAATAACGGAAATCCTTATGATCAAATTCCTCGTTTTGATCCAAAGAGTCTTACCAAGTATTTTCGCTTATATCATCAAGATAAAAAAACACCAGCGTATCAAGCATTGGCTGAATATTATCGTAAAGGTGATTTTGCTGAATTTAATAAAAAATATGACCAATTATTAAAACCCGAATTTTTAAGCGCTAATTTTTACACTTGGTTTCTCAATAAGTTTGTTGTTGGCAGAGACTGGAAAGATATTTTTAATCATATTCCTGATGGCTTGGTGCACATGGATTTCTATGACCCCATCACTAAGCAGCATTATGGTCATAAAGAAGTTTATGAAATTTTAAAAGCTTCAATGCAATCAGAGCATTCGCTCAATAAAGATTCTCATTATCATGCCGTATTTCAAAAATACCTAGAAGCGGCTAAAGAAAATAATCAGGGCATTGTGTCTTTTGAAAAGATGGAAGGGGCTTTGCTTAAAAAATTCACAAGCGAAGAAATCTTTACTCTAAAAAAAATTCTGTATGCTTTTTCTCAAGCGTTGACCTGGCATCATGGCGCAGATGACAAAGAAGTTAACCAACAAGCTCAACTAGAGTCCCTTTATCAATTACTTAAAATGCAGGCTACTGGCGGCGCAACTTTGAGTGGATCTTATGAAGCCATTAAAAGTTTGGCAGATGCCGAGCTAGAAAAACCCTACATCGCCGAAAGATTCAAAAACCATCAACTCGATTTCGAACAAATTAAAGCCACTAACCGTTTTTTTAATGAACAAGAATTAGGGGAGAAGTCCTCTGTTAAAAGGCTAAGAGGCTATCACGTGATTGCTTTAATAGAATTTTTAGAAATACAACAAGGCGTCCCTGGAGAGCAAAAAAAGATTTACCAAGATGAATTGCGTACACTGCTCAATCATTCTAATGCTAAAACATTTGATGTAATTGAAAATACTCGATCTGTCCGATCACTTTTCACTAGAATTTTAGACGACGTCAATAGACACGAAACGACTTATAGACTGCAGACAGCACAAAAAGCAGGTTTAACTGAACAACCAGAGGGTTTAATTTCAGCGGCTCTAGATCAAATGGGAAATTATTTAAAAGGGCCGGGCCGCAAATATTTTACTCCCGTTTCTTTAGAGCAAATGCAAAATGCTTTTGAGAAAATGTTGGATCAAGGTGGTTTGCAGCTTATTGGGAAAAGTTTGGATATCCCCGCTGCAGAAGCCAAAGCCTATTTGATGCAGGCATTTAACTTACGAGTGATGATGCCGATTTATTTTCGAGTTGGATTGCCCATCAAATTAGTGAGTGATGTAAGACATGTTGCCTTAGGAAATGCTAATGCAACGCAAGTTTTGCGTTCGTTATCTGATTTGATGATTGGCATGTGGGCTTATCGAAATTGGGCACCGATGTGGTATGACAATGTTTTAAAAGCCATTGAAGATGAAGACTATGTAACAGCCTTGGCACTGTGGCACGCCACCAACTATCTGGCTGCACGTGGCGGTTGGAATTCGACCTGGGGCCGTTTTGCCACACTTGATCATCAAATATTAAAAATTTTAGGAACAAAAATTCCTGGCACCAAACAAATTATTCAAAAATTATTATCTAAAACCACTACTCCTAAAGAACGTGGCAAAGTTATGCAGTTAATGGCTGACTTAATTAATACCATGGCTTCTAAAGGTTTAGTGAGAGCAGGAGCCGAAAAATTATCTGCGGGTGAACAAAAAATGCTGGCAGGTGCACGTGGCACACTTAAAAAAGCAGCTCACTACGCTTATCCAGTACTCGTTGAACCTTGGTCTGCTTTTAAAAGTAAAGAATGGAAAGAAACTTATCAAGGCGTAGATAAAAAACCAGAGCAACTTGAGTTTAAAGAATTAACTAATTGGTTTAAATATTATGCTGTTAATCAGACGGGACTGAAGGGCTCGACTAACTATTTGAGTAAATTTTTAAATAAAGCCCGCCGAGCTTTTAATTGGACCGATCAAAAATTTGAATATTTCAATGAGGGTCTTTCTTTAGTTTATTCTGCCGCGCACTGGTCTGGTTTAAAAGCAGAGCGAGGAATTGAAAAAATTAAAACTAAATTTATCCCGCAAGGTTTGAGGGATTTGTATCTTCTTAAAACTCGTTTTGAAAGAGTGACTGGACGCACTTTAACTCCTGAAGAATTAAAAATTGCTCAAACGAAATATGCTCAAACCAAAACAGACAAATCTTTATTGTATTTGAAAGGAGATCATTTAGGTTCATTGAATTTAGAAAAAAATGAATATGTTTCCGCTGCGGATGGAACAATAGAAGGCGATCAACAATTGCTGGCCGCGGTGCCTGAACTAAATCGTAGTTTAGAACACAAAGACGGAATAAAGGGTTTTCATTTAAATGTAGAGGGTAAAAATGTTTTTGTGCCTTTGACCAAAATTAATTTGGTTGAGAGTCATAAAACAAGTTTGCAGGTTTTTATGGATCCTTTGCAGGCCACTAAACACCAACTGGAAATTAATATTAGTGTCACTGATTTAAAAAATCAAAACTATTTATCTGCGATCAGTAAACAACTAAAAACAAAAATGGTTCTCAGATCGATGACATCAGTTACCGATGAGGGCCGTGATTATAAAAAAAGAATGGAAGACAGTTCTGTTGAAAGAAAGTTACTCAAAGACTCTGAGACAGAGGTCTCACGCTTGAGAGAAAAAGCTGCTGATATTCACCGCCATTTTAATCAGCTGATTTCAGAAAAATATTCAGACTATTTTCAAAACCCTGCGACTCAAAAGCGTTTTCAAAAAGATTTCGAAAATGATGTTAAAAACTTATCCCAAGCTAAAAATCAAAATGGTAAAAAAATAGATCCTGCTTCAACTGAATTTATAGAAGCTTTAAATGATTTTAGGGCAATGGAAATGTCTAAAGTTTATTTTATGACAGGTTTAGAAAAAGGTCCTAAAGCGGCGGCACAAATGTATCAAGAACAATTGATTGCGCTACAGGCTTTTTCACAGCCTGATAAAAATATGGTTTTACAAATTGGCACAGGCCAGGGAAAAACATTAATTGCGACTCTTGATTTACTTGAAACCACTATTCAAATTAAAGCTTATCAAGCGGCGGGCAAAACTCATTTACCCTTTGGACAAAAAGCTTATTATTTAACTTCTAATGACGATTTAGTGCGCCAGTTTGTAAATCGCAACGAATATTTAGGAATTATTAAAGATGCAGGTTTTAGTATTGGGGTTATTCAAGAAAGCGATCCTCTGACAAAACAACCGATGAGTCAGCAAGCCAAAGAGGCTGCTTATTCAAAAGATATCGTGATTGCGGCAGCTCGTCAGCACATTATTGATGTGGGCAGTAACGAAGTCGATATTCGTAAGATTGTTCCTGGCATTGTTCGTTTCGACGAAGTCGACGCCCCTCTTATTTTAGAAGCCAAAATTAATACCATTATTACAGGACCGGGAGTAGATCCTAAAGATATTTTTGGCAGTAACCGCATTGTGAAAGATTTTCGCAAAGGCCGGGAGTATCGCAATTTAAAAAATTTAATGCGAGTTTTATATGAATTCGAAACGGTTCGCCAAAAAGATAGCAGTAAAGTTTTTTATGATGAAAATTATCGATTAACGGAGGAAGGCCAAAAATTATTTGACCAGCTCGTGAAGAAATATAA
>CAYMKA010000015.1:0-19671 GCA_964390935.1 uncultured bacterium
TATCGCTAAGATGAATAACGAATACGGCATAGCCCTGCTTCAAAATCAATAAATAATTGCATCTTTTTTTGTTTTGCATCGATAATTTAAAGATATGTTCTTTTTAAAAAAAATAAGCAGCATTGGGACTCTACCAGTCGAACAATTAGCCAAAGAGTTAGCAGTCACCGAGGCAGGCATTATGGGCCTTAAGAAAACTCATACCAGCGATGATTTATTAAAAATATCCAGAGAATTTTTGTTTGCTAAATTTATCGACAGCTTAAAACAAAATGGATCCGATTTAGCGCCTCATGTCAAAATTCCTTCATTTTTAAAACAACTTGAGATTTACTTCGGCAATCGAGTCCTTCAGCATTCTAATTACTATCTCAATTTAATAAATGACGAATTTCAGCGGCGCCAAATTTCCCTAAGAGTTAGAAAAATTAATCGCGATTCTATTGAGATTTATTAAATCCTCATGGCATTTAATTTAAAAAATATCTTTTTTGCTGTGCAGAGCATCGAAAGCTTAAAAGCTCAATATGAAGAAATTAGCTTTAGCAAAAAAGAAGATCCTTTAGGCGAAAAAAGAGAACAATTACTTATCGATTTATTGATTAATCAGCTTAACGATTTAATAGTGGAACAAAGCCTCACTCAAGAAGGCGGCATCGTAAAAAACTTTTTTAAAAATGTTTACACCTTTCAAAGCAAAAAGATTGATGTTGGTGGATTTCCTAATATTATTCGACTATTAAACTACAAACTTTCTCAATATAACCTTTGGGCCGAACGTATCCCCGGCAACAAAGATGATTTAAAAGTTAAACCCCTTCGTTGACCCATCCAAATTCTCTCTCTACAATCTGGTCTTCATGAAGATTCACGAATACCAAGCCAGGGAACTATTTAAACAATATAACATCCCCACTAACGAAGGAATTTTAGCTCACACACTAGAAGAAGCTGTCACTGCAGCCAAAAAATTAGGTTACCCCGTTGTGGTGAAAGCTCAAGTCCATGTCGGTGGCCGTGGCAAAGCCGGCGGCGTCAAATTTGTCACTAACGAAAAAGATTTAATTGAAAAAACTAAGGCTATTTTAGGAATGAATTTAAAAGGCTCGATTGTTCGAAAAGTTTTAGTGGTACGTGCTGCGGAAATTAAAAAAGAGTATTACCTGGGGATGATTTTAGATCGCAGCACCAAATCGATTATGCTGATGCTCTCTAGTGCCGGCGGTGTTGAAATTGAAGAAGTCGCCGCCAAAACCCCTGAACTCATTCACAAACTCCCTCTCCCTCTCACCGATGAACTTAATTTAGATGAAATCAGAAATGTGTTAGGCCGAGTTTTTGAACCTGCTCACTTTAAAGAAGCCGTGGACATGCTTACTAAACTTTATAAATTATTTGTTGAAAAAGATTGTTCGATTGCCGAAATCAATCCTCTTATTATTGATGAAAACAATAAACTGCTCGCGATCGATGGCAAAATCAACTTTGATGACAACGCAATCTATCGTCATGCCGATGTCGCAGCGATGCTTGATCCTGAAGAAGAAGATAAAGATGAGCTCATTGCTAAAGATAAAAACTTATCGTTTGTAAAACTGGACGGCAATATTGGCTGCATGGTGAATGGTGCAGGTCTTGCCATGGCCACTTTAGATATTATTAAACTTTATGGCGGTGACCCGGCTAACTTTTTAGATGTGGGGGGGAGTTCTAATCCTCAAAAAGTCATTGATGCCTTATCAATTATTACTTCCAATAAAAAAGTGAACGGCATTTTAATTAATATTTTCGGCGGCATCACCCGCTGTGATGATATTGCCAACGGACTGATGACGGCTCTCTCTCAAATGAAAATAACACATCCGATTGTGGTGAGATTAACCGGCACGAATGAAGAGTTGGCTGTCGAAATTTTAAAAAAATCTCCTGTAGATCTTCACCCTCAGACCTCAATGAGTGCTGCAGTGAAAAAAATTATTGAATTAACTAAATAGAGGAAAATTATGGCGATATTAGTAGATAAAAGTACAAAATTAATTGTTCAGGGGATCACAGGTCGTGACGGGGGCTTTCATGCGGCGCAAATGATTGATTATGGTACCAATGTGGTGGGTGGCGTAACTCCCGGCAAAGGAGGAACGACTGCTTTAAATAAACCTGTTTTTAATTCTGTTGCTGAAGCTCGCAAGGCAACTGGCGCGAATGCAACCGTGATTTATGTTCCTGCCAAGTTTGCTCTATCTGCCATTATGGAAGCCATTGAAGCTGAAATTGAATTAATTGTTGCCATCACTGAAGGCATCCCTACTTTAGATATGTTAAAAGTTTGGCAGGCCTTAAAGGGTTCGAAGAGTCGTTTAATTGGTCCCAACTGCCCCGGCATTATTTCTCCAGGCAAATGCAAAATCGGGATTATGCCAGCTAAAATTCATAAAGAAGGGTCGGTGGGCGTTATTTCTCGTTCCGGAACACTAACCTATGAAGTCGTAAATGCTTTAACCAAAAATGGTTTAGGCGAAAGTACTTGTGTTGGAATTGGCGGCGACCCAATCGTCGGAACAGGTTATATTGATTTATTAAAACTTTTCCAAGAAGACCCTCAGACCAAGGCCATTGCGTTAATTGGTGAAATTGGCGGAGATGCAGAAGAAGCTGCTGCTGAATATATTAAAAAACATGTTACAAAACCTGTCGCTAGTTTTATTGCCGGTGCGGCTGCTCCTGAAGGTAAACGCATGGGTCATGCAGGCGCCATTATCTCTTCCGGCAAAGGCACAGCCAAAGAAAAACAAGCTGCTCTTAAATCTGCTGGAATTTTAGTGGTCGATAACCCTGAACTCATTGCCGATGTTTTGGCTAAAGCTGTTACCGCCACTGCGAAATAAGCTCCTCCGCTTTTATCTTGCCGGCCTGTGTTTTGTTTTTCTAATCACAGCAGTTCATGCTCAAACCTACCGCAAAAAAATTAATGACGAATATCTCATTATTCAGGCCCCAGTTTTAAATTACGGCGAAACTTGGATCTCAGGTCGCAATGTCTCCGCTAACTTTCAAAACATGTCTCTAAAAAGCCGACAAATTTATTTTAACCAAAACTTAAATAAATTAAGCCTGAGAAAAGGTTTTGAACTCAAAGCAGGCCTCATGACTCTAACCGGCGACGATCTAGAGTATGATCTCAATCAAGATTATTATTTGGCAGAAGATGTCACCCTTAAATTTTTAGTATTAGAAAGTAAATTAAAAAAACTAGAATATTTTAAAGATCATTTGGAAGCCAAAGAATTTAAAATCGGCACTGAAGTTCCAAAGGCTGGTGCGGTTGTTAAAAAAGCAGAAGTGTATCCCGGTGTGACCGTGGCCAAAGACACAGCCCTTTATTTTGAAGATTACACTCTTTTTTATTTTCCCACTCTTATCTATGACCAGCGTCGTAACTATTTTTTAACGACGGTGCCATACCCGATGCTGGGAGCAGATCGTATTAGAGGACCTTACTTATCTCATTCGATCCATTATTTTTTAAATCCTCAAAACTATGGAGCATTAAATGTGTCGGTCAGTGACATTAGGGGCCTTGGCCTAGGGGCTGATCATTTTTTTAGGTTTAGCGATCACACTCAATTTAAAGCCAGCGGCACTCATTGGCAAAAAGATGAATTTCAATATTATTTAGGCATGCGCCACGATTTTTTGACGTTGCCCCCTAACGACAGCAAAAATTTTTTTGATCGTTATCAATATGCTGCTGAGCTTTCCAAAATTCAGGCGCCCTATTTCACTTTAGATTACAGTTATCGCGAGCTGATCAACGACGAAGTCATTAACCGTAAACCCGAAGCCGCCTTTAATTTTGGCGGACAAATTGGCAAAAGTCCTTTTTATTTAAGTTATCAAACATCGTTGGCAGCCATTGATGAATATCTCATTCCCACTGTAAATACCCAATGGAGAAGCAGCACTCGCTTTAAGAATTCGGCTGATTTGTATTACGAAGAACCTAGACCTTTCTTCAATAAACAAGGTTATGGCTTGGGGTATACCAACTCAAACTATTTTCAGTTAGATGGGGTCTGGGAACGAGGTTATGGTTATTTAACCGCCAGTCAAAAAATTTTGTTTGTAAATAATACAGCCAAGTACACTCATTACTTTTTTGAAAACGGTCATTCCGTTTTCAGATTTGATCAAAAATATGCCCTCTCTGACAACATCACTTACACGTTTTATTTTCCATTTTGGTTTTTGGAATCAATGGGCGCAACCTATCTGTATGATTTAAAATTCAATAATTTATTTAACGCGATCTATTTTGCCCAATGGAACGCAGGCAGTGTAAAGCCCCGTATCGAATTTAACAGTCTTCGCGCTAGTATCTTATTCTCAGTGGGATTTTAAATGATTAGCAAACAAAAACCGGTTTTATTTATTAGTTGTATCGAAGCCAGTGCCGATTTGTATACCGCCGCATTATTAGATCATCCCTATTTTAAAAAATTTGATTTAGTGGGATTGGCTGGAAAAAAATTAAAAAAGCTAGGCATGCAAACCATTGATGACATGACTTCCGAATCAACGATTGGTTTTCTCGAACCGCTTTTAAAACTGCCTTACTTTTTAAAAAGATTAAGTCTTATTAAAAAAGCACTCAAAGAATCAAATGCCGAGGGCCTGCTTGTGACAGATGGCCAAGGTTTTCATTTGCCTTTGATTCAATATGCTCAGGAGTTACGAATTCCGGTCATTTATTTTATTTCACCTCAAGAGTGGCAATGGGGCAAAAAAGAGGCTGGCCAAAAAATTGTAAGCCTGTGTGATTTGATGATTGATATTTACCCTAAGGCGACCGAGTTTTATAAAAAACTGGGCGCAAACGCTCACTTTATTGGACACCCTCTATTAGATTTAGTGAAGTCTTCTCAGAAAAAAAGCCAAAACTTCATTACCCTTTTTCCTGGCTCGCGTCGCCAGGAAGTCACAAAATTATTGCCCTTATTTTTAAAATCAGTAAAACCATTTAGTAAAGATCTTCTCATTGCGGTCTCTTGTAGCCATCCAAGGTTTAAAAATTATATTCAAAACCAACTAAAAATTTTCAAAACTAAAGCCCAAATCTTTACAGACAACCAATATGAATGGATGAGTAAATCAAAAATGGTTTTAACAGCCAGCGGAACCATTACTTTAGAACTAGCGATATTAAAAAAACCTTTTATTGCTGCATATAAGTTTGGTGCACTCTCCTACTTTTTAGCAAAACTCATTTTAGGAAATCGCGCTCCCAAATTTATCGCCTGGCCTAATTTAATGGCTGGAAAAATGATTACACCAGAATTTTTACAAAACCAGGCAACGGTTTCTAATATCCAAAATCAAATTGAAAAATTAATTAACGATAAAAAAACATATCAGAATGTTCAAAAGAATTTAGCTGTTGTTTCTAAAAAGTTGGGAAATACTGGAGCAATTGCTAAAGGACAAAAAGTTTTAATTAATTTTTTAAAAGGTTAAATTAATACCTTCCCTGAGTGACGCGAAGCGTCGAAGGGATTGAGCATAACTATCTACTCAAAAGCTCTTGGGCATGCTTAATCGATTCTTTGGTTTTAGTTCCTGAAAGCATTCTGGAGACCTCTTCTAAAAGAGATTTTTCTGATTGCAACAAAAGGGCTGTCACCACAGTACGATTATCTTGAACTAGCTTTTCTACTTTATAGTGATGATCTGCTTGCGAAGCAATTTGAGCCAGGTGGGTAATACAAAAAACTTGTTTATTATGGGCCAGTGATTTAATTTGCTTACCCACCGCAATCGCGGTTTCGCCGCCAATTCCGGTATCAATTTCGTCAAAAATCACAGTTTGAATAGGATCAGACACAAAAATACTCTTAAGGGCCAGCATCACCCGTGAAATTTCGCCCCCTGAGGCAATTTGAGCCAAGGGTCTTGGGGGCTCCCCTAAGTTAGGCGAAATCAGAAGTTCTACTTGATCAATGCCTGTATCAAATAACTCCACTTTCATATTATTAAAATTAAATGCATTTTCGCTGCGAGAAAGATTGGGTCTAATTTGCACCACAAACTTTCCATGAGGCATTCCTAATGTTTTTAAAATGACTTCTACTTGCGATTGGACCTGACTGGCTAAAACCGTACGCGCTTCACTCAGGGCCTGAACTTTTTGGACAACATGCTTTTCTTGATCCATTAATTCTTTTCTTAACTGATCCAAATTTCCTTCCGCATTATCTAAATTACTCGCCAGCTTTTTCATTTCGCTGAGTTTTTCAAGTAAATCCGTTACATACGATTTTTCAGTCGATAAGGTGGCATGAAAGTGCTTACGAACCAGCGTCCTGATTTGATCTAAACGATCATCCAGCGCTTCGATTTGTTTAGGTGATAAATCAAGTTCTGCTCGAAAACCATTTACCTGATGCTGCAATTCATCAAAGGCAATAATCATTTGTTCACTGGTGTCACCTGCAGGCAAAGTCGTCTCATCTAGCTTATTTAATTTTTGAATTAATGCCGACATTTTATGTAACTGATCAGAAAGATTCTGGCTCAAAGGCTGATAGTCTTTAAAAACATCACTGATTTTTTGCATATTTTTTAAGCGGCCAGACTCTTGCAAGAGCTTAATATCTTCTTCGGTTTGTAGACTTAAACTTTCAATTTCATTAATTTGATGATTTAAATAATCCAGCTCCGCCTCACGGTCTTTGGCCGATTTGGTTAAAAACTCAATTTGCTGAGCAATTTTTTTATAAGTTCTAATTTCTAAACGAGTCATATCTTTTAATTGTTTAAAAGCAAAGTCTCCAAAAGAATCCAAAATTTCTAAATGGTTTTCGGGATAAAAAAGCGCCTGATGACTGTGCTGTCCATGAATATCAATTAAATGAGCACTTAAACTTTTAAGTAAACTTTGGGAAACCGCTTTGCCATTAACATAGGCTTGACTTCGGCCAGGCGAAATTTCTCTAGCAAAAGAAAGAAAATCACTTTGAGGCAAGCCCTGCTCTTTCACGCTGATCATTACAGGATGATCAGCCGCTAACCAGAATTTTGCCTCAATACGCGCTTTATTTTTACCAGTTTGAATTAAATCTGAAGAAGCCCGTTCACCCAACACCACATTAATGGCATCAATTAGAATCGATTTTCCAGCACCCGTTTCACCGGTAATGACATTAAAGCCGGTCGCAAACTTAAGCGTCAGGCTGTCGATCAGGGCAAAATTTTCAATTTTTAATGACTCAAGCATGAAATTTGCGCTTGATTGTAGCGGTCTGAGAAAACGGCTTCAAACGAATAAATGAAAGTTCATTTTTAGAAAGTTTAACGACTATCGATTGGTTATTTTTTAATTCGATCTGTTTTTGACCATCTAAAACGACGGCCACCTTTTGACCAAAGCTGGGCTTGGCACTCGCGCGTACAACTTGTTTAGGATTTAAAACCTTCGTTTTCCATTTTAAAAGATGCGGACAAATAGGCGTCAGCAAAAAGTTATTTTTATGAGAATCAATAATGGGGCCTCCGGCAGACAGGTTATAAGCAGTCGATCCAGTAGGGGTGGAGAGAATAATGCCATCCGCACGATATAAAAGATGATGCCTGTCGATTTGAATATCGATATCGAGGACACGCAATAAATTTAATTTAGCCAAAACAACATCATTTAAAACCTGCCCCAGCAAAACTTGTTTATTGTCATGTAAATACACATCCAATAAAGCGCGCTTATCTAAAATATATTTTTTACTCTGGATTATATGATTCAAAGTAGGGATGAGCTGTTGAGGATGAATTTCAGCTAAAAAACCCAGACGGCCCAAACTAACCGATAAAATGGGCAGTAGTTTATTTTTCTTTTTAGCCATCATCGAGACTGCTTTTAAAACAGTGCCATCGCCCCCTAATACCACCACAAAATCAGAATCTTTAAAGTCATTCACTTTAAAAGAAAAATGATGAGACTTCAGTTCTTTAATAATTTTCAAAGCAATTTGAGCCACTCTGGGGTTTTTTTCGTTATAAACAACGGTGAAGTGCTTCATAAAGCTATTCTAGCGCACCGCGTATACAAAATATTCTTGGTTGCCGTCGCCGCCTGGCAATATTGAATTAAACCACTTTATCTCTTTGAATTGATTTTCATTTAAAAACTGCTCTATTCTATTTTTAATTTCTTGATGCACGAGAGGATCTTTGACGAGTCCGCCTTTTTCAACTTGATCACGACCGGCTTCAAATTGGGGTTTCACTAAAGAGAGCAAGGTAAAATGCTCTAAAGTATTCATCAGAGCCGGAATAATTTTTAAAATTGAAATAAAAGAGACATCCATCACCACGATTTCAGGCTTAGGTTGTTTGGTTTTTAATTGCCATTCTGAAAATATTTCAGAAGTGAGGTTTCGAGCGTTAAAACGCTCTACATTATAAACACGCGCATCAGTTTGCATTTTCCAGGCTAATTGACCGTATCCTACATCTGCTCCGTAGACAAAAGCCGCTCCTTTTTGGAGCAAGGCGTCCATAAAACCTCCTGTCGAAGAACCGATATCTAAAATAATTTTTCCGGAAACATTTAAACCACTGGCCTCAATCGCCCCTGTTAGTTTTACTCCGCCCCGACTGACATAAGGATGTAATTCTTCTACTTTTTGAATTTGAACATCTTCAGAATATTGATCACCCGCTTTATCGGCCGGACGGCCATCAATTAAAATTTTTCCAGCTAAAATAAGGGCCTGAGCCTGGGTTTTGGACTGAGCCAAACCCCGCTTAAAAACTAAATCATCTAAGCGAAATTTCACAAATGAAGAAGCGCTTGAACAATATTTAATTTGATAACCGCCAAAACGACTCCTAAGACCAGCCACAAATGCAAAACATGTTTTTTATTTTTCCATTTAGAGTAAACATAAATAAGCGGTAAATATAAAATTAAACAGACTCCCAAATAGTTAAATAAGTTTAAAGATTTAAAATACCAAGTCATGCCTGCCCCCATCAGCGCAATAATCCAAGGCAAATAAATCATGCTTTTAAAATAGGGTTCCAAACGGTAGCGGTTTTGGCGATATTCAAAAATCATTTTGGCCCCAAAAACGGCATAAACCCAGGCAGAGATAAGCCAAATACTTTTTTCAAGTGGAGTTAAGATAAATAAAATGACCGAAACAACGCTTAAAATCATAAAAATTTGATGTTCTTTATCCATTCGGCCTTTAAAAATTTCAAACAAAACAGGAAAAACAGAAATAACAAACGGAAAGCTAATTAAAAGCTGAAGCACCAAATGATCGACGGGCAATTGATAAATAGGTTTCCAGTCCCCTTTTATATAAGTCAGTCCAAAACTTAACAAAATAAGTCCTAACGTTAAAAAGATAATGTTTTTCTTAGTCAGAGTTTTTTTAAAACGTTTATCCCAGATAAGTAAAACGGTCACGACCACCAAAGTTCTTAAAGAATCGATTAAGTTAATCGTAGGAAGTAAGTAGATAAAACTTAAGTAGCCAAACACGAAATAAACAGCAATGACGCGGTTCCATTTTTGATAGCAATAAATCATGGTAAACAGGATCAGGAAAAGCTGAGGCAAAATTCCTAAAATCATTAACTAGATCTTAAACTGACTCCCGCAACTCATAAAGGGCTTCTCAGTACCAATAGATATTAGGTATTATGGGCAGCTCAATTTACTTCCAAATGGGGCGGCGTAGCTCAGTTGGTTAGAGCAGCGGAATCATAATCCGCGTGTCGTAGGTTCAACTCCCACCGCCGCTACCAGTTATTTTAATCTAGATTCGTTAATGGCTTTCTTAATAATGATCTTAGTAAGCCAAACAGTTCCAAAAGTGAAAACACAAGCTACATAATAAACAAATAGTTCAACACCTTCTAAAGATTCACTTTTTCTCATTTTTTACTCCTTTTTATAAAGATCAGAAAGTTTACATGAAAAAGATTTAAATTAAACCTTTGCTACCATTCTCCAATGAGAATTCTCACATCGTGACTGGGCCTCAATTTGATTTGGTTTTCGTCAAATCGTTTTTTATAAAACGAAACAGATTCACTGGTCACATCGATGACGATTCGGCGAGAACCGTAAAATTCATGAGCCAAACGCAATGACACCCCAAACAGTAGCGAACCTAAACCTTGTTTTTGACGAAAAGTTTGAAAACCAAAGACATTATCTGGGGCATCATCATGGTATCTTTTGACTTGATCGATAACGATCTGACGTTCTATAGCATAATGACTCAATAAATTATTGTAAGGTACTCGATCTTTATGACTCAAAAACATTTCTTTGTCAGAAACATGACTAAAAAGATATCCCGCACAACGTCCATTTGGTATACATTCATAAACATCTATAAAAAAAGCTTTTTGGTAAATCGAATCTTTATACTGGCGATAACAGTTTTCAATCGGCTGAAAAGACAGGACATAGGGTTCAGGAAATTCAAAAAAAATCAATTGGTTCGTTTTAGAGTTCTGTAATGTTAACCTGGGAAAGTTTTCTTTTTCAAAAGAAAAATATTTAAGATTCAATCGATTCATTTGCTGAAATCCACTTACCACTTACCTAAAAGAACTCGGCTGTCTGGATGGTAGATTGATTCAATGCCTAGTTCTATAAAAAGTTTGACATAAAAACCACGATAATCACTAACCACATTGGCATTGATCCACTTACAGCCATACAATTCTTTTGCAATCTGATAGCCTAAATAAAAGAGCAGAGTTCCTAAGCCTTTGCCATTTTCTTTTGTCTCTAAAGCAAAAGTGTAATAGTTATCTCGTTTGAATTGGTTGATTTGTATTTTTTGATTTCTTGCAAATTGATTTAAAACTTCGTTTTTAGGCACTATCTCCTTACTTCCCAAATGAAGAGTCTTGTCGTTAATCTGTCCATAAAAGTGCCCGGCACATTGCCCCCTCTCTATTCTTTCGTAAACATCTAAATAAAATGCGGGATCAGATTTTTGAATAGGCTGAAAAGAAAGCACATAAGGTTTTTGTTTTAATTCAAAGGCAATTAATTGCGGAGTCATTGTTCGCTCTAAAAAAAGTGTAGGAAAATGTGTTTTCTCAAAAGTGATAAATTTTGAACCAAGAAACTTCATAGGAAGGATATCGAAATTTTAACTAAAAATTCTCAGTTTTTTCCTTTTAGCAATACCATCGTTTCCATATGGTGGGTTTGAGGAAACATATCAATAAGTAAAATATGCTCTATTTCATAAGTCTTTTCACATAATAGTTTTAAATCTCTAGCCAATGTGACTGGATCACATGAAACATAAGCCAGTTTTACAGCCGGATTATCGTTTAACGCGGTAATTACCTCTGACATCAGTCCTTTGCGTGGAGGATCCACAATGGCCACAAAATCACCGATCACCTGAGCTTTTTCTTTAATAATCTTCTCTGCCTTGTCACAAATATATTCAAAATCTTTTAAACCATTTTCTTTAACCACTTTTTGGCCCAAAGCCACACTGATATGGTTTTCTTCAACGATAATTTTATTTTTAAAAGATTCTCTTAATAAAAATGAAAAATCTCCCCGTCCGCCATACACATCCAGCAAATGTTTACTTTTTAAACCTTCTAACCATTCTTTTAATGTTGCATGGATTATTTTTTCACCTTCTAAATTAACCTGAGTAAACGAAGCCAAAGTGTCATATAAATTTAAATCAAAGTCCGATTCCTTAAATTCCGCTGTTCCTTGAATTAAATTCCAATGTTCCGAAAGAATCGTATTGCCTCTTTTAGACTGAACATTCTGTAAAAAACCAATCACGTTGTAAGGTTTTAGAAGTTCTTTGATTTCTTCCCAAAAGACTTTCATCCAGCCGTTTTGAGAAGTTTGAGTCACAAAGCCTAAGAGCACTTCATCGCCTGCCCTATTCGTTTTTAAAATAATATGGCGCAGCTCCCCTTGATGTTTTTTTTCATCATAAATTAAATTAAAGCCCGGTTTTTGCTTTTGAAATTCGTTCAGTTTTTTAGCCAAAATTAAAATAATTTCTGTTAAAGATTTATTTTGAATAAAACATTCTTGCAGAGGCTCGACCTGATGGGACTCCGCTCTAAAAAAACCAAGTTCTATTTGGTCATTATTTTTAACCACCGGCACTTGGACGCGTCGTCTGTAATATTTTTCATGAGTCGGTCTTAGAATAATTTCTGGTAAGTTCGTTAAATCAAAACCGCCCATTTTTTGCAATTGGGTTAATAGGATTTCTTTTTTAAAATTTAATTGCTCCTCGTCTTTTAAATGCTGTAAATCACAGCCGCCACAGACTCCAAAATGTTTACAGTGTGGTTTTTGGCGCAACGCGCTGGGCTTAATTAATTTTGTAACAACGGCTTTAGCAAAGTTTTTTTGCGTCTGCGTAATGCGTGCATCAAAGATTTCATCAGGAAGCACATACGGCACAAAAACCGACAAATCAGAACCGTCTTCTTTACACAGGGTTAGTCCCGTGGGAGTAAGTCTTATTCCTCGCACTAAAAAATAGGGGGCAGTTCGCCGCTGGTATTTACGACTTTGGTATCAACACTTTTACTCACACCGGTTCCGGCCACTAAATCTTCAGGCGGCAAATAAGTTTTTTCTGCTGCATTTTCTTCTTCTGAAAAATAACCTCTGGGCTTACCGCTTTCAAAAACATAAATCTTTTTTCCTGAACCGACTTTTAGTTTTATATATTGCTTGGCTTCATAAGTGCGTTCTTCGTCTTTTTCAATGGGGCCGTAGGCCACGAGCACTCCATCACGCACCACACGCACCCAAGTGTTATCCACGGCTTTAATGCTAATTAAAACACCTTTAACCATTTTTTGATTTTCAATGGCTTCTGGTGTCACGACGCTGGTTAACGTGACCACGCGCGGCTGACGATCTGTTTGCACGCTAAAATTACCAAAAGAATTTTCAAAATATTTTTGAATGCTATAAAACACTAAAAAGATCCCCACTGCAATTAAGGCATACTGTCTAAACTTTTTCTTGCGGATAGCACTCGGAGAATACGAACTTTCATAAGATTTTTCTCCCCGCTCATTCACACTTGAACCTTCTTCGGTTGAAGAAATAATCATAGGCCGTTTGGTCTGCATCGGACTCTCAGATATTACTTGGGCCGAAAAATCACGGCGCGACGGAGAATATTGTTCATCAAAATCTTTTAAGAGCGGTTCACGGTCTATTTTTAAAAGATCAGCCAAAATCTGAATAAACCCTCTGGCAATCACAGGGTTGGGCAATTTATCAAACTGACTATTTTCTAAAGCATTTAAATATTTAAGACGAATATGAGTCTTTTCACTGATTTCATCCAGCTTCAAATTTTGAGCTAAGCGGGCTTCTTTTAAATAAGCCCCTATTGGTTTTACAGGAGCGGCGTCACTCATTTGGTTAATTCGGCCTTAGGTTCTGGTAATTTAAATTCAAGTCCTGGCAAAGGAGTCAAAGCTTCAATACTGCGCAGTCCAAAGTGTTCTAAAAACTTAGGGGTCGTCCCATAAACCATGGGCTTCCCTAACTGATCACTCTTTCCCAAATCTTCCACTAATTCTTTATCCAGTAAACTTTTTAAAACGGCATCTGAATTTACCCCGCGAATCGATTCAATTTCAGAACGTGAAACCGGCTGACGATAAGCAATAATCGCCAAAGTTTCTAAAGCAGCAGGACTTAAACGAACTTCCATCGGGGAATGCACAAAGCGCTCTACGACTGCCGCATGTTCTTTACGGGTGGTTAGTTGATAACCGTTAGCTATTTCTAAAAGTTGGATGCCGCGATCTTTATAAATTTCTTTTAATTCTTTAATGGCATCCAAAATCTGGTCTCCTTCGTAAGCGACCACTTTTTGGATATCAGCCAAAGTCATGGGATGTTTGGCTAAAAATAAAACAGTTTCAATTTCTTTTAATATATTTTGCATTTAGCTATCCATTTGAGCCAGATGTTGTTCCATCATGTGCTCTTCGTATTCTAACCCAACTAACTCAATTTCACCGTACACTTCGTTTTGAGTCAGGACTAATATTTTCATACGAGCTAACTCCAGTAATGCTAAAAAGGTGGTGATCACTTCTAGTTTGTAATAAGTTCCGGTAAAAAGCTCAGAAAATAAACAACGCTTGTTTTTGCCTTTTAATAAACCGGTAATTTGTTCCATTTTTTCTCTCACCGTAAAACGATCCTCAAAAACAACGCCCGTCTTAGGAGTTTCTTGGGCCCGGTCATAAACTTTTTGCATGGCTTTGACCAGATCACCCAGTGAAACATTTTTTAGAATAATCGGCGCTTTTTCATCAGCGCTGGTAATCATTTGTTCATTTATTGGCGCACGAGTAAAAATCATTGAACGGTCTTCTTCTTTGGTCATTAAATCAATCGCCGCTTGTTTAAATAATTTATATTCCACGAGACGATTCAAAATAGCAACACGTTCATTCTCAATATCGTCACTGAGCGACAAGGCCTCATCGCTCGTTTGAGGCAACAGCGTTCGTGATTTTAGTTCAATCAAAGCTGAGGCCATAAACAAAAACTCACCCGCTGCATCTAAATTAACCATCGGGATTGCTTTAATATGCTGTAAAAAACTATTGGTGATTTCACCGATAAAAATATCAAAAATATCAATTTGCTTTTCATCAATTAACGAAAGGAGCAAATCAAAAGGACCTGAAAAGTTATCCAGTTTTATTTGAAACTCATTGGCATTACTTATATTTAATTGTTTATCTTCTACGGTCATAATTTGATCTGCTTTTTAATTTTAGCCAAAGTCGCTTCAGCCACCCCACGCGCCGCCTTTTCGCCTGTTTTTAAAATATCAGCAATTTCCGCATCCTTTTTAACCCAAACTTGGCGAGCTTCATAGATGGGAGAAAGTTGTTTTTGTAAATGAGTCAGCATCTCTTTTTTACAATCGACACAGCCAATTTTGGCAGAAGCACAATCTTTTTTAATTTCGGCGCAGCGGCCCGGTGTATTTAAAAGTCCATGGTAAGCAAATACGGGGCAAATATCCGCATTGCCCGGGTCCGTTCGCAACTTACGAGCAGGGTCAGTCATCATTTTCATTATTTTGTCTTGAACTGTTTTAGGATCATCACTTAAAAAAACAGCGTTGTGATAAGACTTAGACATTTTACGTCCGTCGAGGCCCGGTAAAAGTGGAGCATTTGTGAGCTTAGGCATCGGCTCTTTTAAATCGCCGCCAAATAAATGGTTATAACGTCTGGCAATTTCACGAGTTAGTTCTAAATGCGGCAATTGATCTTTTCCGACCGGCACAAAATCAGCTTCATACAACAAAATATCAGCGGCCTGCAAAACCGGATAACCCAAAAATCCGTAAGTATTTAAATCTTTACCCGAAACTTCTTCTTTTTTTTCTTTGTAAGTGGGCACGCGTTCTAACCAGCTGAGCGGCGTAAACATTGAAAAAATTAAATGACATTCAGAATGGGCTGAAACATTCGACTGATAAAAAAGTGACGCCTTTTTAGGATCGACTCCCGATGCCAATAAATCGATTACCAACTGTTTTTTATATTCAGCCACGTTGCTGGTATCTTCATAAACAGTCGTTAAAGCATGCAGGTCTGCAATCATAAAGTAAGATTCAAACTCGTCTTGAAGCAATTTCCAATTAAGAACGGCTCCAAAATAGTTGCCCAAATGCAGTTTGCCGGAAGGCTGAATGCCGCTGAGAATACGTTTCTTCATCTATGGGGTCGATTATATTAGAAACTGCAAAATCGGTCTAAAGAAAGCAAAGACATAACTAAACACGCCCAAGTAAGCAGCCAATATCACTAAAACCATGCCGTAAGGCTCCAGCAGCCACATTTTGTAAGCATATTTTTGAGGCAGAAGACCTGATAACACTCGTGAACCATCTAAGGGAGGAATCGGCACTAAGTTAAATACTCCTAAAAAAAAATTCATTTGAATAAAGATATAAAATATTTTTTGGACAAATTCAGACGAGATGGGAATAATTTTAAAAATCAAAATAGCAACACCAAGCAAGAGAAAGTTAGAGAGCGGGCCGGCCAGCGCCACCCAAATCATGTCTTTTTTAGGGTTAGGAAAATAAGCCGGATTGATCGGAACTGGTTTTGCTGCTGCGATGACCGGTCCACCAGCAATAAGCAACATCAGTGGCAAAAGAATCGTTCCGAATGGATCAATATGCTTTATCGGATTGAGCGTTAAACGCCCTGCTCGCTGTGCCGTACGATCCCCAAACCGAAAAGCAATATAACCATGGGCCAACTCATGAAAAGAGGCACTCACTGCCAGCACTGCAATCACAATCAAAATTGTTTGGATATCCACTCAGCTATTATGACGTGAAAACTTAGGCGCGGGGATGGGCCTTTCGATACACATTCTTGAGATGACTATTTTGCATACGGGTGTAAATTTCAGTCGAAGCGATATTGGCATGCCCCAGCATTTCTTGCACACTGCGTAAATCTGCCCCATTTTCAATTAAGTGTGTGGCAAAACTATGACGGAAGCCATGCGGGGTTAGTTTTAAATGGGGTGCATAACTTTGCATTAACGCTTTAATTCTTAAATAAACCTGCTGGCGAGATATCTTTTTATGGTTCACTTCAAAAACATAACTGCCTAACATCTGAGTGGGCTTTAAAGATTCCAGCCATTTTCTGGCCTTTTCACCGACCGTCACAAAACGTTGTTTACTGCCCTTGCCCGTCACACGAAATAATTTTTCATCGGCATAATAATCGCCCCATTTTAAAGAAATCAGTTCAGAAACTCGCATTCCGCTCGAATACAAAAGTTCTACCAACAAAAGGTCTTGTTTTTGTTTTTCGTTTAAATTTTCTTTCGGTAAGTTCTCTAAAAAGCCAAGCATTTCTTCTTGCGTTAAGGCTTTGGGCAGCGGCTTTTCTTTTTTAGGCAGTTCAATCCATTCTGATAAATTTTGAGTAATTTTTTTCTCACGATAAAGATAATTAAAAAATGATTTTAAAGTCGAAAGTTTACGGCTAACACTGCGTGTTTCATAAGAATTTAGTACGCCTGCATAATCAGCCAGCGTTTGTGTTTGAATAGAGTTTAAATTTTCAATTTGATTTTTTTTAAGAAATGAAACAAATTGTTTTAAATCGTTAGCGTAGGCAGTGGTCGTATTAACAGAATAGTTGGACTCTAATTTTAAAACCTGTAAAAACCCGTTAATTTCATCTTCCATTATATTCTTTGGCATATTGAAAATAGTATAAAAGACCGGCAATGGTTTTATTGTCATCAATTAAGTTTTGAGAGATCGCCTCTAAAAGCTGTTTTTGACTCATCACTTTTACTTCAATAAATTCGTCGTCATCGGGTTTTAAAGGTGCATGTTTTAAATTTTCAGCCAAATAAAAATTAAATTTTTCAGTCATAAAGCCAGGTGAAGCATAGGTCGAAAATAAATATTTAATCGAAGCGCTTTGATAGCCCGTTTCCTCGGCCAACTCACGTCCTGCTGCTTTTAAATTATCTTCGCCTTTTTCAACACGGCCGGCAGGAAGCTCCAGCGAACGTTTTCCAATAGAATGTCGATCTTGCTCGACCATCAGATACTCATCCGCACCCAGTTTAGCCACAATCACAGCGACTTCGGCATGCTCCACAATGTGACGAGTGACTTTTTTGCCATCTGGTAACGCAATTTCAACTTGATCAACACGAAAAATAGAACAGTCGAAAACTTGCTTCCTGCTTTTAATACTGTCTGAGACTGACCTCATTTAAGCCGCTTGAGCAGCGTTTTCTGTTGTGAAATCTAGATGCTCTCTAAAAACAGCTGCTTGATGAATGGTCTCGACCAAAAGAGCTGTCATCTTTACTAAGTTAGAAACTTTGATTTGTTCTTTAGTAGAGTGTGCTTTTTCAAAACCAACACCAAGTACTGTTGTGGGGATCCCGCGCGCATTAAAAATACAAGCATCTGATCCCCCGTTAGAAGAAATCACTTTTGCTGGCAGCGACAATGCTTCCGCTGCTCTAACAGCGGCTTGAATGGGTTCTGCATTTTTAGATAAATAAACTCGATCAAACATGCGATCCCAATTCATATCAAAAGTCGCGCCCGTATTACGAGTCGCATTTTGAAACGCTTTGGTAATTTTTTGTTTTAAAGCATTTAACTTGGCTTCATCGTGAGAGCGGACCTCACCGCGCACCACTGCTGTTTCAGGAATAATATTTGTGCCTTTTCCCGCATGAAATTCACCTACATTACAAACAGTTTCTGGATCAATTAAACCCAGCTTTAATTCGGCAATGGCCGCTGCTGCAATCTGCAAAGCATGAATGCCTTTATCAGGATTAAGACCCGCATGAGCTGCTCGGCCATTTACTTTAACTTCAAAAACCTCTTGAGTCGGACCGCGATGATAAATCGTGCCCGGAACGCCATCTCCATCCAACACAAAACCATAATCTGCTTTTAAATCTTCTTCTGACAAAGCTTTTGCCCCTTTAAGACCCGTCTCTTCTGAAACAGTAAAAATCACTTTTAAGTGATCAAACTGAAATTGATTTTCGCTGGATAAAATTTCAAGGGCTTCCAAAATGGCCGCAATACCTGCCTTGTCATCAGCGCCCAAAATCGACTCGCCATCGGTTGTAATAAAGTCATCCCCCACGATCGGATTGATCACTTTCCCAGCAGAAACAGTGTCCATATGGGCGTTGAGTAAAATTGTTTTATTATGTCTTAAACGCCCTTCTTTGAAGGCAATCAAATTACCAGCTTGATCAACATGATAGTCCATCTTGAGCTGCAGCAAACGACTTTCAATATAGTGACGCAACTCTTCTTCATCTCCTGAAGGAGAAGAAATACGTACTAAATCTAAAAAGGTCTGAATGAGCCTGGTGTGATCAATCGAATCAAATAGGTTTAACGACGATTTATGGTGCGTTCCCACCGGTGTTAAAATAAGTTGATTCGACTTTTTTTCTTTTAATAATTGCACAGAAGGCCTCCCCTTAGTTTTTAGTAAACGGTAAAATATTTTCATCGCTTGCTCCGGCAAAACTGAGCATTTGTCCGAACTCTACAAATAAAATTTTAGAAGTCGAGAGCGATTGAACAGAATGAGCATTCGTTCCCTCTTTTTTCTGAGAATCAAAATCAAAAATAAACTGACTGATTGGAATAATGTTATCTAAATACGAAATATCTTTTGGAAAAAGCTGAAATATTTCCCCCATGTTTTCCCCCCCGAGAAAATTTGAAGTAAGACAAAAGAATTTTAACAGCCAGAGCGTGAAAGTCAAAACAAATATCCACGCGTCCTGCGTTAGGTAAAAATTAACAGTTGCTATTTACGCGAAGCGCAAAGCAATTAAAACGCTTGATTAAAAGTGAAATAAAAACTGCCTGCATCTGCACTCGAAGCCCAGTCGATACGCACGCGAGCAGTTCGAACGGTATTTAAATCAACACGCAAGCCTAATCCTTTCGTAAAGTGAAAAACATCGTTCACTGAAAAATCATTGCCTACTTTTCCCAGTTCCCCAAAAACCGCAAGTGAAACAGGATGGGTGATTGGCACAACCAGTTCTGACTGAAAAGCCATCAT
>CAYMKA010000016.1:0-18056 GCA_964390935.1 uncultured bacterium
ATTTATTCACCCAAAGTGCTCTGAAGCGCTTTAGCCGATGAGGCTTTTATTTTCACTGGCCTGGCGTAATTTGTGGCGGCATCGCCGGCGCAGTTTTTTAAACATGGCACTGCTCGCCATTGCCGTGATGATTATTGTTTTTCTAATTTCTATTCACGATGGGATGTACGAACGCATGATTAGCAATGCCGTGGATCTTTCGGTTGGTGACATCCAGATTCAAGAACCTTTGTTTGAAGAAGACCCCGTTATTGAAAATTTTATTTTTAGAACCGCAGATGATGAAAAAATTTTAAAGAAAGAAAATTTAATTAAAGCTTATGCTCCGCGTATTGAAACCTATGGATTAATCAGCGGACCTAAAACGACTCAAGGAGCTGCTTTAGTCGGAATAGACCCCGATTTAGAAAAAACAGTTAGTGTTTTGGCCAATAAGGTCACGACAGGAAGTTTTTTAACTACAGATGATTTGGAGGGCGTGTTAATTGGCCAAACGTTAGCTGAAAATTTAGATTTAAAAGTCGGCAGTGAGCTGGTGGTCTTAACTCAAGATTATTATCATCAAACCTCTGCTGCCAAATATATTGTGCGCGGCTTTTTGTTGTCAGGTGCACAAGAGGTGGACGGCTTTCAAGTTTTTTTTAATCTAAAAGGTTTGCAAAACTTATTGTCAGTTGAGGACGGTGTTTCAAAATTTGTCATTCGATTAAAAAGTCACAGTCAGTTGCCTAAAGCCGTTGTCAATTTAAATCAATCAATGAAACCACTGAATGTTTTAACCTGGAAAATAAAATTGAAGAGCATTTTGGAAATGATTGAATTAGAAAAATCGGGCATCAGATTAATTACCTCTATGTTTGGCATCGTTATTTTTTTTGGTCTCTTAAACACCAGTCTTATGAATGTTTTAGAACGCACCCGTGAAATTGGAGTGTTAAAGGCGATCGGCACAGATCCTCAAAAAGTGGCGATGCAGTATTTTTTAGAAACACTCATGCTTTCGCTTACTGGTCTTGCCGTTGGCATGGTTTTGGGCACACTGCTTATGTTTTATTTTGCAGCTTTCCCTATTACCCTTCACGGTTTTGAAGAAGAATTTAAACGTTATAACTTAGAAGCTCAAATGTTTACGGTCTTTAAGTTCAAAACATTATTCACCGCTTTCTCATCTATTCTGATGTATTGTTTGGTTTCCAGTGTCTATCCTGCCTGGCGTGCGTCCCGAATTTCGATTTTAAAAGCTTTGCAAGGAGCCTAAATGTTACTTTTGCGTATTGCCTTTCGAAATTTATTTAGACGAATGACTCGCAGCGCTTTAATTATTTTAACGTTAGCGATTGGTGTGCTCAGTATCATGCTGGTGAATGCCATTTCTGAAGGCATGATTGAACGTTTCATTCAAAATGCCATTTCATTAGAACTCGGTGATGTGGTGGTTCAATCGGCAGGCTATCAAAATAAAAAACAAATTGAGCAGAGTTTTATTCCCAAGGACGCATGGCTTAAAAAAATAAAAAAAATTGAAAATATTTCTCTGGTTTCTTATCGTTTAAAAGCTCAAGGCATGGCTGCCATTGCCGATCGATCGGAAGGAGTGTTAATCACAGGGCTTGATCCGGCTATTGAAAAAAACACGCACATTTTGTTTAAAAAAATAAAAAAAGGGCATGCTCTCGAGGCTACTGACTTAAACGGCCTCATGCTGGGAGAAGCGCTGGCTAAAAAATTAAAGTTAGAAGTCGGCGATAAAATTATTTTAATGGCCCAAGATTATCAGAGTAGTATTGGCTCGGCTGCTTTTCAGGTGAAAGGTATTTTTAATTCGGGTTCTCCCGATTTTGATAAAGCGGTGGTTTTGATTCATCTTCATGCAGCTCAAAAAATGTTGGCTACGGGCCCTGCGTTATCTCAGGTTGTCATAAAAATAAAAGATCATCATCGAGCAGTCCAAACTCTTGGGGAAATTAAAAAACAAATCTCTGATCCCAAACTTGAAATCTTAAGCTGGCAAGAACAAATGCCTATTTTAACCACTTATCGATCACTCATGGATTGGGGTGCCGGACTACGGTTTACCTTAATGTTTATTTGTGTAGGAATATGTGTTGTGAATGTTTTTGTGATTGCAATTTTTGAACGAACTCGCGAGTTTGGAGTGCTTCTTGCCATCGGCACCACTCCCTATCAAATTTTAAAGACTCTTTTAATTGAATCGTTTTTTTTAGGGATCGGAGGTTATTTGCTGGGCATTGTTTGTGCCACGTTGTTGATATTATTTTTTCAATCACACCCCATTGATTTAAGTGCCTGGTCGACCGGCATTAATATGACAGGTTTTGACACCGTTTTGATCCCTCTTTTGAGTGTGAAACAATATTATTTTGCGGCGGTGGCAGTGGCGGTAACGACTTTTTTGGGATCGTTTTTGCCGGGACTACGAATTTTAAATTTAAAACCTATGGAAGCTCTTAATAAAAATTAAAAGTAAATAAAAAGGCGGAAAAAAAATGAATTTAGTTAAAAGTTTAATTGAAATTAAAGAGGCCTCTAAAATTTATAAAACGGGAACCATAGAAACCATAGCTTTAAATCATGCTAACTTACAGGTTTTTCCGCAAGAATTTACAGTGTTAGCAGGCCCCTCGGGTTCTGGTAAAACCACTTTGCTCAATTTAATTGGCGGCCTCGATCAGCCTACTAGTGGTGAAATTTATTTTGATGGCCATGCCATGCATCAATTGCGGCAAAAAGAACTCACCCAGATTCGCTTAAATAAAATTGGATTTGTGTTTCAGGCTTATAACTTAATTCCAGTGCTTACAGCTCTTGAAAATGTGGAATACATCATGCTGCTTCAAAAAAGAGATGCCAAAGAACGCAGAACCAAAGCTCTCGAAATTTTAGAAGAGGTGGGCTTAAAAGATTATGTGAACCGCCGGCCGCCCGAAATGTCAGGGGGGCAGCAGCAGCGGATTGCGGTGGCTCGAGCCATTGTGTCTGAGCCTAAACTTATTTTGGCTGACGAACCCACGGCGAATTTAGACTCAACCACCGCGAACAAACTTTTAGATTTAATGCAGCATATGAACGAAAAACACGGCATTACTTTTATTTTTTCGACACACGATCAAAAAATTATTGACCGTGCCAAACGGATTGTGCGGCTTGAGGATGGGAAAATTGTTTCTCAATAAAAAATACCTTAAAAATTTATTTTTAACGGCACTGCTGCTTAATATATTTTTTAGTTCAGCGAATGCTCAAGACTTTAGTCCCAATTTTAGTTTTAAGGGTTACAACAAAACATTAATTTATTCGTCTCAATCGATAACCAGCAAACAAGATTATTTGCTGCTCATTAATCGTCAGCGTCAAGATATGCAGTATTCCATTAACTCTGATTGGGATTTAAAAATGATTTTTGACAATGAATTTTATACGGGCTCTTTTTTTCATACTCCTGAAGGGGCAATGGCTTTTTCAGTCGCTGATCCCCAGGCTTTTTCGAGTCAGTCGTATTTATTTAAAGATTCTGAAAAGGCAGATCAATTAAAACTTTATCGTTTTTACACCCGGTATCATGTTGATACCTGGAATATTCATTTAGGGCTTCATCGAGTGTCGTGGGGAGTTGGTAATTTTTGGACACCGGTTGATTTGTTTGCGCCGGTCAATCCCCAAAGTATCGAAAGTTTAGAAAAAGTGGGTGCCTATGGCATCACTGTGCAAAATCAATTGGATTCTTTTTCAACTCTTGAGGCCGTGATGCTTTGGAATAACCAAAAATCGGTAGATCGATCGGCTTTGCGTTTTCATTCTAATTTTGATCAGTGGGATTATTCGTTAATGACCTACTCTGTCCAAAATGATTTAGCTTATGGCTTTGATTTGGCCGGCGCTGTTTGGGGTGGGGCAGGGTTTCGAACGGAACTGATTAATAAAACAGGAGTTAGTGGCTACACAAGCTATGTTTTAAGTTTAGATTATAAATTTAATGAAACCTGGTATGGTTTAGTGGAATATTTTTATAACGGCCAAGGTAAAAACCATCCCTATCAAAAAGGCGATAGATATTTGGGCAGTTTGCTTAGCTATCAACTTAGTGCGCTCACTATTGCCAATTTTTCTAATATTTATAATTTAAATGATGCCAGTTATTTTTCAAATTTAGGGCTGTCTCATAATTTGGCGGAGAATATGGATTTAAGCGGAGGGATTATCTTTTTTAACGGCAATGCAGGCAGTGAATATGGGGCACTGCCTAATACCTATTACACCAGTTTTCAGGTTTCGTTCTAAGCTCATATCTATTTTTTCTGTTATATAAAACCGGATTCCTTTTTTGGCGATTAATTCATATATGTTTTTTCAAAGTAAACATTCGAGTATGCATACGGAGGGGTTTAGACCACGCGTTGAAAATAACTTTACTCCAAGACAATTAGAATTAATTAAGTTACTAAAAAAAGCATTCCAAGAACTTGGTCACACACCATCGAATAAAGAAATGAATAAACTAAAAGGATATCCCAGCGCGACGACTTTCCGAAATCAATTTGGAAGCTGGAATAAAGCACTTGAGGCTGCAGGATTAGTAGTTAAGAAAGAACAAAAATTTTATTCTCAAAAAGAATTAATAGATTATTTGCAAAAAGCAGCAGTAGAGTTGGGTCACTCACCATTTATTAATGAAATGGATGAACTAAAAGGATATCCAAGTAGCAGTGCTTTTGTTTATCAGTTTGGTAGTTGGAATGAGGCGCTTAAAGCCGCAGGCTTAAAAGTTAATCGCATAAAAGAATATTCAAGAGAAGAATTAATAACTTATTTGCAAAAAGCGGTGAAAGAACTGGGGCGCACCCCATCTGGTGATGAAATGAATAAATTAAATGGATATCCCAGCGTTACAGCTTTCACGAATCAATTTGGTAGTTGGAATGAAGCAATTGAAGCAGCGGGGCTTAAAAAATTTGGTTATACAGAAGATCAATTGATAAATTATTTGCAAAAAGCGGCGAAAGAACTTGGGCACACGCCATCAACAATTGAAATGGGAAAATTAAAAGGGTATCCGAGCCTGGATCCTATTTAGGATCAGTTCGGAAGTTGGGGTGAAGCACTAACTGCTGCGGAGTTAACGGCTAAGCAGATAAAAACTTATTCTCAAAAAGAATTAATAGATTATTTGCAAAAAGCAGCAGTAGAGTTAGGTCATTCACCGTTCGTTAGAGAAATGAATAAATTAAAAGGTTATCCAAGTGCCGATACTTTTGTGAATGAATTTGGAGGTTGGAATGAGGCACTTAAAGCTGCAGGCTTAAAAGTTAATCGCATAAAGGAATATTCAAGAGAAGAATTAATAACTTATTTACAAAAAGCGGCGAAAGAACTTGGGCACACGCCAACTGGTAACGAAATTAATAAATTAAAGGGGTATCCAAGTTCTACTGTTTTTGCGGATCAATTTGGGAGTTGGAATAAAGCGCTTGAGATCGCGGGTTTAATGATTAATAGAGAAAAATTTAATTATTCAAGAGAAGAATTAATAACTTATTTGAAAAAAGCGGCGACAGAATTAGGACATACGCCGACCGTTAGCGAAATTTCTAAATTGAAAAATTATCCGAGCCGAACCGCTTTCGTTAATCAATTTGGAAGTTGGAATAAAGCGCTTAGAGCGGCAGGGTTAGTTATAAACCAGGCAAAGATTTATTCAAAAGAAGAATTAATACATTATTTGTACGAAGCAACACAATTATTCGACAACACAATATCAACCAAGAGGATTAAAGAATTGAAAGAATTTCCCAGCCTCGCTACTTTTGATAATCAATTTGGAGGAATGGTATTGGCCTATATATATGCCTTTCAGAAAATAAATGACCCTCATTTTCGTAAGCAAGTCTTTGAATACATAACAAAGCATTATATGCGTGGTAAATCAAATGACCTTGACGGCATCAATAAATATTTAAGTTTTGAGATTTTAATTAAATTAAATTTGAAAAATAAAAATTTAACTGGCTATCAAATTGAATCTGATTCCATTGCCGCTCATAGTAAAAATCCAACCTATTCGCTTAAGATCGATAACACTTTAGCCTTAATGAAACAGGTTTTAGAAGGTGATATTGCTGAGGAACAATTTCAAACTAATATAGACAGACAGCAGTGGTTTATCAAAGCTTATAAAGAAAACGAAGAGTATAGAGCTAAACGTGAAGCAAACGTCTCTAAACAAATTTCAGAGCAAAACCCAGAAATTTTATTAGCGCCCTATACATACCTGGGCACAATCCATGATGATAAAAATCATTCGATTGCGATACCGCACCGTGACGGGGCGCATACCCATTTTGTCGCTGCACCTTTGGAACAAGGATTTACTTTAAACCAATATTTAATGAATTTAGAAGACGACCCTTTTGAAATATTTTCTAAAGCTATCACTGTCTTGGCAAAATTTCATAAGGCCTCTGTTGCAGGCCTTGAAACATCACAGCCTTTTAATCCTATTACTCTTAGTAATAAAGTGACCGGCGGTACATTAATTGATTTCATTAATAAAAATGTTGTAGCCAATTTGAATGGATGGCAGACAGCGCAAAAAGATTTTGTGACTACTCACCACGATGCCCATTTAGAAAATTTTTATGTCACTACTAACGGGGAAGTTAAACTTCTTGATTTTGAATCAGTTAAAAAAGGACATCCCTATCATGACCTAATGTTTATTTTGAACCATGAATCACTTAGCCAGGATAATCAAAAAGATTTGTTAATTAAGTATTGGAATGAGCGGGGAAAGAAAACGACAGAGACAGAAGCAGAAGTTCAATTAAAACAAATTCGAAAACTATATGCAGCAGAACTAGGCAAACGCTTTGCTTATCATGCTACACAGTATGCTATCAGTATTCAAAAAGCTAAAAAATGTCGCAAAGACAATTTGAGTATTTTATTTGAGCGACATATTAAAGATGCGCGAATTTCTTTGAGCGAACAATTTAAGTTTTTATCCAAATTAAAAGAGCTTTCACAAAAATATAATGATGAGTTTTTGGACCTTGAAATGGAACTGGTCTCTCTTGAACCCACTTTACATATACAGTGGAACGAAGCCCAAAAATTATTTGATTTACACTGTCGAGTGAGTTTTGAAGACGACAAAGGTAATTTAATTCAATTTCGATCAGGCCCTGAAAGACAATTAGCGGTATTTCTTAAAAATTTTATAAAAGGCTTTAAATTAGAAAAGGGTAAAAGTTTTGAGCCCAAAATAAATGGAAAACTGCCCGATTTTTATATTGAAGTAGGAAATAGAAAAATAATTATTGAATACCACCCTGCAGCAATTGAACGCTATGAAGAGAAAAATAAAGCACTTGGTGATGAGGTATTAAATGCCAATTATTTAACTCATCGTCAAACAGTTTTTCCAGGCTATGAGGTAGTTGTGATTAGTGATTATCCGCTCACTGCGCAAAGTATTTATGAAAAATTAAAACCACTTTTAAAAGGAACTGAAACGATTTCTGACTATGAGAAAACTTTTGAGGAAGCGATGGGCCAAATTCATGACTTTGAAACAGAATACAGTCCTAATTACGGCACAATGGCGACTCAAATGACTCTAGGAACGTTTAATTGATCTTTTCTGTTATATGCAACTTCTGTTTTTTAATGTCGAAATCTTTGCATGAAGATCAAAAACGTAAAACGAACTATCTTAATTTTATTAACAATGATTCTGATGTCAGAACCAACCCACGCTTCTCTCACCCGTCTTTTTGTGGGTGATATGGATGGCAGTCCCATTGCCGGCATTGATACCCGGGTCAATTTTGGACCACTTTATGTAGGTGGCGAAGTGAGAACTTTGATCCGCCAGGCGATTACCAATTCGGCTCAATATGCCGTAGTAGGGTTTGCGCCAGGCCGCACTGACTATACTTTTAGATCAGGATTGGAACTGGGCATGATGACTTTGGAATATGCGACAACCTGCTATCACACCGTTTACTCTGGTCAGTCGGCTGCCGAAATTACGAATGCGGTGGTCCTGCCTAATACCCAGTCTATTTCGATTATTTTTCAACTCTAAGATAATCAGTGACACTAAACAGATTTTTTCGATAAGATTATTTTGCAACAACCAGTCAGTAGAGGCGATATATACCAGTATGTTTAATTTAAAAATACTACATTCTAAAACCCAAGCAAACGGACGCGACTTTTGGCGCGGAGAACGTCGTATTGATAGCCGTTTTGATCATACGGCTCGCCGTCGAAAAGGCGCTAAAGAAAGCGAACTTCAACAAATGTTTGGTGTTTCTCATAAACCCAAAGTGGTTTTCACTCCAGGAATTGCTACAGAGTTAGGCAAGTCAGAAAATCAGGCGACTCCTAATTAATTGTCCCGCGCATCAAAAGCTGCATATCACTGACTTTAAATTTCTTATCTAATTTTTTAGTGGCCTCAATTTCAAAATTTTCCCAGGGAATGTCGTGCACTTTTTTGGTTTTTAAATCGTAAAAGTGGTGATGAGGCGTGATCAGGGGATCAAAACGCACAACCTCTTCATCAGGCAGGCGAATTTCATTGAGTAATTTTTTTTCAACAAATAAATTTAAAGTGTTGTAGACCGAAGCCCGCGAAATAGCCGGTTTTAAATCTTTCAGTGCCTCTAAAACCTTTTCAGCAGTGGGGTGATCTTCGGTGAATAAACAATAAAGACCTACCGCTAAACGAGGGTAACTAGGCTGAATGCCGTTTGATTCTAAAAGCTTTTTAACTTCATCCCACTGATCATTATTTTTTGACAATTTTTTATTAATTTTTTTCATAAGCGACTTCCAAATCTTGCATTAAATCTTCAGTTAATGCTGTTCTTTGCGCATCTTTCAGAAACGTCTCAGATTTTATATCAGAATGGTCGCAACCGACAGCGATTGGCACTGCGCCTTGGGTATTGAACTTTAGATATTGCACCGAAGAGAGCCTGTCATCGCCAATTTGTTTTTCGTCAAAAGTGGCGTAAATTTTTTGTCCATTAGTAAGTTTGACGTAAAGATGTTTGGGAACTTCCAGCCATTGTTTTAATTTTTTATCACGCAACTCGATATCTTCGATTTCAATTAAGAGCGTACAGCCTAGTTCACCTGGAGCCCCTAAAAGCCCATTATAAGTTTTAATTTCATGTTCAATATCAGATTCTCTAACCATTTTTTCAAGTCGCATCATTTCTTGAATTTGATAACGAATCGTTAATTTGTTTTCAAATAAAAAAGTTAAATAGGGCCCGACGTGGATTCTTCTTAATTCTTTGGCGCGCAAAACTTGCTCACGGAAACTTTCGCGCATGTCCTGATAGGTTTGGTAATCAACAATGTCTTTTCTGTTAATGTAACTCATCATCAATTCCTTTCTCTAAGAAAATCCATTTTCTTCATATGCTTTAGCCAAAATACTCATGGGATGCATCGGTTTAATACCAGTTTTTTGTTTAAATTGAACAGCGGCTAAGGGACAATCGGTTGCCCATATTTCAGCCGCTTGACCCTGCATGCCATCAAAAGCTTTTTGGCCAATGCGCAGTGACTTTTCAAAACTCTCTTCTTTCATCGCATAGGTGCCATCATGGCCACAACACTCTGCCACAAAACCAACGCTGACCCCTGGAATTTTTTTAATTAAGTCGCGGCCTTTAAAACCTACAGCCTGAGCGCGCAAGTGACAGGGCGCATGATAAGAAACTTTTTCGCCAGGACTGCTTTTAAAATTTAAATTAAGACGGTCACTGTCTTTTAATTTCCACAAATATTCAGAAGGGTCATAAACATTTTCGGCCACTTTTTGAGCAGCCGCTTTATCCTCCGGAGCAACGAGTTCTGCATATTCTTTTTTCATCATCATGGCGCAAGTGGGGTTAACCGCTAAAACTTTTGCACCTTGTTCAACCAGCGGTAAAAGTTTCTGAATATTATGTTTAGCATTGGCACGCAGTGTTGCTAAATCGCCTTGTTCCCAGGCCGGCATGCCACAGCATTTAAAGCCTTCGACGCAGCCACAAGCTACATTATTTTTTTCCATGACACTTAAAACATCTTTGCCAATTTGGGGTTCATTGTTTTGCACATAACAAGTTTGAAATAAAATCGTTTCGGGAACGGGACTATCTTTTTTTAAAACTTTTTTATTTTTTTTAGCCCATTTGTCAAAAGTTTGAGAAGCAAAGTTCGGTAAGAGTTTATTTTTGTGAATGCCGCTAAAAATTTGCATCATTTGTCTGTGAAAAGAAACGCGGTTCATGACGTTCATTGTCCCAAGGCTTAGGCGAGACAGTTTTCCTAAGAAATCAGGTTGTTTTAATAAAAAATCCCTCAATCTTTTTTTGAGGCTTTTTTTAAGAGATTTTTGACCAAAATGTTTTTTACGGCGCACAGCTTGAAAGCGGTGCACGAGCTTAGGAAAGTCGAGCTGATATTCGTGGCCGTCACGCGGAGTGTAAGGGCACTGCACTTCACATAATTTACATTGAAAGCAATCGTCCATGACTTCAGTCGTTTCGGTGATTGTGATTTTTCGAACATCCCCATCATGATTCTCATCAATAAATTTAAAAAGCTTTGGAAAAGAGTCGCAATACTTAAAACACATTCGGCAGCCATGACAAATTTCAAACGTGCGGGTGATTTCTTTTTGCAACATCGATTCATCAAAATATTTTGAATCGTTAGGGTTATAAGTTAACCCCTCTGTCGGTTGATAAGAAATATTCGCAGGGTGTGTTGTCATGGCTGCTCCTTAGGTTATGAAATACTCTTTAGCATTTGTTCAAAACGACCCGCATGAGATTTTTCAGCCTTGGCCAACACTTCGAACCAGTCAGCGATTTCTTTAAAGCCTTCTTCACGGGCGCTCTTAGCCATGCCGGGATACATGTCTGTGTACTCATGAGTTTCTCCAGCAATCGCTGCTTTTAAATTAAGCGCGCTGTCTCCCATCGGCAGTCCCGTGGCCGGGTCTCCGACTTGCTTGAGGTAATCTAAATGCCCGTGAGCATGACCTGTTTCCCCCTCAGCAGTTTCTCTAAAGTTGGCGGCCACTTCAGGATAGCCTTCAACGTCGGCCACCTTTGCGAAATATAAATAACGACGATTGGCTTGAGATTCTCCAGCAAAGGCTGCCTTCAAATTTTCATGCGTTTTCGTTCCTTTTAAATTGCCCATATTTTCCTCCCTTTCAAAAAGATGGATATATTCTAGATTTAGAATGAGTCTAAATCAAGTGTAAAGACTATGCCCTGAAAAAAGCCTTAGATTCAGCGATTGTTTTTAGAAGATCAGGCGTCGATGGATCATGGCCTTGCAGGTATAATCTTTTACGACAAAGGAGCAACCATGCAGCAAATACAACATAAATTGGGTTATCTTGTTTTAGGAATTTTGGCCTTAACGCTTACAGCTTCTGCCGAAGATAAAATGATTGCCAAGGTAGGGTCATTTCCTGTCTACAGCTCAGAATTAAATAAACGTTTAGAATCTCTGCCACCTCAATACCGCAGCATTTATTCTTCTCCTGAAGGAAAACAAAAATTATTACAACAAATTGTAGATGAACGTCTTATTTATATTGCTGCCACTCAAAAAGGGGTAGAGAAAAAGAAAGATGTTTTAGATGAATTTGAAATTGCTAAAAAAAATATTGTGATCTCCAGTTACGTCAGTGATTTATTTAAAGGTATTCAGATCAGTGATGCCGAAATAAAAGATTTTTACGACAAAAATCAAAAAGAATTTTCGACGAAAGAACAAGTTCATGCTCGTCATATTCTTTTAAAGACAGAGCAAGAAGCATTAGATGTCAAAGCTAAGCTGGATGCAGGCGAACCCTTTGAAGCTTTAGCGAAAACATTTTCACAGGATCCTTCTGCGGCTCAAAACGGTGGCGACCTAGGTTTTTTCTCAAAAGGAGACATGGTTCCTGAGTTTGAATTGGCTGCTTTTACTACCGCACTTAAAACTGTCACAGCTCCAGTAAAAACACAGTTTGGTTATCATTTGATTGAAGTGTTAGAGCGTAAAGAAGGTTCCGTTCAAGCTTTAGACGACACGGTTAAGGGTCAAATTAAAGAATTTTTGACCCGCCAAAAACAAAAAGATGCTTTAACCAATGTCACTGAGAAATTAAAAGCTTCAGTAAAAGTAGAACAGTTTCCCAAGAATTTATAAAGTCTTCGAAAGCTCGGATATATATCCGAGCTTTCTATCCAAGCAGTTTTTTAAGTATCTGATTGACACTGTCGGGTTTGGCGCGGCCTTTTGATTCTTTCATGACTTGTCCGACAAAAAATCCAAATAGAGCTTGCTTACCGGCTTTATATTGTTCGACTTGTCCGGCATTTTTATCAAGCACGGCTTGAATTAATTTTTCGATCTCACCCTCATCACTAATTTGAGTCATGCCGCCTTCGGAAACGAGTTTTTCAACATCTGTTCCGGTTTCCATCATTTTAGGCAGTAAATCTTTAGCAATTTTTCCGCTGATGGTTCCAGCATCAATTAATTTCACCATCTTGGCTAAATTTTCGGCGGTTAATTTGGTTTGAGTAATCGAAATATTTTGAGCTTTTAATTTTCCGAGAACATCGGTGGCGATCCAATTAGAAGCCTTTTTAGCATCAGCGCCTAATTTGATACACGCATCAAAAAATACGGAGACGTCACGATCGAGCATGAGCACTTCAGCGTCATAAGCTGACAATCCCAATGTTTCCACGTACCGGGATTTTTTTTGATCGGGGAGTTCTGGCAAATCTTTTTTAACTTCGCTGATCCATTGTTCATCAATCATCAGCGGCACTAAGTCTGGCTCTGGAAAGTAGCGATAATCATGTGCATCTTCTTTGCTGCGCAGCGGCGTGGTTGATCCGGTTTCATCTACAAAATTACGGGTTTCTTGTTTAACCTCTTTGCCTTGATCAAGTAAATCAGCTTGACGGGCAAATTCGGAAGCAATCGCGCGCTCAACCGATCTAAAAGAATTAATGTTTTTAATTTCAGTGCGGGTGCCAAATTTTTCTTGTCCAAAAGGCCGTAGCGAAATGTTTACATCACAGCGCAGTTTGCCTTCTTCCATGTTGGCATCAGACACTTCGGCAAACTGTAAAATACTTTTGAGTTTAGTTAAGTAAGCGACGACCTCAGCAGCGGTTCTAAAATCAGGTTCAGTGACAATTTCTAAAAGTGGAATCGAACTTCTGTTTAAATCAACATAACTGTGAGTGGCGCCAGAAATTCCGTCCGCTCCGGCATGCACTAATTTTCCAGCGTCTTCTTCCATGTGAGCACGTTGAATGCGAATTTTTTTATTTTTTTGAGCTCCGGACTCTTCATAATTAATTTCGACCGTTCCGTTTTGGCAGGTCGGTAAATCAAATTGAGAAATTTGATAACCCTTAGGCAAGTCAGGATAAAAATAATTTTTACGAGCGAAAACAGACTTAGGGGCAATGCTGCAGTGAAGAGCCAGTCCTGCACGAATGGCTAGTTCAACGGCGCGTTTATTTAAAACAGGCAGTGCGCCAGGTTGGCCGCTGCAAACGACGCAGGTGTTTTCATTAGGACGCTTACCAAATTCAGTCGAGCAGGAACAAAATAATTTACTTTTTGTTTTGAGCTGCGTGTGAACTTCTAAACCAATCACCATTTCGTATTTCATATTATTTTCCTAAGCTTTGCTCTACGGCGAAGGCCGCTTTAAATATAGTGGCTTCATCAAATTCACGGCCAATAATTTGCAGACCCACCGGAAGTCCTTTGGAAGTGCCACAGGGCATCGCGAGCGCTGGAACACCCGCCAAATTAATCGGAATGGTTGCGATATCAGACAAATACATGCTCAGGGGATCATTCGTCTTTTCGCCAAATTTAAAAGCAACCGTTGGGGTCGTCGGTGTAAATAGCACATCACACTTTTGATAGGCTTTTGCGAAATCTTGTTTAATTAAGGTGCGTACTTTTTGCGCCTTCAAGTAGTAGGCGTCGTAGTAACCAGAACTTAGTGCGTAGGTTCCTAACATAATGCGGCGTTTGACCTCTGGGCCAAAACCTTGTGAGCGAGATTTTTTAAACATGGTGTAAATGTCTTCTGCTTCTTTGGCGCGGTGACCAAAACGAACGCCATCAAATCGTGATAAGTTGGCTGAGGCTTCTGCTGTGGCTACTAAATAATAAACTGACAATGCATGTTTGAAAGAAGGCATTTCAACTTCCACAATTTTGGCACCTTGTTTTTCAAGTGCTTGAGCCGCTAACAATATTTTTTGTTTAATTTCAGGATCAATGCCGTCACCCATGAGTTCTTTAACGAGGCCAATTTTTAAACCAGCAACCGATTCGCCTAGAGATTTTGTGAAGTCAGGGGTTTCGATATTGGCCGAAGTCGAATCTTGTTTATCAAAGCCACTGATGGCATTAAAAACAATTGCGTTATCCCGAACATCTTTGGTAAACGGTCCAATTTGATCAAGACTTGAAGCAAAAGCAACTAGTCCGAAACGTGAAACACGACCATAAGTAGGCTTTAAACCAACGACACCACAAAAAGCGGCCGGCTGACGAATAGAACCGCCGGTGTCTGATCCCAAAGAAAAAATAGCCATGTTGGCAGCAACAGCAGCAGCTGAACCGCCACTAGAACCGCCGGGCACACATTCTAAATTGCGAGGATTTTTGGTTTTTTGAAATGCAGAATTTTCTGTACTAGAGCCCATGGCAAATTCATCCATATTGGTTTTGCCAATATAGACAGCCCCGGCTGTATTTAATTTCTCAATGACGGTGGCATTAAAAGGAGCTTTAAAACCTTTTAAAATTTTTGAAGCACAGGTCGTTTCAAGTCCTAAAATATTAATATTGTCTTTAATGGCTCCAGGAATTCCGGCCAGCGGAGAAAGTTTTTCACCTTTAGCACGGCGATCGTCAATATTTTTAGCCTGCTTTAAAGCATTTTCTTTGGTTAAAAGTAAAAAAGCTTGAATATCTTTTTCTTTTTTTTCTATCTCAGCATAAATATCGTTTGTGAGTTCGACCGCTGAAATATTTTTACTTTCTAGATCTTTATTTAATTCGTTTAAAGTTTTTTCGTTTAACTTAGTCATGATTAGTCTCTAATTTTGGGAACTTCATAAAATGTTTCGCTGGTTTTAGGACCGTTCGCAAGCAGTCCTTCCAAATTTTCAAAAGGTTTTACAACGTCTTCACGTAAAACATTGCCGCTGTTAAAAGGATTGGCGCTGGCTTCCACCGAGTCAGTAGCGGCCGCTTTAATTTCATCAGCGTAATTTAAAATTTTACTCAGTTCTCCTGCATACTTCTCCACTTCGGCAGGAGTTAGTTCTAAATGAGCTAATTTTGCAACGTGTTCAATTGTTTTTTGATCGATACTCATTTGTTATTTTGCTCCAAGTGCTGCTAGCAATTGTTTGGCCTGTGCATTGGCAGGGTCGTATTTTAATATTTCTTGGAGTTCGTTTATGGCCATAGGAGTTTGTTTTAATTGCACATAACAGATGGCTAAATAATATCTAAACTGAGAATTTTGAGGTTCGCGGCTGACCACAAAGGCCATGAGTTTTTGAGCTTCAGTGAAATTTCTTTGTTGAAAAAAGATTGTCGCTAAAATTTGATAAGCCTGCATGTTTTCGCGATTGCCTTGAATTTCTTTAATAAATTCTTTAATGGCATCATTTATTCGTCCTTGAGTGTAAAGAATGCGGCCTTTGACTAAATGCAGGTTGGGAAAATCGGGACGAAATTCATTAATCTTGTCATAAAGCTTTATGGCCTCGCCAATTTTATTTTGTCTTAAATAAATATCCGCTTTATTGAAATAAGCTTCGGCGAACTGATCATCAATTTTAATAATTTGATCATATTTTTGAATGGCTTTTTCCACATCGCCGCGGCGGTGATACATGTAAGCCACGGACATTTTAAAAAGCGGGTTGTTCGGATCAAGCGTTTCGGCATAAAAAACTTTTTTTTCTGATGCGATATTAAAAGAAGTCACGAAATCGTTAGCCTGTTTAACATAAACCTGTTGTGCTGGATCTTTGGCAGTATTTTTGGGCAAATAAATTTTTCTGTTTTTATCTTGGGGAATTTCGATAAAAGCGTTGTAAAAATTAGCATGCATCAAATAAATATCCGCCAGACGATTTTGATACCAGGGATTTTCAGGATTGATGCGCACAATATTGTCATAAGCTCGCAGGGCTTTATCTAAATAAAATTTAATTTGAGCAGGATCACTCTCGCGACCGGCCTGGTCTTGGTAGGCTTTGCCAAGCTCTACCTGATATTGGGTTTCAATAGGTTGATAGTTAGTGGCAATTTCAAAAGAGCGGATGCTGCCTTTAAAATCTTGGCGCACTGTATTTTGATATGCCTCACGATAATAGTATTCAGCAAGCCAAGGCTTGGTGATCCACCAGAGCAGCGCGATAAACACAAAAGCGCCTGCTGCAATTTGGATTTTTTGGCTGTCGCTTAATTCTTTCCAGATTGTTTCAATTTTTTTTATCATGTCTTTTTTCTAATTCTTTAAAAACATCGTTGGGGGTCAAGCCTTTTTGATAAAGCAAAACTAAATTGTGAAACCACAAGTCAGCCATTTCAGAAATTAAGCGTTCGTTATCTTGAGCCACAGCTGCCATCGCGACTTCGACGCCTTCTTCACCGGTTTTTTTTGCCGTTTGGAAAAAGCCTTTGGTTAAAAGGGTATTGGTGTAAGAACCTGCGACTGGATTTTTATCACGGTCGGCGATGACTTTAAAAATTTTTTCAAAAATATTGCTCATTGGCTTAATCTTTCTATTCTTACTTCTTTAAGAGGCAGTCCTGTAATTTCATTAAAAAAGCAGGATTTTTTTCCGGTATGGCAGGCGATCCCACCGACTTGCTCAACTTGAATGAGGAGCGTGTCGTTATCGCAATCATAGAAGATTTTGGTTATTTTTTGAATGTGACCAGACTCTTCGCCTTTGTGCCACAGTTTTTTTCGGGATCTCGAATAAAACCAGGTTTCGCCAGTTTGGAGTGTCTTTTTTAAAGATTCTTCATTCATATAAGCATGCATAAGCACTTCAAGAGACTTCGCTTCTTGAATAATAGCTGGCACGAGCCCTTGAGCATCAAATTTTATTTGCAGGTTCATAAGTCAATTCTAACTGGGTAAGCGGAACTTAGACTAAACAAATTTGCTGGCTTTAAAATAAATTCGCTAGCGATTAACATTGCCGTGAAAATATTTTAAAGGAGCGGTTTTCCATGGACTTTGCAAATAAATTCAATTCAATAGAAGTGAGCGCCAGAGGCTGTGAAATTACGCATGCTTATAACGGTCCCAAAAAAGGAATCCTAGTCACTGATGCGCCGGTAGGGAAGACGATTAAAACAATTCATGGCGTTGTGCCAATTGGTAAAGATGGGAAAGCTGTTCTTGTTCCTGATAAAAATGAAACTATACGTATTCCGGCTGTTCCAGAATGTGTAATTAAAGTAGACGATAAACGTAAACTGCTTTTACATAATTCGAAAAAGGTTTTTCAACTGAGATAGCGGAGCAATCACTCCACCCAATATCGGCCTTTGCCAACCAGTTCTGAAATTCCAGTAATTAAAGCGGGCGTTACATTGACCCAGCTGGCCTCATCCGTTAAAACTTTGGCGTCGAGCGTATGTAAAACCACCGGTGTGGCGCCAGGCGAGCTTGATAAAAGGGTTTTGAGTTGATTTAAAAGCACTGCATCATCAATGCCTTTAATTTCCACATGAAATAATTGTTTGTGTGATCCGGCTTCAATTTTTTCTACTTTTTCCACAACCACTTGAGGTTCGTCGCTATTCACAGTCACTTTGCCTTCAATCAAAATAATTCCGTCTTCCGTAAAATAATCCGACCACTGCTCATACTGTTGCGGAAATAGCACAAAGTTAAATTTGCCTTTGGTGTCTTCGATGGTGCCTGCCAGCATCTGGCGGTTGGTTTT
>CAYMKA010000017.1:0-18010 GCA_964390935.1 uncultured bacterium
GACGCCCCTCCTTTTCATATAATTTTTTTAACATTTCTCTGCCACGGCTAATGCGTGAGCGAACAGTGCCAACAGGTATTTTTAAATGATCTGCAATTTCTTCATAAGATAGTTCTTCCAAATCTTTTAAAACCACGCAGGTTCTAAAGTCTGCCGGCACTTTGCCTAACAATTCTTCTATATAAGAAGGTTCCGTTACTTCTGGTGCCGGTACTGGGTCGCGATCATACCAATCCACCACTTTGTCCCAATGATCTCTTAACCACTTTCCTCTTTTTATGTAGTTTAAGGTGTGATTTAAGGCAATTTGATAAACCCAGGTCGTTAATTTAGCCTGGCTCGCGTCAAATTTATCCAGGTTTTTATAAACCTTAATAAACACTTCCTGTGTTATATCGTCTGCCTCTGTTTTATTTTTAATCATGCGCCACACCAATCGATAAACCATGTCCTTGGTTTGTTCATAAGTTTCTTGGAATTCCATCCCAATAGTTATACCAGTGAAAATGGTTTTAGTTCCCCAAAAAAGATGATTTTGAGCCGCCCTAAAAGTTGTTACGATATTTAGGAGTGTTTCAGCTAAAACTAATCCATTACTCTATATCCGAACTGCACCAAGAGCTCAATAAAACGCGTCAGCCTCTAAAGCGTTCCCTGGCACTGATGGATGAGATCTATAGACACTATGCTAGTGAAAAAAAGCAGACTGAAATGACCATGATGCGTTTTGAGCGTTATGAACTTTTAAAAAAACATTTCACGGTTTTTAATGTTCTAGTTCCAGCTAACCACTATCAAGGAAAAGATTTTTTTGAGTCTAAAGAAAGAGAATTTATAGACAAGCACGTTCAGATGCTTTGTGAAATAAAAAACGAAAATCCTGAACATAAATACCCCGAAATACTCGGCTATTACAGAAGAATCTTATTTTTCCATCTTAAGCTCGAGAGACTTCTGGGTTCAATTAAAAATAAATTAAATTCAAAAAATTTAGATCTATTTATTTTGATGACCTTGAGTCACAATTTTTATCAACTCTTTGAATTCTTAACAAAACTAATAAAAATAATGAAAGAAATGAAAGTCGCTCAAGCTTTGATTAAAAAATATGATGTTCGAGATGATGAATTACTTGATTTGGTTGATTCCATGATCGAAAAAAATGTTTTTAAAAAAATACTTATTTTATCGAAAATAACTCAAAAAAAAGATTTTGAAATTTTATTAAGCAGGCCCCCGCTTAAAGATCTTATTGCTCAAAATCAAGAAATTGATTATTTAAAAATAATTAAGTAAGACTTTCTAAAGCAATTGCATCATCGGCAAGCCCATGAATTGTTTTTTCCCAATAAAAAGGTTTAGTAAATAGTTGAATAATCCCCTTCCAGCAGGCCCAGGAAATAAAAAACCAATAAACCGGAATCGTTAAACTCCAACCCATGAGTCGGTAATATTTTGATTTTATTGCTGCGGCAAAATGCATGCCGCTGTAAGCCAGCACACCAATGGCCAAATTAAGCCAGGCGATATACATCACCGAGGGATACAAGGCGACAATTTCACGACTAAACGGAAAAATCATTAAGTAAACAGTCATAAAAAGTAAAATCGGATTCACCACAGGACAAAATACATGCGAACCAAACGTCGCTAAGAAAAACATAAAGCCTTTTATCCCCATTTGTTTTAAAAGTTTTACGGGATGACGCATATGCACCAAAAAAGTTTGCACATACCCTTTTTGCCAGCGCGAACGTTGACGAATCCAATTGGGAATTTTGCTGTTGGCTTCTTCCCAGGTAATCGAATCCATGACGACCGTATGATAATCAAATTTAAATAAACGAATTCCTAAATCTGCATCTTCGGTCACGTTGTAAGGATCCCAACCACCAACTTCTTTTAATTTTTCAGTCACAAAGTGATTGCTGGTACCGCCCAAAGGAATCGGACCATGAAAGCGGTGCAGACTCGGCAAATAATGGTTAAACCAAAATAAATATTCCATGGTGAAACAACGGGTCAGCCAATTTTGATACGGATTGTAATAATGTAATTTAGCCTGAACACAAATGGTGTTTTTGGCACTTTTATTAAAGGTCATCACTGCTTTTTTTAATTGATCTTTTTGAGGACGGTCTTCCGCATCATAAATGACGCAATATTCGCCGCGCACAGTTTGCAGGCCATAATTACAAGCGCGGGGTTTGGTTTGAATTGGCGCACTTGGAACAATACAAACTTCAAAAGGTCCATAAGGCAGCCCCATTTGTTTAGCCTTGGCGATGCACTCAGTGTCATCTTGCTCCAATAAAATAATAATTTGCAGTTTTTCATTTGGATAGTCGAGTTCGCTTAAGTGCTTTACAAGTCCTGGCATCACATTGGTTTCTTTGTACAAAGGCACCAAAATCGAATAGGTAGGCCAGTTTTTTTGAGTAAAACCATTTTTGGAAAACTTTAAAAACACATTGCCAAAACTAGGCATGAGCATTGAAATTTTAGAAATGTTAAAAATTAAATAGCTAATGTTTATCAGTACAAACATCAAAAATAAACTTGATTCAAAATTCATTGCCAGGACAGTCAAAACTCCTAGTCCTGCAATCCACAGTCCGGCTTTTTGACGCATGGTAAAAACAATATGTGCTGATTCTTTAGGTCGACTATAACGCAGCGCATCCAATGACTTTTGATTATTTTGATCTTTAAATATTTTAGAAAGTTGCTCTTGAATGCTTTTTTCACTGACTTGTTTAAAAACAATTTTGCGAGTCTCGCCAAGTTGCTTTAAATACTTAGCAAACTGATTTTGTTTAATTTTTGAGGTCGCGATAGTAAACTTTTTAGAATCAGCTTTTAGAGGCAAGCTGCAAGTTTCAAGCAAAACTTCATAAGGATACTTTAAGGCGAGCGTATTGATTTGTTTTGTCATATTACTAGCGATAAACAATATTAAAACCGATAATGGTTCCCCACGGCGAAGCAGTTAATTGAATCCCAGGTTCGCCAAAATCTTTTATTTTGTAATTCATTTTTAGACTTACTTGTTCATAAGCGCGAGGAAAATTTAAATCTAATGAATTCGCGCCAAAAGATTCATATTCAACCCAAGTCGTCAGTGGCCCAAAGCGATTACCAGCAATGGCTCTTAAAACGGTTTGAGTATCCCCTGTGCCAGCCAATCTCACTCCTGGTTCAAGAGTTAAAAACATTTGGGTATTTTCAATCGAGTGGCCCAGAAGCAATCGCCCTTCATAACGAGTTTTAAATTCATTTTGTCCTTCCACTAATAAGAGAAGCTGACTGCTCACCGAACTGTAATTTGTTTTTAAATGATTGAAGGCAAAACCCAGCTCATTTTTTAAAGCGACATCATTTTTCACTTGTTCGCGGGGCGTTAAAAAATTTCCAACAAGTGTGACGTTAGATAGTAATCCATATTCACCGTAGTAATTCATTTGGCTGCCCAAAGAACCACTCAGCATTTTTAATTCTTGATAACTTTTGCCAACGGGTTGCGCCCAAGGAGAAGCATTTGCATTAAAAGACGATCCCAAAGCTAAAAACAAAAAGAGGCCAATGCCGATATTTTTCAGCCAATGTACTTCTTTGGTTTTAGGTTGTGAACTCAAAACGGTTTTAACCATTTTAAGCAAATAGAGCGGTTCATAAGGTTTAGCCACAAAGTGATCAATACCAGATTTCAAAGCTGTTTTTTGAAAATTGGCATCGGTAAGTCCGGTTGTGGCAATAATGGGAATATTTTTAAATTTAGCAGTCGCCTTAATTTTTTTACTCAGTTCAAAACCAGTCATGCCCGGCAGCATCACATCCATTAAAATAAGATCTGGCTTTTCAGATTTCATTTTATCTAAAACACGTTTGCCATTAGTCTCAACCACCGTGTCATACCCGTCACGGTTAAAGAAATTAGCAACCACTCCGGCTAGTTTCATTTCGTCTTCAACAATTAATATCTTTTTACTCATGAGGTTGGGTTACCAACGGATGAGACCGCTATTTATCGATAAAAATTATTTGATAGGTAGACAGATAACGGGTAAAGATTAAAAACAAATCTTGTTTTAGGGATTTAGGGGATATATAATGATGTGGTGATTATACCGCGTAATATCACCATATCATTACTAAAGGGAATAGCATGATTATTAGAGACTTAGAAAACACCCTGCAAACATCAAAAAAAAGTATTCTGCTTTTAGGCCCCCGGCAGACTGGCAAATCAACCCTCATTAATAACTTAAAACCCGATTTAAAATTTAACTTAGCAAATGAAGGAGTCTATTTAGATTTTGCCAGAAACCCAAGAGAGCTAGAAGAACGTTTATTGCATTTAAAGACTAAAACAATATTTATTGATGAAATTCAGCGATTACCCACTCTCTTAAACACAGTTCAATCTTTAATAGATGATAATCCTCATTATAAATTTTATTTAACCGGGTCCAGTGCTCGAAAACTCAAAAGAGGACACGCCAATTTACTGCCGGGCAGAATCCATACCTATTATTTAGGTCCTCTGGTCCAAAGCGAAACCGATTTAGACATCAAACAAGTTCTAGCAACGGGGTCACTACCAGGGATATGGACTGAAAAAAATCTTCAGGAAAGAACAAAGACCTTAAAAAGTTATAGTGCCACTTATTTAAAAGAAGAAATTCAAGCCGAGGCTTTAACTAAAAACATAGAAGGCTTTTCCCGTTTTCTATTTATTTTAGCTGCAACCTCCGGAAAATATACCGACCTTACAAAACTCTCCTCTGAAGCCCAAATTCCCCGTCAAACAGCAGTACGTTTTATGGAAATTCTGGAAGACACTCTGGTTGCAAGAAGATGTGAAGCGTTTAGTAAGTCTCAGCGCAAAAGATTAATTCAAATCCCCCGTATGTTCTTTTTTGATACTGGAGTTTTAAATGGTTTATTAAATAATTTTTCAGTTTCTTCTGACCGCATTGGACACTTATTCGAACACTTTATTTTTAATCAATTGACTGACATGGCTCATTCCCAAGATAAAGACATTCGCATTTCAGGCTATCGCACTGAACATGGCGCCGAAGTCGATTTCATTATTGAAACCCAAAAAGAAGTTATTGCTCTGGAGGTCAAGGCATCCCATCAAGTTCATTCGAGTGATTTGAGTGGCATGAAAAGTTTTTCAGATTACTTTGGAAAAAAGTGCAAAAAAATTGTCGTCTATATGGGCTATGCCCCTAAAATGATCGATAAGGTAGAAATTTTGCCTTGGAAATATTTTTTAGAAAATATTAAGTTTTAAAATTACTCCGAAGCATTGTGTTCAATTAATAACTGCTCAATATCCTTATACCCTTTCATCTTGGCAATTTTGAGCGGACTGGGTCCTGTAATGCCGTTCGTATTAATATCACAACCTCTCTCCAATAAAAATTTAGCAATTTGATAATCTCCATTCTCCACAGCAAATACAAAAGCATTTTTCATATGCATTCCCATAAAATTCACATCAGCACCAGCGGCGACCAAATCTTGTACAACTTCAAAATTTCTTAAGTAAGCCGCCAATTGCAAAGGGCTGTATTTAACAGGAGAAAACATTTTGTCGTCAGTTGAAGCTCCATTTGAGAGAAGCACTTTTACAACGGCATTGTTCCCAGCCAAAACAGCATAAAACAAAGCCGTATTCATTTTTTTATCACGATGATCTATCCCTGCTCCTGCCCTAATTAAGCTTTCAACAATACGTGGATAATTTCGAGTGGCTGCAAAAATAAGCGGGGACCAGCCTTTTTTAGAATTCGCCCCCAAATCAGCTTTTTTTTCTAATAACAAATTCACAATTTCTTCATAACCCATATAAGACGCCACCATAATGGCATTAAGTTCTTCTTCTTGATCGCCAATCAGATAAGGCAAATCATTCGTTCTCACTGTCATATCAGGAATAAATTTATCAATTGTTAATTGAGGATCCTCTTTGCCCGCTTTAACCCTATCGACATATTTAGTAAAACCATCCCAACCGCCGCTGATACGATCGTTAACATTCGCTCCACCGTCTAAGAGTAACTTCACAATCTCTGTTCGGCCCAAATAAGTGGCAATCACCAGTGCCGGAATGCCATTTTTATCTTTAGAATTTAAGTCCGCACCAGAACTAATTAAAGTTTTTACTTTGGAAATATCCCCTTTAAAACAAGCATCGGTCAGTTCGGAGGCAAAACTATGAGAAAACAGTAGAACTATATAAACAACTACTATTAATATCGTTCTCATTTTAAAAATCAGCACCCACCCCAAGGACTAAAGTGATACAAAATAACAGGAATCCATTTATCTTTTGTTTTTTTAAATATCATTAAATCTATCTGTACACGGCTATCCCCATAACCATTTCGAAGTTCGATAGCATAATAATTTGTTTGAGGTATCTGTAAAATTCTAAACCGCTCTGGGTTTTCTTCATTAAACTCTGTACGAAAATAAAATACACATCTATGATTAGAATCATCCATCCCTATCGCATTTAAACAATCATAATTATCATCTGTATATTTTAAAGTGTAGAGAGTACCATCAAATTTATAGCTATTAGAATCATATATAGGTGGATAGATATATATTTTTTCAGCTGAAAAAGTTTTATTTTGTAAAGCCAAAATTGTCTCTCGAATATTTTGTAATTCTGTTTTTGAAATTTTGGCAGAATTTAATGGTTTAAATAAATCATTGTCTGACGATGATGACCGAAAATACAAAAATTTAGCCAGAACTGACGGATCATCCTTCAAATAATTTTTTAAATTACGAATCAAAAAGTCAGTAATGGTCTTATTCTTCTGATCAAAAAACGTGTGACGATCACTATAATCACCACATGAACCACTAATGCCAAAATCCACCCATTTATTCTTGTTATCAAAAGTTGAGTAAGGCCCCCCTATAAGCGAATGTATATCCCCCACAGGATATCCGCCAGTTGCAAAAGTATCCAACAATTTTAAATATTCTTTCCTTTTCATCATTTGTTTAACTGACTGATCAATTTCATCAATTTTTTTCCACAAGTCATTTAAATCTTTTTTTGAATAGTCTTTATTGGCTTGAAGACTCAGATGCAGTTCCATTTCTTTGCTATCTACATTCACTGTATTTTTAAAAACGAAATCATCTCTAAATGTAGCTAAAACTTTCACAAATTCATTTTTATTCCCCGTTAAAAACAAATACTTTAAATGAACTATTTTAAAAGCAGTAAAATCTTTACTAGCATACTTGACCGTCAATTCTTTATAAAATTTTTCATAGTTAATAGGTGGATTCACAGGATCGCCTAAACCATAAACTGCTGTCATAAGTTTTACAAAGTCTTGTTGCATAGGAGTCATAACCTCATTGTTTTGAGTCACGATTTCATCTTCAGCAATCACAACAGATAAACTGGAAAAACAAACCAAAGTCATAGAAAGAATAAAAACTAAAAATAATTTTTTCATACCACAGTTTATCAGAAGAAAATCAGTTTTTTTACTAAGTTAGTTGCCTAGACAAATTTCTAGTTTTAAAAAATTAGATTCAAAAAAGATGGTATTAAACTTAGTAAAAAGGGCATAGGCATTAATATCAACAGGAGTGTAAATATGCAAATTGGTGACAATAACCCTATTAAGATACCCACGAATAATTTTAAAAAATTAGAGTCAGCGGGTAATTCTGAAATTCCGGGTACTGTCTATAAAATTCCCGGTAAAAACACCGAAGCAGTTGTATTAAATAAGCCGGGCTTAGAAAAACTGCTCAACATAAAACTGAAGGATTTATTTATTAAATTAAAATCTGACAATCTGGCATATGAAAGAGGCAGTTATCTTATCGGTCTTGATGTCAATCAACAAAAAGAACTATTAAAGATAGTAAATGATGCCTTAAAGAAAAAAGGATCTAAGAACAAAGTTGAAATGTTATCCCTCATGGAAGCCAAAGACATGGCAAAAGTTTTAGCAGATAAAAAATTTGGTAAAGAATATGATCTCATTTGGTTTTGGACAGGAGAAAAAACAAAAAATGAAAAAGAAAATCAATTTATTTTCCAAAGATTTGATAATGGTGAGACCGGTAGCGGAGAACCAGATGATTTTTCTCCTACGGGAAGACGTAGTGAAGGTATGAGCGGGGTTGTTATTTTTAAAATTCTAAAAAATAAAGGAGAAAACAAATGAAAATCACTGCTTTAGTCATCTCCACGATTGTTTTAGTTTTATCTATCAATTCTGTTAACGCGGGAGTTAATATTTTTGGGAGCTACAACAACATCCTCAAAGCTTCGACATCAGGCACCGCTTTTACCCCTGGGCCAACCGCTTTTACACAGACCGATACCATTGGAAGCGGCATTGCCGTGGGGGCCGAATATTTTGATAAATTTTCTGAAAGTCTTGGTTTTTTTGTTGGGGGCAGCTATGAACCCGCCAGAACAATTACTAAATCTGATAACAGTATCAGCGGCGTCAGCACTGCTAGCAGTCCTCAACCCACTATTCAAGTCATGACGCTTTATGGAAATATAGCTTTTTATTTTTCACCCCAGATATATATTTCAGGTGGATTAAATTACAGCATGCCCAGCTATACACGTGGTAGTTCTGGCAATTTAAATGCAACGCTTTCAAGCGCAATGGGTGCTCAGCTGGGTGTTGGATATATGATTAACGAACAATGGTCTGTAGAAGGCGTCGCTCGGGGATTGTTTGCAGGTTTAACTGCTCCTGGAACAACTACTTATACAAATTATTTATTAAATGATCTGCTGATAAAAATTAAATATCAGCTTTTCTAAAGCTAATTTAATTTAAAAACAGCTTTACTGTTTGTCTCATCAGTATTGGTGATCACGAGAATATATTCATCAGTTGTATCTGGCTTAATAATACCCAGGCCGTTTTCATACAATCCTCCAAAAAAATCTTTTTTAACAATTGCTAATCTGATAAGGCCATTTTGCATTTTTGTCAGAGTTTCAAGATCGAGTTCCATCGTATAGAGCTGATCTTTGGTTAAATTCACTTTGAAAAATTTTTGTTCCTGCGGTGCCAATGCTATTTCTTGAAAAGAATTACCTGTCGAAAAAGAACCAAAAGACACTTCATTAAATTTTTGAAATTTAAAAAAACCTTTTGCCTGATGTTGGCGCTGAAAAACAAAATAAAAATCAGTATCTCGATCAAATTGAATTGCTTGATAATTTAAACGATAAAAAGGCGCAATGACGTAGCCATACTGATCATTTAAATAATCCACATCTCTATCTTTCGAAATTAAATATTGAATATCTTTTTTAAAAGTCATTTTATGAACTTCTGGTGAATCGACAATCTTTGTAATTACATTTTCTTGAACTTGTGTTTCGGTTACTTTAAATATGCCAATCCAAAAATCAGCCAACTTATTGCTATTATTTTTTAAAGTAAAAATCATTTTGCCATCAGTCTTATTTTCTATGAGAGTCGAAGTGCCAAAATTTTTATAAAGCCACACATACTGAGGAAGAGGAAATTCCGGCAATATCTGCCCCTTTGAATCGGTAATCGTTACCTCAAGACCTGGAATTTCTTTTAGCCAAAACCGGTATTCCAACATGGTTTTAGTATCAACCTTGACGTCCCATTCTATTTTCTGAGTATCGCCCGAAACCAATTTAATAAAAATAAAATGATCGTCTGCATTTCGATCAGCAAAAGTGATAGAAGATTTAGGCTCAATTTTTGCAGTCTGCACTTCCATCTCCGCATTTCCTACACAATGAATGCCTGTCATCGCTCCAAACATGGCCGTAGCCAGTAGCTTTAAATAAATCGGCATTTGGCGCAAAGTGCCAATAGGGTTAAAAGCTGAAACTTTAGGATTAAATATTATTTGAATCATTAACAATTAATCGCCAAAAAGCATCATGAATTGCATAAAAACAAATCGAAACAATCCGTTAGATAATAATGAAACTTCCTATTGAGAATAACGATAAACTACACAGGCTAAATAATGAATAACAAAGTCTTATCATTTAAAGAGAGTTTTCGAGGCATTGGCAAACGGGTGCTTAAAGGCGCCGCTATCACCTACGCTTCTCTTTTTGGCCTTTCCACCGGTTATCAGGTCATCAGTCATTTTCAAGTTAACCAATACAAAGAATCCAAAGCTAAAAAAGTGCTGGTCATTTCTTCGGATGAAACCAACTCCTGGGATAAGCTTGGCATGGTTGTTTTTCAACCTATTTTAGGATTCCCCGGCCTTGATGCAGGTGCGATTCATCAACGATTTTTAGAATGGCCTGTGCGCCGCAATTTAGCAGAATTAGGTTATTCGATTGACTGGCTCTCACACCCCACTCGCCAACAGATTTTAAATTTAAATGAGACCACCCAAAATTATCAGGGGGTTATTCTCCTTGGCCATGGGGCGATGGGTTATTTTGCAAACAGCACAACCTCTATTGAACATGAAAAAGATTTTGTGATGCGCTTAACCTGCAATCAAGAAAGAAAATATGAAAGCCAGACTCCCAAAGGGCAGCGGCCAGATGCTCTTGATCAACTGATGACAGAAAAAGAACAAATTGAAAAAGAATATAAAGAAAATTTGTTAAATGCTTCTGAAAGCCTAAAAATTGATCCTAGTTTTTTACAAGGCCTGGAACAAAAAGGGCTAAATGCTAAAAAAATATTTACCTACCAAGGATTTGTCACCCCCACCCGAATTTTAGGAGACGCGCTGCTAGGCTGGAATTATCTCAACAAGTCATCCGGCCATCAAAATTCTTTTGAGATAGAACTAAAAAATATTGATAAAGAAATTTCATATAAAGATAAAAATCAATTAGCGCAAATTGAAAATTACTTAAAAACATTGCCCCCGTTGCGAAACACTACATTGGCTTTAGAGTTAAGAAATATTTATCTGCTCATTCAACAAGCAGAATATTTAAAACAAAAATCTCAAAACACAGCTTATGCCCCGCACACTAAACAAATTATAGAAAAGCTAAAAGAACGTAAAAAATTAATTTTAAACATCCCTTTAAACGACATCACTGAATTTTGTAATGCCTTTTTAGGCGACGCAAAAATGTTAGAACAAATTATTAAGGATCATCCTGAAATAAAGACAAAAATGATTAAACGTTTCTATCAAGAGTGGCCGACATTATCAAAATTACCTGATAGCAAAAAAAGAGAATATCTGTCAGATATTGCCACTGTATTTAAAAGACATCGTATCTTAGCTATTACTTTTTAACCGGCAATCCGTACATCTCCCATGAGGTAAACCCGCCAGAAAGATTTTTAACATTATTAAAACCCCGGTTTCGCAAAAATCTGGCTGAGACATATCCGCGCAGTCCTTTATGACAATACAAAATAATTTCTTTATCTCTCGCCAATTCATTTTGGCGGTCGCGCAGTTCATCAATAGGAATATGCACACTGCCTTCAATATAACCACGGCTGCGCTCTCCTATCGTTCTCACATCAATTAATTGATACGGCACTTTTGAATCTAGTCGGGCTTTCAAACTATCCGGTAAATACGGATCACATTGAAACTCAACTGCATTAGAAGCAGCCATGCCAGCTACAATCACCGGATCTTTGGCTGACGAATAGGGCGGCGCATAAGCTAAATCAAGTTCCATTAAATCAGTCACTTTCATTTTATTAAAAAGTGCTGTGGCCAAGACATCAATACGCTTATCAACGCCTTGCTCGCCACTGACTTGTGCCCCTAACAGCAGGCCATCATTTTTTTGATAAATCAATTTAATAGCCAGCGATTTTGCGCCAGGATAATACGAAGCATGATCACCCACATGCACCACAATGGCTCCGTAATTTAATTTTTTTTGTTTCGCTTCACGTTCATTGAGACCTGTTTTAGCAAAGGTATTTTCAAAAATCTTAACAATCATGGTTCCAGCTGCTGTTTTAAAAAATCCCCGGCCCCCTGCCGCATTTTGTCCGGCGGTACGGCCCATTTTGTTGGCAATGGAGCCCAGCGGCAGCCATGCAGTATCACCAGTCACCTGATGGCCCGGCACTAAGGCACAATCTCCCGCGGCATAGACATCAGGCAAGTTTGTCTCCATTTTTTCGTTTACTAAAATAATACCGCGCTCATTAGTCTTTACGCCTTCAGCTTTGAGTAAGTCACTGTTGGCTACAATGCCCACAGACATTACGACCAGTTGTGATTCTATTTCTTGGCCATTTTCAAGTTTTACACCAACCGCTATGCCATTCGCTGTTTTAATTTCAGTTAAACCAAAGCCCGTGATCACTTTGACATTTTCTTTTTCAAATAATTTTTGGGCCTGCAAGGCAAACTCACTATCCATCGGAGTCAATATTTGTGGTGCTTTTTCAATAACAGTCACTTTTAAACCACGCATCGCTAAATTTTCGGCCATCTCAAGTCCAATTAATCCCCCGCCAATCACAGCAGCCGATTTTGGTTTTTGAGATTCTAAATACTGACTCATCTGTTTTAAATCATCTAAGGTGCGCATCGGAAAAATATTTTTAGCGTCCATCCCAGGCATTTTGGACCAAATTGGCTTAGCACCGGTGGCAAAAACCAGCTTGTCATAACTTTGTTCACCGCTGGCTTTAGTTTTTAAGTTTTCCCAAAAAACCTTTTTGGCTTTGGCATCAATACGGGTGACTCGGGTAAAAGTTCTTAAATCAATTTGAAAGCGTTTAGAAAACTGAGCCGGATCAGAAACCAGCAAATCTTCTTCTTTTTTGATCACATTAGAAAAAAAGTACGGCAGCCCACAGGTGCCGTAAGAAATATCTCCGCTTTGTTCAAAAACAATAATTTCCATCCCCTCGTTTTCACGGCGAGCTTTGGCAGCCGCACTCGGCCCTGCTGCCAATCCGCCCACAATCACGAGAGTTTGTTTTTTATTTAGCAATGGGGAGCCCTTCTGCCTGCCAGGTCATCATCCCGCCAGACATGTTTAAAACATGGGGGTATTTTTTATTAATTAGAAACGACTGCGCCTTGCCCGAACGGTTTCCAGAACGGCAAACCATCACCAGTGTTTTGTCTTTAGGTAGACTTGCATATTTCGATTCAAAAACACTTAATGGAATATTAACGGCTTCTTTAATTTTTCCACCCGCTTTTAATTCATCAGGCTCACGTACATCCACTATATAAATAGAAGCATCTTTATTTTTAATAAGCGTGTTTAATTCTTGAGCTGAAATCATTTTTTTATCCTTTCCATAAGACTGCGAGGACGGCCCCATAAAAAACCATAAACCAAGGATTACCAGTAAGAGCACAAGCCCCTGCCCTGCACCCCAATGTTTTACTAATTCCATACCCCACTCCTCCGCCAATTAAGATTGGCAAAATATATTCAGGCATGATTCACCATCTCTAAAAAGCCTTTCAGCTCTTTTCTAGCGATGCGATAACACACCCGTTTTTGATCTTTAAGGCCTTCGACCAGGCCGCAATTGCGTAAAACCGCCAAATGCTGAGATAAGGTCGATTGCGGAATTTTCAAAGTTTTTTGCATTTCAGTCACATCACATTCTTTTTTTAAAAATAATTCCATCAAAACCCGTATTCGAGTTTCGTGCCCCATGGCTTTAAAACAGGCAGACCATTTTTTGACTTGATCGGTTTCGTTTTTCATATTGTTATATTCGAATATTACGATATATAAAGAGACGCTGTCAACACAAAAATAAACATAAGTTAAAATACCAGCCACTTAATAATATTTAAGGAGAATTTTTATGATTAAAGTAAATGAATATTTTGGCGGAAAAGTAAAATCGCTCGGTTTATCGACTGGCTCAGGCAATGCCACCGTTGGTGTGATTGTTCCTGGCGAATACGAATTTGGAACATCTCAAAAAGAAATTATGCATGTCACCAGCGGTTCGATGGACGCTTTACTGCCAGGGGCTGCCGACTGGAAAACTTTTAATGCCGGTCAAAAATTTGAAGTCCCTGCCAATCAAAAATTTAAAGTACGCATGACTAAAGATGTTTCATACTTGTGTGAGTATTTCTAAATCCTAATAACTAAAGGGAGAAAGCCATGAAAAAAGATTTTAATTTAATACTCAGAAACATCTATTTATATCTAGTGTGCTTTATTACCTTGATCATGATGATTACCAGTCTTGTCACTATTGCTCAAAGAGTGACTGAGATCGCTTTTCCCAATAATTATCTTGTCGATCCTCCCAGTCAGCGCCTGCGTGATTACAAAGAACTTCGAACCAATAATAGAATTTATTTAAGCTATACCGACTATAACAAGATGAAAGATGAAGAAATCACCAAACAAAAAGACATTCAAACAGAAGTTGCTTACCGCAATTTGTTTAATGCCTTGTTAACATTTTTAATCGCATTGCCTTTTTATATTTACCACTGGAGAAAAATCGGATTGAAGAAATAATGGTGGGAGTATCAGGGATCGAACCTGAGACCCTCAGTATGTCATACTGATACTCTAACCAGCTGAGCTATACTCCCTAGACCCTATTCTACTTAAACGCCTTCTTTGAAAACTTAGCCAATTTAAGTCTGGCCACATTCTTTTGCAATTGTAGTTCTAATTTTAAATGATCAATATTTTTATCTTCAGCCAATTTTTTCTTCGCTTGTGCAATCGCCTCTTCGGCACGCTTCGGATCGACTTCTTCGGTCGTTTCTGCATTTTCAGCGAGAATGGCTACTTGGTTATTTGCAATTTCAATAAAACCACCAGCCACTGAAAAATACTCTCTATTGTCTTTAGCGCCATTTGGCGAAGCAGGAATGATTTGCACAATCCCAGCTGAAATTAAAGAAACGAGCGCTGCGTGATTAGGTAATACGGTTATTTCGCCGCTCTCGGTGGGTAAAACAATTTCTTTAATCTCACGTTCAGAGAAAATGGTTTTCTCCGGAGTGACAAAGCGTAATTTCATAGAAGAAGCATTGCTCATTAAATATCCTTATTTCTATTTCTTGCTGCCGGTTACTTCATCAATCGAACCCTTCATATAGAAGTCGCCTTCTGAAAGATGATCGTATTTCCCGTCTAAAATATCTTTAAAACTTCTAATGGTTTCTTTAAGCGGCACATACTTTCCAGGAGTTCCGGTAAATTGTTCTGCCACGAAGAAAGGCTGTGACAAGAAACGTTGCACTTTACGGGCGCGACTCACCGTTAATTTATCAGCAGCAGATAATTCTTCCATCCCCAAAATCGCAATAATATCTTGAAGATCTTTATATTTTTGTAAAATATTTTGTACACGGCGAGCGACTTCATAGTGCTCTTTACCAACCACGTTCGGATCCAAAATCGTTGATGTTGAATCCAAAGGATCTACCGCTGGGTAAATACCAAGTTCCGTTAACGCACGGTTTAACACGATTGTTGAATCCAAATGTGAGAACGCAGTCGCCGGAGCTGGATCGGTATTATCGTCAGCAGGTACGAACACGGCTTGCACTGAAGTAATCGAACCTTTATTGGTTGAAGTAATACGTTCTTGAAGTTGACCCATTTCGGTCGCAAGGGTCGGCTGATAACCTACCGCTGAAGGCATACGGCCCAAAAGTGCTGACACTTCAGAACCCGCTTGAGTGAAACGAAAAATATTATCAATAAACAAAAGCACGTCGCGGCCTTCATCACGAAAAGATTCAGCCATGGTGAGCCCAGTCAAAGCCACACGTAAACGTGATCCTGGGGGTTCGTTCATCTGTCCAAACACCATCGCCGTTTTATCGATAACGCCTGAATCTTTCATTTCGTGATAAAGATCGTTTCCTTCACGGGTACGCTCTCCCACGCCGGCAAATACCGAATAACCGCCGTGCTCTTGAGCGATGTTACGAATTAATTCTTGAATGATTACAGTTTTGCCCACACCCGCACCGCCGAAAAGACCAACCTTACCACCCTTAATAACAGGAGCGATCAAGTCGATAACCTTAATACCAGTTTCTAAAATTTCGGCACTGGTGTCTTGCTCAGCAAAGCTAGGTGCTTCACGGTGAATAGACATTTTAGGAGGATTTTTAATTTCCGCGCCGCCGTCGATCACATGTCCGGTCACGTTAAAAATTCGACCCAAGGTGTCTTTGCCAACAGGCACATGAATCGCAGCTCCGGTATCATTTACTTTCACACCGCGTTTGAGTCCTTCTGTCGGACCCATGGCAACCGTGCGCACTACTTTTTCAGAAAGATGCTGCTGCACTTCTAAAACCAGAGTCGTTCCCGCTAAATCAATTTCCAGTGCGTTATAAATGGCTGGCAGTTTTTCTTCAAAACTAACGTCCACCACCACACCGATAACCTGTGAAACGATCCCTTCGTTTAATTTTGTTTTAGTTGCAGTAACCATTTCTATCTCCTTAAAATAAATCTTCAACGCTCAGTTCGACTCCGCTCACCGAGCGTAGCCGAGGTGCGCGTAAACTAACTTAATGCTGCTGCGCCGGCAGTGACTTCGGCAATTTCAGCCGTAATCTTGCTTTGGCGAGCAGAATTGTATTTTTGTTTTAATTCATCAATCACTTCAGCGGCATTCTCGGTCGCATTTTTCATTGCCACCATACGCGCCGAATGTTCACACGCTATTTGATCTAAAAAAATTTGATACAGCTGACTATTAATCAGCGCTGGAACAATTTTATCGATCACTTCAGATTTAGAAGGTTCAAATAAAAATTCGATCGCACTGTTTTCTGATTTAGTTTCTGACTGCGGAACGGTAATTGGTAATAATGTCTTTAAAGTTGGTTTTTGAACCAGGGTCGAAACAAACTTGGAAGACAAAATATCCAAGCGATCAATTTGATTAGTCACATAGGGATTTACGGTTAGCTGTGAAAAAGGTTTCACATGATCAATAGTGGGTTTGTCTGGAAAACCATTAAAACAAGCACCCACATGCACGTTAGGCATTTTGACAGAAGCCAAATATCTTTTTGAAAATTCTTCTGCTTTACGGCCGCTCGTTACAATTTGAATTGTTTCATGTTTATGTTCGTTTAAATAATCCATTAACACGCGAAATGTCTGCGCATTCAAAGCGCCACACAGTCCGCGATCAGAACTTAAAAGGAGTAGCACCACGCGAGCCCCGCTGCGTTTTGTGAGCAGGGGATGTTCTGCAAGGCTGGCATCAGCACTTAAATTTCTTAAAACTTCAGCTGCTTTGTCAGAATAATCACGGCTTTTTTTAACTGCTTCTTGAGCACGATGCATTTTAGAGGCCGCCACCATTTGCATAGCGCGGGTAATCTGCTTAGTGCTGATAGTCGCTTTAATTTTGCGACGAAGGGTAATCGTGCTGGCCATGTTTATTTAAAACTTTCCTTTAATTCTGTTAAAACTTTCTTTAACTTTTCTTCAGAAGCAGCAACCACTTCTTTCGCTTTTAAAATTTCAGCGGCTAAATCTTTTTGAGTGGTTTTAAAAGTCATAATGATTCGTTCTTCAAACGCTTTCACTTGATCAACAGGAATCGCGTCAAAGTAACCGTTGGTTACGGCATATAAAACAATGACTTGTAATTCAACTGCAAAAGGTTCGTACTGAGGTTGTTTTAAAACTTCGGTTAAACGTTTGCCGCGTTCAATTTGAGCACGAGTTTTTTCATCGAGGTCTGAAGCAAACTGCGCAAACGCAGCCAGTTCTCGATATTGAGCCAGTTCTAAACGCAAACGACCAGAAACTTTTTTCATCGCTTTAATTTGTGCCGACCCCCCCACGCGTGATACCGAAATACCAACGTTAAGGGCTGGGCGAATGCCGCTGTTAAACAAATCAGTTTCTAAGAAAATTTGTCCATCGGTAATTGAAATCACGTTGGTAGGAATGTACGCTGACACGTCGCCAGCTTGAGTTTCAATCACAGGTAACGCAGTTAATGATCCGCCGCCAAAATCTTTATTAAGACGAGCCGCACGCTCCAGTAAACGTGAA
>CAYMKA010000018.1:0-17890 GCA_964390935.1 uncultured bacterium
TGTCACTCGCTTATTAAGGACGGTGCCAAAACGGGATTGAAATTAACACTATGTCATCCTAAAGGTTATGCTTCTGATTCTGATATTTTAAAAACAGCTCAAAAGTTAAATCCTAATATTAAAGTCGAAATTGATGGCATCAGTGCCGTAAAAAAAGCTGATTATCTTTATACCGACGTCTGGACCTCGATGGGACAAGAAGAAGAGACTCGCCGCCGCATGACTGTTTTTAAACCGTTCCAAATTAATACCAAACTTTTAAAAATGGCTCCCAAACATTGCAAAGTGATGCACTGCTTGCCCGCTCATCGTGGCCAAGAAATTACTGATGAAGTCTTATCTTCAGATGCCTGCATTGTTTTTGATCAGGCTGAAAATCGTTTGCATGTTCAAAAAGCGGTCCTAGCGACATTGTTACGTTAAAAAGAGGGTGTTATAAGAGCTTATGTCCAAAAAACAATCAGATCAAAAATTTAAAAAAGTCGTTCTGGCTTACTCAGGAGGGCTTGATACGTCGATTATTATTCCATGGTTAATTGAAACTTATGGATGTGAAGTTATTGCTGTTGCTGCTGACCTAGGTCAGGCTGAAGAATTAGATGGTTTAATAGAGAAAGCTAAAAAAACTGGCGCTTCTAAGTGTTATGTCCTTGATTTAAAAAAAGAATTTGTAAAAGACTATTGTTTTCCCATGCTCAAAGCAGGAGCAATTTATGAAAGTGAATATTTATTAGGAACTTCTATTGCGCGTCCACTCATTGCTCAAAAGCAAGTTGAGATTGCTCTGCAAGAAGGTGCTGATGCCGTATCGCATGGTGCAACGGGTAAAGGCAACGACCAAGTTCGTTTTGAAATTACTTACATGGCACTTGCTCCTCAATTAAAAATTATTGCCCCCTGGAAAGATGACAATTGGACAATTACCAGTCGTGAAGACGCCATTGCTTACGCGGATGCAAAAAAAATTCCTATTACTGTATCTAAAGAAAAAATTTATAGCCGCGACCGCAATCTTTGGCATATTAGCCATGAGGGTGGCGAACTAGAAGATCCCTGGAATGAACCTAAAGATCAGGTTTATCAGATCTCTAAAACAATTGAACAGGCTCCTGACAAACCTTTGTATGTTGAAATTGAATTTGATAAAGGAACACCTGTTGCGGTTAATGGCAAAAAACTTGAGCCCCATATTTTATTGGCGCAGCTTAATGCAATGGGAGCTGAGCATGCTGTGGGTCAAATTGATATTGTTGAAAACAGACTGGTCGGCATTAAATCTCGCGGAGTATATGAAACTCCAGGTGGAACGATTCTTTATAAAGCACATCAAGCACTAGAAAATTTAGTTTTAGATAAAGAAACATTTCATTATAAAGAAATAATTTCTAAAAAATACGCTGAACTAGTTTATAACGGTTTATGGTTTACACCGCTTCGTGAAGCTTTAGATGCGTTTATTAATGAAACGCAAAAAAATGTGACTGGCACTGTTCGACTGAAATTATTTAAAGGTCACGTACGTATGGCAGGAACCAAATCGCCTCATTCTTTATATCGCATGGATGTGAGTTCGTTTAGCAAAGATCCTATCTACGAACAAAAAGACGCGATTGGTTTTATTAAATTACTAGGATTGCCCTACAAATTAAAAAAATTACTTTCAAAAGAGTAGACCATGGCAGCCAAAAAACAAAAAAATGAAACCGGTAAACAATGGGGCGGCCGCTTCAGTGGCGAGACCAATAAAGTGGTGGAAGCATTTACCGAAAGTATTTCTTTTGATTGGCGTCTTTATTTAGAAGACATTCAAGTTAATAAAGCTTCTGCCAAAGCCTTAACTAAAATTGGAATTTTTAGCGATGCCGAACTTAAAAAAATAAATTCTGCTCTTGAAAAGATCAGCAACTTAATAGAAGAAAAAAAAGTTGATTTGAATCCAGAACTCGAAGATATTCATACCTTAATTGAGAATCTTTTGACCAAAGCGGTGGGTGATAGCGCAAAAAAAATTCACACTGGCCGCAGTCGTAACGATCAGGTCGCAACCGATGTCCGTCTTTTCACTAAAACTCACATTGGGGTCGACTTAGAATTAATGAGTCGTTTACAAAAAACTTTAATCGAAGTGGCGGAAGAAAATTTTGGTGCCATTATGCCTGGGTTTACGCATCTTCAATCGGCGCAACCTATTTTGATTTCTCATTACCTGCTTTCTTACTTCGAAATGTTCGAACGCGATTTGCAACGTTTAGCTTTTGCTTATGATCAAACCGATGTCATGCCGCTAGGATCAGCAGCATTGGCGGGGTCTGCCTATCCACTGGATCGAGATCTTTTGGCTAAAGAGCTGGGTTTTTCACGAATCAGTCAAAATAGTTTGGATGCAGTTTCAGATCGTGATTTTATTCTAGATTATTTATATGCGCTTAGTGTTTTGTTTATGCACTTATCTCGTTTCAGTGAAGATTTAATTATCTATTCAAGTGCTGAATTTAATTTTGTAGAAATTTCAGATGCTTTTGCAACAGGCAGCAGCATTATGCCGCAAAAGAAAAACCCCGATGTTGCAGAGCTGACTCGGGCGAAAGCAGCCAAAATACAAGGATTATTTACAGGCATGTACACTTTACTGAAGGGGTTGCCACTCGCTTATAACCGCGACTTACAAGACGATAAAACATTTTTATTTGCTGCTATTGATATTAGTCACATCACCATTTTAGTTTTTACCCAAATGCTCTCTCAAATAAAATTTAATGTGGAACATCTTTTATGCAAATCAGATAAAAACTTTTTAACCGCAACAGATTTAGCAGATTATTTGGCTCTAAAAAAAATGCCTTTTAGAGAAGCGCATCGCGTCGTTGGTGAAATTGTTTCGTATGGATTAAAGCATAAGAAAGAACTGCTTGATCTCAATCTAAATGAATTTAAGTCTTTTTCTAAATTGATTGAAGAAGATGTTTATGAAGTTTTAAGTGCTGAAGGCAGTGTCTCGAGAAGAAATGTGGTGGGGGGGACAGCACCTAAACAAGTTTTGGCTGCTATCAAAAAAAACAAATTAAAGTATAAAGGAAATTAAAGTGGAAACAACTTATTTAATGATTAAACCGGATGGAGTCAAAAAAGAATTAGAAAATGAAATTATTAAACGCATTGAATTAACCGGTCTTGTGGTTGATCAAAAGAAGCGATTTACTATTTCTCCTGATCTAGCCAAAAAACACTACGGAGAACACGAGGGCAAGCCTTTTTATCCTGATTTAATTAAATTTATTACTTCGGGTCCTGTGATCGGTTTAAAAGTCAGCGGAGAAAATGCAGTTAAACGTGCTCGAGATTTAATGGGGGCGACTGATCCCAAAAAAGCGTTGCCTGGAACTTTACGTGCTGACTTTGCCGACTCCCCCATGCACAATATTATTCACGGCTCTGACTCTGCACACAGTGCTGAGCGCGAGTTAAAATTGTTTTTTGGAAAAGATTAAGCAGGCTTAAGACGAAAGGATTGATATGAAAATAAATGCAGCTGCCTTCGGATTAAAAAATGTGGACGCTTTATGCTTATCCCTTTTTAAAGAAGAAGTGGGACATCTTCCCAAACTTTTAAAAGATTTAGATTCTAGTTTAAACCAAACTCTTGCGGGCGCTATTGCCGACCATGAGTTTAGCGGCAAAGAAGGCGAAATCATTGTTATTCATACTCAAAAGAAAATTTTGGCCAAAAAATTAATTTTAACCGGTCTTGGAAAAAAGAAAGAGTTTAATTTAGAAACGGTTAGAAGAATTTCGTCTAAAACGATTAGTCGAGCTAAAAATTTAAAATCTAAAACAATCACTGTCTTATTGCCAGACGAAGAAGGCGATATTTCTCATAAAAAGATTGCTCAGGCTTATACAGAAGGCATGATTTTAGGTCTGTGGTCTTTTTCAGGAATTCTCAGTAAAAAAACAGATGACTCCGATAAGACCGATTTTGAAATTGGAACAGTGACACTGATGACAGAACACGTAAAGTCACTTTCAAAAATTGAAGAAGGTTTGCATCGCGGCCAAAAAATTGCAGAAGCCTGTAACTTGGCTCGTGAATTAGCCATGCTTCCTTCCAATATTCTGACCCCCACAGCATTTGCTAAAAAAGCAACTGAAGTTGCTAAAAAAACGCCTGGCATTAAGGCAACCATCTTAGGAGCTACAGAAATAAAAAAATTGAAGATGGGTTCTCTGTGGGGTGTTGCCAAAGGTTCTATTGAAGAGCCCAAATTTATTGTTTTGGAATATCAAGGCGCTTCTGCTAAAGAAGAGAAAATTGCATTGATTGGCAAAGGCGTTTGTTTTGATTCCGGCGGTATTTCCATTAAGCCTGCCCGTGCCATGAAAGAAATGACCGGAGACATGGCAGGTGGGGCAACTGTTTTAGGTGCTATTCAAGCTGCTGCACAGTTAAAGCTCAAAAAAAATATCATGGCGATTATTCCGGCTGTCGAAAATATGCCTGGCGGAAAAGCTCAAAAACCCGGTGATGTGGTGACTGCGATGAACGGAAAAACGATTGAAGTCATTAATACCGATGCAGAAGGTCGCTTGATTTTGTGTGATGCCATGACCTATGCACAAAAAATGGGTGCTAAAAAAATGATCGATTTTGCAACATTGACCGGTGGAATTATTATTGCCCTAGGTCACTTATACACTGGTATTTTTAGTAATCATGACGGTTTCTCTGAAGAACTTATTTCATCAGCAACCAAAGCGGGTGAAAAATTCTGGCGCATGCCGCTTCATCCCGATTATTTCAAATTATTAAAAAGCGATATCGCTGACATGATGAATTGTTTAGAGGGTGGAGAAGCTTCCAGTATTACTGCAGCTGAATTTTTACAACAGTTCGTTGAAGAGGGTACCAAATGGATTCATTGTGATATTGCGGGGACCGCAGACGTCACTTCAAGCACTGCCTATTATGCGAAAGGGGCAACCGGGGTCGGAATCCGTACTCTGATTGAATACTTAAGCTAAATGAAATTTAGAAATCCTCAATTTGCATTGCTTTGGTTGGGTCAAATATTCTGTCAGCTAGCAGAACGATTTCTCATCTTTATATTAGTTTTGCTTATTTATGAAAGAACTCAATCAAATGCGGGTGTCGCCTATGTCGGAATTACTTTTGGAATTCCGGCTATTTTATTAGGCGCATTTGCCGGAGTTTTAGTTGATATTTGGGATCATAAATGGACCTTGTTTTTCGTTAATTTTTTTAGAGCAGTCGTGATGACTTTCCTGTTTTTACTTTATCCTTTTCATCACAGCCTGCCGGTTCTCTTGATCTTTGCATTTGCCACAGCTATTTTGCAGCAGCTTTTTATTCCCGCAGAAACAGCCACGATTCCTCAAATTGTTTCCTCTCGAAGTTTGGTGACTGCTAATGCTATTTTTATTTCTACTTTTTATGCCATTGGCATTATCGGCATGGGTCTTGGATCGTTTTTAGATCCTTTTTTTAGCTCAAGACATGCCTACTTTGGATTAATCGCTGCCTTTTTTGCAATTTCTGCATTATTTTTATTTTTAATGCCTTACAAAGCCCAACACGTTCAGTTTCAAACTCGCAAAAATTTATTGGTAGAACTGTGGGAAGGTTTTCAGTTTGCCTTTTTAGAATACAGAATACGCCAGCTCATGATTGCCACGCTCATTATTTCAACAGTATTTAGTTCATTAACTATTTTAGGGATTGGTTTTGCTGACAAAGTTTTAAAAATTGGTGCTGAAAATTTTGGTTATTTAGCAGTGATTGGCGGCCTGGGTATGTTTGTAGGGATTGTGATGTTAAATTTTTTAAAAAATAAACTTTCGCTATTTAGATTAATTAATATCGGCTTTATTGGGGGAGGGTTATCGCTTTTATTTTTTGCGGGTTCTCCTTATTTTTTAAGTGACGTGAAAGTCGTTGTGGTCTTTACAGCGCTGATGGTTGCTGGATTTTTCCTGGCCTGGATTGTTATTCCGATCCAAACAGGACTACAGCAATTAACCACCCATTCTTTTAGAGGCCGAGTTTTAGGAATTCAAAATATGCTCCTTAATTTTAGTTTGACGCTGCCGGTCTGGTGGCTTGGAAAATTGGCAGATCAATATGGGATTCAAGAAATCTTTTTAGGGCTTTCGGTAGTAGTCTTGTTGCAGGGACTCATCATGATCAAACAAATTCCTCATCTCGAAAAAACAGTTTCTTAAAAATGGCCTACCAAAATTTTCAAATTAATTCTCAGCCACAGCTGAATATTCATCACTGGCCGGCTAAAAATTCGATGCACACGATTTTGTGCGTGCAGGGACTAGGCGGACATGGCGGTTACTATCAGTGGCTGGCCGATGAAATGAACAAACAAAACATTAGTGTTGTGGCATTTGATTTGAGAGGCCATGGTTATTCGCAGGGCACTAAAGGCGATATCGAATCTTTTAACGAATATGCCGAAGATTTACTCCGCGCATTTAACGAAATAAAAACTATGTTTTCAGAACAAAAAATTCATATTTTAGGGGAGAGTATGGGGGCTAGTATTCTGACGCATGCGATTTTAAATTATTCTTTAAAAGTTAGTAGCATTTTGTTTGTTTCTCCTGTTTTAGAACCCTATATGAGTTTTTCGATCAAAGAAGTATTTAAATTTATTTTATGGGCTCCAATTAACCGCTCTAAACCTGTTTTAAATTTGAGAGGAAATGAAGAAAAGGGCTGCAGGGATAAGGCTTTTAACGATTATCTCAAAGCCGATAAGTTATTTATGGAAAAAGCTTCAGTTCGTTTTATGGCCAAGCTTTCTTTTTTTATGAACAGCGCTTTAAAAAATATCCAAAACCTTGAATATCCTATTGCAGTTTTTCAACCCCAAAACGATAAGGTCACTCGCTATAAAACTCTTAAAAAGACTTTTGAGAAATTGCCTCAAAAAAAAGCATGGGTTCTTTACCCAGAAGCCTTTCACTGCTTAACGCATGACCCGATGACTCCCCAAATGTACAGGGATATAGAGGAATGGGTTAAATCGTTTTAGCGGTAAGCTCAATCATTTTCTGTTTAAAAAACTTCAGCGCATCGTCTTTTGATAAATTTTGATACTGCTCTGGAAGAATTGTTTTTCCAATGTTGATAGTTACTTTTCCTGGCCAGAATAAAAGAGTGCCTTTTTTAATAAGCGGAAAAGTGCCGTCAATATAAATCATTTTTACTTTGGCGTTTGATTTTTCTAAAATTTTTAAAAAACCAGATTTAAATTCTCCAACGGAACCATCTTGAGATCGTGTGCCTTCTGGGAATAGCAAAATACAATGACCTTGTTTTACTTTATCCGCAATATCACTCATGGTCTGAATAGCACGTCGCGGGTTTTCACGATTTAGTGGGAAAAAGCCGGCAATACGCATGAGCAGCCCAAATAAGGGCACTTTAAACAAAGAATCCTTCGCGACAAAGTGAAAAGGTCGAGGGAGATATTTAAACAAAACTAATATATCAATAATACTGGCATGATTACTTAAGTAGACGATTCCCGGCTCGTAGGAAGTTTCGCTTAGTTTTTGAGTTTTTATGAAATTAATTTTTAAAAGCAGTCGTGACCAATAATGTGCAAATTGAATAGAGCCTTTAGTGCCGCTAGGAATAGCAGGAATCGCAAAAAGAATAAAAGAAAAAATACCACTGAACCAAAACCACACACTTGAGAGCACTCGCATCGCATTAATTCTATAGTAGAATTCCCCAAAAATGTCCCAGCTAAAAATCACTGTCTCAGGCATTCGTGGAAAATACCCTGAATTGATTAATGAGCATGTAGCAGAACAGTTTGCCAACGCTTATGCAGCATGGAATTCTGGAAAAAACATTGTCGTAGCAAGTGACACACGTCATTCATCACCCGCTTTAAAAGAAGTTGTTATAAAAACTCTCATTCGTCACGGAAAAAATGTAATTGATATTGGAATTGTTCCCACCCCAACTGTTCAAGTTTATATTCGTGAAAAAAGATTAGACGGTGGAATCATGATCACCGCAAGTCACAATCCCGGATCTGATAACGGCTTAAAATTAATTTCAAATCAAGGCGTTTTTTTAAATTATGCTGAAGTCGATCAAATTAATCAGTTATTAAATGCTGTTTCTGCCCAAAATTTGGCAGGAACCGTACTGGCTAATCACGACGCAGCTGAATTACATATTCAAAAAATTTTAAAAATGATCGATGTTGAAAAAATCAAATCCCAAAAATTTAAAATTGCCTTTGATCCGGTAAATGGAGCAGGTGCAGAAATACATCCTCAGCTTTTAAAACTGCTTGGATGCGAGATAAAAGGCATTCATCTAAAAATGCATGGAGATTTTGAACGTGTTGCCGAGCCCCGCCCTGAGAATTTAAAAAAATTAACTGAATTAGTTAAAAAAGAAAATTCAAATTTAGGAATTGCGCTTGATGTCGACGCCGATCGATTAGTGCTTGTCGATGAAAAAGGAATTTGTCTCCCTGAAGATTTAACACTTTGTTTGGTAGCAGATGCGATTTTAAGCACAAGATTAAAACCTAAGGGAGTTTTAGTAACCAATTTATCTACTACGAATACTTTTGGTGATATTGCCAAAAAATATGGCATCCCACTTATTCAAACTCCCATTGGTGAAATTAATGTCTCCAGCAGAATGCTCAAAGAAAATGCCATTTTTGGCGGGGAAGGCAATGGCGGCGTCATTATTCCAGCGATTGGCTATGGGAGAGATGCTTTAGCCGGAGTGGCCGTTATTTTAAATTATTTAGCGAATAGTGAAAAAACTTTATCGCAGTGGGCGCAGAGCTTGCCCAGATACGCCATGATCAAAGACAAAATTCAGGCTAACGACAGTCAGGCCACCAAGCAATTACTGAACTATATTCAAAAAAATTACAAATCAGATCAAATCAACAAGGAAGATGGTCTGAAGTTTATTTTTAATGACAACTCATGGGTACACATTCGTGAATCAAATACGGAACCCATTATTCGAATCATCGCCGAAGCCAAAACAACTGTTGAAGCACAAAAGCTAGTGGACCAAATTAAAAATTTAACTTCAGGAGTCAGGGTATGAACATTGTTATTTTGGCTGCAGGTAAAGGCACTCGCATGCAAAGCACTTTACCTAAAGTTTTAATGCCCTTGGCCGGTCGTGCCCTTGTGATCCATGTTTTAGACACGTTAAAGCATTTTAAAAAAACTAAAACGATTTTAATTGTCGGTTACGAACAAGAAAAAGTACGTGAAGCGACCAGAAATTATGATGTGTCTTATGCTGAGCAATTAGAACAAAAAGGCACTGGCCATGCGGTGCAAATGACTGTTCCTTATTTAGATCAAAATCTTTCTGAAACGCTCATTTTATGTGGCGATGTCCCGCTTATTAAAGCCGAAACTCTGGATAAATTATTAAAAGAACATCACCAAAATAAAGCTCAAGCGACAATCTTAACGACTGAATTACTAGATGCGGGTACTTATGGTCGAATTGTTCGCAATGCAGACCGTTCTGTTCAAAAAATCGTTGAATTTAAAGATGCGAGTGAATCAGAAAAAAAAATCAAAGAAATTAATTCAGGGATCTACGTCTACGACACTAAGCTCCTCATAAAAGCCCTTAAAGATCTAAAGCCAACCAATGCCCAAAAAGAATATTATCTTACGGACTGTATAGAAATTCTTAAAAACCAGGGTCATAAAGTGGCGGCCTACTGCACGAAAGATGATCGCGAAGTGGCAGGCGTCAATACGCTGACAGATTTAGCAGAATTAGAGAAGCTTTTTGTTCAAAACTAAACAGAAATTATCGATATTTTATCCCTAAATTAGGCATCGAGATTGCATTTTAAGAGACATCTTTATTAAGGAGGTCTCTATGACAAAGACAATGATGGACCAATTAATCGCGGAAGCCTCAACCCAGAAAGCCCAAATCGCTAAAAAAAGTAATTTTAAATATGACTTTACAATAGAAGAACATAAGATCACCTTACTTCTTTCAAATAACTAGTAGCTCTATAATGATGGGGTCGTGCAAAACGATCCCATCAAAAAAATAATTCTCGTTGTTCTTATCGCCAGTCTTGTTGCTGCCACTTTTGGTTTTTTTGTCGCTTTATCTCTTAGTCGATATTCCATTGCCCAGACTCTTCTTAAAGTAATGCCTCAGCATCAGCTCACCAGTCGCATTAATATTTTAATTATTGGTTTAGACAATACCGATAAAACTAAGCGTGCAGACACCATTATGGTCGCCAATATCAACCCTAAAACTAAATCAATTGGAGTCATTTCTCTGCCACGAGACACCCGGGTTTATATTCCAGGAGTTGGCATTGAAAAAGTAAATCACAGCTATGCTCACGGCGGCCCTAATTTGGTACGAAAAACAGTCTCTCAGTTTTTAAATATTCCTATTCCTTACTATGTTGAAATTAACTTAGATGCTGTTTCTGATATTGTTGAAAAAATTGGCGGAGTCGAAATGGATATCGATAAACGCATGTACTATGTTGATCGCGCTGGAGACTTGTACATCGATTTAAAACCAGGCCGTCAAAAATTAAATGGAGCCAAAGCAGTTCAGTACATTCGGTATCGTGCAGACGGAGGCGGAGACATCGGTCGTATTGCCAGACAGCAAAATTTTGTACGTGCCGTTGCCAACCAAGCGATGAAACTCACTAACATTTTTAAAATTCCTCAACTTATTCGCCTTACTTTTTCTCACGTTAAAACCAATATGCCTTTTTCGACAATGATTTCGCTGGCCGCCAAAATGAAAGATGCCTATGCCGATGGCAGTATTGATGTGGATACCATTCCGGGGCAACCGATGATTATTGATTCGATTTCGTATTTAATTCCGGATCAAGATAAAACTCAAGAAATGGTCAACCGAGTTATTAATGGATACATGATTATTACGGATGATGTTTTGGCAAAAAAATCTCACTTGCGTGTTGAAATTTTAAACGGCATTGGCCAGGGAGACATTGCCCGCCGTGTTGCATTGCTTGTTAAAAATAATGGTTATCAAGTCAGCTGGATCGGAAATGCGGCTCACTTTAATTATAAAGAAACAAAATTAGTGAACTGGAAGAGCACTGCTAAAAATAAGGAAGCAGCTCTTCTTGCACATGAACTCAATATTAAACCCAACCATATTTTGACTCATAATCGTCCCCAAAAACCGATTGATTTCACCATTGTGATTGGAACAGATTTTTTAAACAAAAGGTTCTAAAATAACTCCATGACTGCCAAAGCCCCTAAAGTGATTTCTGCTGAAAAATTAATTGAAGTGCTCGTTGCTTCGGCAGAATCTAAAAAAGCGACGGATATTAAAGTGGTTAACACCAAATCTTTTCCTTCAGTGGCCGATTATTTTGTAATTTGCTCTGCCCAAAACGATTCACAAATGCGCGCCATTGATCAAGAAATTTATCGAAAGCTTGCCGAAAATAAAATTGTTCGACCTAAAGAAAACGGAGTTTTGCAAAGTCACTGGATGATTTTAGATTTTGGAGACGTCGTCATGCATATTATTAATCCTGAACAACGGGCGTATTACAAACTAGAAGCGCTTTGGAACCAAGCTGGCGGAACCTATTTTTACGAGTAAATAAACTCTTAATGAGGCACAGTCAATATTAAAGGCTTGCCCTTCGTAATAACCAAAGTATGTTCATATTGTGCCGTAAAGTGACCTGGGTTCACTAAGGTCCAGCCGTCACCACTTTCAATAACTTCTTCTGCTCCAGTAGAAACAAAAGGCTCAATTGTAATAACCATACCTTCTTTTAAAACTCTTTGATCAGACTTGTCGTAATAACCAGGAATAAACTCTGGTTCTTCGTGTAACCAGCGTCCGACTCCATGACTTCCCAAATTTGTTACAACCGATAAACCATGTGATTTAGTGTTTTTTTCCATTGCTTTGCCGATCAAATTTAGTTTTTTATTGTGAGAAGCTTCTGCAATTCCGCTCCACATGGTCGACATCGCCACATCGCAAACTTTTTGTTTAACAGGATCGATAGGCGGAATAATAAAAGAACCGCCTGTATCTCCAAAATATCCATTTAATTCTGCCGAGACATCAATATTAATTAAATCTCCTGCAGCCAGCTTTTTATTTTTACTTGGAATTCCGTGGGCCGCTTCGTGATTCAAACTGATACAGGTTGTTCCAGGAAAATTGTAAACAAGTTTGGGAGCAGATTTAGCACCATGCGATTCCAAAAAGACACGACCTATTTCATCTAAATCATAAGTGGTCATACCCGGTTCCAATTTTTTTGACATGTAATCTAAACATCGGCCGACGATGGAACCAATTTTTTGTAGTGCTTCCAAATCGTCTATAGTCGTAATAGTCATGTTATTTTTTTGAATTGAATTCTATCGTCCACTCGATACCGTACTTGTCTCTGAACATGCCAAAGTAGGGACCCCAGGGACTATCTCCGATAGGCATTTCAACCTGTGCGCCAACCGAAAGACCTTTAAATATTTTATCTGCCTCTTCACGGCTTTCGGCAATCACTGAAACTTTGCTTCTGTTCTCATTTTCATTCACTTGTCCCAGCACAGCCGGAACATCGTTCCCAGATAAAATAACCGTTCCGCCAACAGACAGAACTATATGCATTATTTTATTTTTTTCAGTTTCAGCTAATTTATGATCAGGATCGCTTGGCAAATCTTTAAAACGAATGATCTTTGTAAATTCGCCGCCAAAAACTGACTTATAAAAATTAAAGGCTTCTTCTGCATTGCCATTGAACAAGATATGAGGATTAATTGTTGCCATATATTTTTCCTGGTGGAGCCAAGGGGGATCGAACCCCTGACCTCTAACATGCCATGCTAGCGCTCTACCAGCTGAGCTATGGCCCCTTACCAGAAACCGAATTATCAATGAACAATTGTTCGATGCCAAGCTGTCCTATAGAATCCCAAGGTGAAGAACTTTTTTAAATTTATTCTTCTATTAACTTTTGTTTTGAGTAGTTCTGTTCACGCTGTTTCTTGGGACTCACTGGATTCACTGATTAAAGCTTGTGATCGCATCAATACTTTAGAACAAAAAAAAGCGCCGGCAAGCGAGATGACAGAAGCTTATGCTGAAATTTTAAATAACACTGACGGGTGGCTGGAAAAATTGACGAATCAATTTCAAACCGAAATTGATGGCAAAAAATACATCGACCCCTTAAAGGTCACTGACCCTGTGCTCGAAGAGGGTTTATATAAAAAATATAATTGGGTGTTTGCTTCGTTAGAAGGCAAAGGCAATTTTTTCAATACTTTTGTTCCTTTATATGGAAACCGCACAAAGTTTTTAACGAACCCCGACTTAAAAGTTCGCTATGAATCAGATGAGCTGATGAAAAATTTTAAAAAACGTTTATTAAACAATGGGCTGTGGATCAGTATTGAAGGCAAACAAGAAGTCTTGCGGCTGCATCCTTATTTTGTTTCCACTCTGATCACCGGAAAAAAACCCGGAGCCATAGCCCGTTATGAAACCCTCATGCAGTACTTTAGCTACGATCAGGCTTTAAAAACCGAAGATCTTAATTTAAGCGTTTTTGAGTTTGGACAAAGAATTGTGGCCGGGGAAGAATATTTTAACAGCACTCCCCAAACGCCTTTTAAAGACCACTTAGAAAAGCAACTTTTAAACTATTTAAAAATTTGGGTGGGGGGACGCACTAAACAATATAAGAGTTTTGTTGAAAAAGGATCTTTTTACACCGTTAATCCACAACTTTTAATGTCGCTCAAAGATTTTATCGATCAATATCCAAATTCGAAAGCCATTCCTTATATAAAAGAAGTTTATGCAGCATATAAAGAAGCTCCCACCGTTTTGTCGCTAGACCAGGCTAATTCGTACCGAAGTTGGGCTACAAATAAAGTTTCAGAATATCAGCTGCAGTAAGATATACTTTACCCATGGGGGGAATGCAGCGTTTAGGGCTGTTTTGTTTACTATTGTATTGCGTCTTCGCAACCCCAAAGGCCATCTGCGAAACTAATATTCCGGTCAAAATTAAGGCCGACTCTCTAAACTATCTCAATTCGGGACAAATGATTTTAGCGTCTGGCAACGTCTCTATTGATTATGAAAACATTAACGTTAAAGCAGACAACCTAACAGTTGATTTAGAAAAAAACCGTATTGAAGGCTCTGGCCAAGTAGTCATCGATCAAAAAGGAGTCCTGGTGAAGGGACATTCTTTTGTCATGGAAATGGCCAATGAAAGATTTGTTTTGAAAGATTTTAAAACTGATCTTTTTGATGAAAAAACAAATGAATCTATTTTTATTTTTTCAAACGAACTCACTGTCAGCGGAAATTTAAACCAGGGGCGGGGGTTAAAAATTACCAGTTGTGATTTTGATGAACCTCACTGGTGGATGACCGCTAAAGAATTTAGATATTATCCTAATTCGCACATAGAAGCTTTTCACACCTTTGTGCATTTTGTTTTTATGCCCGTGCCGGCCATGTATTTTCCTTATTATCAATTTCAATTGGGAAAACGTCGTGCCGTTTTAAAAATGCCATTAGTAGGAAGCAATCCCATTGAAGGGTCTTTTATCAAAACAGAAACATTGTACTTTTTAGATGAAACGACAGAAGGCAGTGTTTATGTTGATCGGCTCTCTTCTTTTGGCTGGGGAGTAGGGTTAAGACATCAAACGGGGACAACTTTAAATCGTGGAGAAATTTACGCTTACTCAGTAGAAAAAAGTTTAAATCCTTCTGATAACTACGCTTTTCGTATTAAACAAGCGATTCCGCTCAGTGAAGATTTGTCTCTGTCTCTGGGTTACGCTGATGCCAATCTGTATCGTTTACCCAGTGGGCGCGTCAACGCTCAGAAATTTGATATTGGTTTTTCGCATGTGAACGATTTTAGGCAGTTAAAAGTCAACGCCAATGAAAATTTAGATCGCTTTTCTCTGCAAAAATCAGACAGTTTATCGATTACCCACATTCAGGATACCAATCAAACGGGAATTCAATTAAATGAAAATAATAATTTACAGCAATCGCAAAGCTTAACCTCGCGTTTGATTCTGACTCACCAGCAATATATTGGTGATGAATTTAACGTTGATACAAAATTCGATTACTTTAAACAGCGATCTCTTGTGACAAGTCCCGATGATCAAATTTTTTCGGGGGTTATTTTAAAACACATTCCCAAAACTAACGGGCTGTATCAGTCTTTAACAATTGATCAGTACTGGTTTAGCAATTTGGTTAATAACCCCGTTACCAAAGACCGCAAAATTCAATTTGTAGAAAAATTACCCGAAATCACACTGCAGATGAATCCTTATCCGGTGAAAATCGATAAGACAGAGCTTTTTACTTTTAATCATTCTTATCAAATGGGTACTTTTAGAGAATCGAGAGATACCGGCAGCTTGGTTTCTAACCGTATTGAAAAACAATCACGCTTTGTCGCCAACTACAATGCCACTAAAACAGTCAGCTTACCTTATGGAAACACTTTTAAAGTCAGTGAAACATACAGTCAAAAAATTTATGACACGGGCGATCAAAACTATCTATTAACGCATGCTCCAGGACTTACCACCGAATGGTTTGATTTTTTTAGAAATCAACTTGATTACCAGCGTTCTGAATTTCAAGGGGGGTCTCCATTTTATTTTGATTCAACGGGTGCGGACACCGAGTATGTAAAAGTAAAAACGACTTTTTATCAGAAAAATTTATTTAATTGGGATTTAACTAATGGGAAAAATATCAAGTTAGATCGACAGGATGATTTCATTAGTAATTTTAAGACCACCCCCTGGGATTCAAAAGTAGAACTCACTTATGAATCAGGCTGGAGTTATTTATTAAATAAATACCGTAATAATATTGTGGGAGTGAATTTAAGGCCTGTTCCTAAAATATTATTTCGTTTCGATGCCACTCATGATCCCAATACGGATCAGATTTTAAGTGCCGGCAGTGAATTAAACTTGGGTTTTGGAAAAGAGAAAAAAGATTTCTTAAAAAATGCCTGGAACTTATGGGAAAGCGAATGGAGTTTTGTCATTAAACATCGCTATCTGCTGACCACCAAAACCTATGACCTAATCGCCTTTTCTCTCCTTAAAGATTTGCATGACTTTGTTCTGTCTGCCTCATACGATGCATTTTTAAAACAATATATGTTTACAATTACCTTAAAGCTAGCTCCCGATCAGCCGATTTCAGCGTATTATGGGGCTCAAGGCACGGGGATTCAGGCTTTTCAGGGACTGCTTAATAGCGGGGGGATTAATCGCTATGAATAAAATAAATAAACTTAAAATTTTACCCCTGTTGATTTGCTTGGTTTTACTAACTGGTTGTGCCAAGAAGGTCACCTCATTAACGCCTACCACAATTAAAAACGTGAAGATGACTTTGACGTTTGCTTCCGCACCAAACCTTAATCAAATCGAAATTTTAATTCCGTTAAATTCGGCCAGTAATCCTTTGACTCCTATCGATGCTTACCCCACCCAAAACCCTTACATTTTGCATAACCCTAAAGAAATTAATGACAGTTTGCTCAGTGGTTCAGGGGCTAATACGGCTGGTTACTTTGCTAATATTTTTAATACTTGGGAAGACTGTATTGTTATTCGTAATAATTCGGCTGAAATTTTTAACGGAAGTTTTGTTTCAACTCAAAATATTAATACGCTAACTGCTTCTTTGACCCAAATTGGCAACCAAGTCATTGTGCAATTTAGTACGTCTCAACTTAATGCCAACATTCAATCTCAATCTGCTATCGATGGCACGATTCGATATGGTATTTACACAATTGATATGGCTAATGGCATTCATCCTTACCGGATGGAAGATCGTTTAAATAATCTAAATGCTTTTATTTCACTTATTGTTGGCACAAGTTTTACAGATCCAGATTCTGGCGCCGAAATACAAATCGCTCCGCTTAATCCCATGGCCGATTTACTAAGCGTTTTGGTAGATATCAACTAATGAAAAAAAACTTCTTACCTTTTTTAACCACGTTACTGTTGACCTCAACTTATTTGTGGATACCACAGCTTATTTTTATAGCCTTTGTCCCGTTTTTTATTTGGCTCTTAGGTCGCCCTCAAAAAGTTTTATTATTTTCATTTTTAACAGGATTTATTTTTTATTTAATTTATTTACACTGGATTTGGGTTATTCGTTACTGGTCTAACGATCTTTTGGCAGGACTGTCTTGGATTCTCTTAGCTGCCTATCAAGCTTTATTTTGGATTTTAATCGTTCTGTTTGCGATTCAAGTTCTTAAGCGTACTCAAAATTATTTCCATCAATTACTAGGAATAAGTATCGGAACAGGATTTATTTTTGTCTTGAAAGGTTCGCTTGGCCCCGCCGCGCTGCCCATTGCTCCTTTAACTAATTTTTTGGTGAATCAACCTTATTTAATTCAGGGGTTGAGTTTTTGGAAGTTGCCGGGAATGGAAATTTTTATTTTGGCAGTCAATATTTGGTTTGCGCAGTTAATTTTTTATAAGAAAACCTCAAGCTATTTTAAATTTATTCCTTTAATATTTTTTTTAATTTATTTTATTTTCTCAATCACTCTTTTTTATTTACCTTTAAAACAAAAATTTACTGACGGTATTAGGGTCGGGGTCGTTCAGCCGGGAGTGGCCCAAGAATTAAAAATGGACGAAACACATTTTGAAAAACAAGAAAAACAACTTTTTGAAATAAGTCGAAAAATAAAAGCGGACTATATTTTTGGGCCTGAAACAGTGATTCAGTGACTCTTGGTTCAGAACCAAACTTTTT
>CAYMKA010000019.1:0-17728 GCA_964390935.1 uncultured bacterium
TAAATGTGAAAAAAATTCTTTTGCATCAACCGCTAACTGCATTTCAATGTTCGGCCAATCGCCTGTTAAATTAATAAGAGCATTGTTGCCCTGTCCGCGGCAAGCATGAAAAGTAGCCATCACATTTTCTTTTAAATTAGCGAACAAAAGTTCACGTGCCAAGCCTTCAAATAAAGTGAATCCATACAGAGGAATATTTAATGTCATCGCAAAAGTTTTGGCCGTCACCATCGCCAGACGCAGTCCGGTAAAAGCCCCTGGACCTTTGCAAATGCCGATCGCTTTTAAATCTGCAGGCTTAATATTATTTTTACTTAAAAGTGTTTCAATCCAGGCCACTAACTTTTCAGTTTGCTTCGTTTCCCCTTCGACCAAATAACCATCAAGCTTAGACCCGTTTTTAATCAGGGCGATTGTTATTTTTTCAGTGGCTGCATGAATGGCTAAAATCATTTTAATCTTCTATTTTGCTGCTGTAGGGATCGACTTCTTTAAGAATATATCCTCGGGAGTGTTCATCTACATAACGACATTCGAGTGATAAATAAAATTCTTTAAAAACTTCTGGAAACAAATCAGCCCACTCGACTATGGTAATTGCATCAAAGGCTGGTATTTTTTCTTCAATCCCCAATGCATAGGCTTCCGCAATGTCGTGCAGTCGATAAAAATCAAAATGATAAATGGGCATAGGCTGCGGATACTGTGCTTGGTAAATCTGCTCAAATACAAAAGTGGGGCTTGTAACTTCATCAATACTGCCGCCCATGGCTTCTACCAAAAATTTTACAAAAGTAGTTTTACCCGAACCCATTTCACCGCTCAAAGCCAAAACACTGCCGGGACGAAGCAAGCTAGCCACTTGATAAGCAAATTTTTGAGTTTCTTCTAAACCGCGGCAAACAACTTCAACTTGCATTAGCGAGCATCTCCCTTATCGTTAAACCCAAAATCGGATGTTCAAATTCACTATCTAATTGGTTCATGGGTCTTAAAACAAATAATCGATCCTGAACCAAAGGATGAGGCACCGTTAAATCTTCTTCTATTACAATTTCACTGCCGTAAAATAAAAAATCAATATCAATTTCACGTGGTCCCCACTCTACTTTAGCTTTTTGACCAATTTGTTCTTCTATTTTTTTTGTTTTTTGAAAAACAGTTCTCGGGTCAAGCTTGGTTTCAAACTGACACACTGCATTTAAAAATTTGCCTTGGTCGGTTTTCCCCACAGGATCTGTTTCAATGACATCGCTTACTTTTAAATTAATAAAATCAGTTTCTCTTTTTAAAAGTTCTACCGCTTTTTGAATAAATTCTTCACGCTTGCCTAAATTACTGCCCAGACCCAAAAAAACTTTAACGAGGGGCCTGTCTTTTTTAGGCACAATTATTTTAGGTTCATAACCTGGGAGTGTCGTCATGCCAAAACCCATCCTAAAATAATTAAAAGCCCACCCAAAACAAGCATCATCCAGTTTGAACTTTTCAGAGCTTCAGGATATTGATTCACTAGTCTTGCCATTTCTTCATGACGATGGTGATAAAGCGGAGAACAAAATAGTGCGTCCCAAAAATAATATAAAGCGGAGGTCATGGCCAGAGCCCGCAGCCCTAAACTTAAATTAATCCAGTTTTGATTAATTTCCCAGGCCACTAGTCCAAATAAAATAATCATGACCAAAGCATAAAGATATTTAATTTTTGATTTTAAAAACCATAAATTAAATTTTAAATTTTTTTCAGTGCCCAAAATAATCAAAAGGAGGCGGCTGAGTACTAAAAAAATTCCATAAGCAATTGAAATAATGTGAATCATTGTTTACCGAAATTATAGCCGACTAATCAGCATTAAAGCTTGTTTGGATTCTTTCACATCATGAACCCGCAAATGATTGACTCCACACTCTGCCAAATAGACCGCTGTTAAAACCGAAGGCCAAAGGCGCTCTTCCACGGGCAAGTCTAATAATTGGCCAAACATCGATTTACGAGACACCCCGTATAAAAGTTCGCAGCCTAATTTTTGAAAAGTTTTAACGGCGCCCAGTAATTCCAAATTATGTTCCAATTTTTTTCCAAAGCCAATTCCAGGGTCCAAAATAATATCTTGTTTTTTTACTCCCGCTTTTAAACACTTTTTGATCTGTTGCTTAAAAAAACGATTTACTTCTTTAGTGCAATTTTGATACTCCGGGTTTTTTTGCATAACCAGACTATTTCCCTGTCGGTGCATCACCACGACGCGACAGTGAAATTTTTTAACGACCGCCAACATTTGGGGGTCAGCCGTCAGGCCTGAAATATCGTTCACAATGTTTGCTCCAGCTTTTAATGCCGCTTCAGCCACTTCACTTTTAACTGTATCAATAGAAATCAAAATTTTTTTATTTTTGACTTTGTTTTTATTTTTGAGGGCTTTAATCACTGGCAAAATTCTTTTTAATTCTTCTTTAGTGGGGATCGGTTTTGCGCCGGGTCGGGAAGATTCCCCACCGATATCAATCACGTCAGCTCCGTCTTTAATCATTTGCAGAGCTTGTTTAACAGCTCTTGAAGTTGAAATATATTTCCCACCGTCAAAAAAGCTATCCGGGGTCACATTTAAAATACCCCAAATCATTGGCTGATGAATATTTTTGAAACGATTGTCTTTTATCTTCGATTTCACTATAAGACTATATATGATGTTTAATTTAAAAAATATTCAAATTGATTTGGTAGAAATCTATTCTGTCGGATTTAGAAATTTTCAAAAAAAGATCAAAAATTTAGAACCTCAATTTGATGATTTGCCAATGACGACTCTCCAAAGACTTAAAACAAGGATTTATCATTTAGGCTGCCGGCTTCAAGAAATCAGTTCATACCCAAATGAATTAATAAGTCACGAGCTGTTCATTTTACATAAAGCCATGAAAGATTATGCGGCAATTTTTGAATTTTATTACTCTTTGCCAACCAAAGAGCGTCGAAAAATTTATGTCGAAATAAGTCGGATGGCCAATCTGTTTGTAAAAACCCATGGATTTATTTTCAAAAAATATACGGTCAATCCGGTGGATTCTTCGTTAATTGATAAAACTGGAAAAAGACTGATTGAGATTAGTTTTGAACTTTATCAGTGGCATTTGCGGTACGAAAAGAATCTGCCCGAAGCAGCATCAAGCTCGAACTAGCTTTCGCAATTAATTTGCCTTCTTCATTTTTTAATTCACATTCGGTGTAGCACAAAGTTTTTCCGCGGTTTACGACCCAGGCGGTCGCAGTTAATTTTGAATTCCATACTGGACGAAAATAATTTATTTTAAGTTCGGTTGTAGTAAAACGCTGAGTGTCATCCATGGTCGAACCACAAGCAAGTCCCATGGCTGCATCCATAATGTCGCACATGATGCCGCCGTGCAGCGAACCATTAAAGTTGGCGTGCTGTGGCCCGGCTTGCATTTCAAAAACTGCCTTGCCTTCTTCAATATGAATCAAATTAAAACCAATTAATTTAGAAACAGCAGGGTGAGACAACGGATCATTTAGTTTCAATTTGATCAAATCAATTAATTTGCCCATAGACTTTTTGTTTTCAATTAAACTTTTGTCATCCAGTTAAACGCATCTTCTTTTTGTGAATACTGCACGCCCATAATTTCATCAAAAAGTTTTTTAGCAACGGGGCCTACTTTTTGATTATTGATGACATAATCTTTTTCACGATACTGAATTAATCCTACGGGCGAAATAACCGCTGCAGTTCCCGAACCAAAAACTTCTTTAAGTAGTCCTTTTTGATGGGCGCTTAAAACATCTTCAACCGAAATTTTTCTCTCGCTTACTTTTTTAATGCCAAGCTCTGCGCCCAATTTTTTTGTAAATTGAATCACAGAATCGCGAGTCACTCCGTCTAAAATGGTTCCTTCGAGCGGTGGAGTCACGAGCTCATCGCCCATCACAAAAAAGATATTCATCGAACCCACTTCTTCAATATATTTGTGTTCAATGCCGTCCAGCCAAAGCACTTGAGTAAAACCTTTTTTCTTGGCTTCCACGCTAGCCTTTAAACTTGCGGCATAATTTGCAGCTGTTTTTGCAAAACCCAGGCCGCCCTTGACCGCGCGAACATATTTTTCTTCAATAATAATTTTTACGGGATTAAAACCTTCCGCATAATAAGCACCGACAGGACTTAAGATAATCATAAATTTGTAATAGTCCGAAGATTTAAGTCCTAAAAAAGGATCTAGCGCGATCGTAAATGGACGAATATACAAAGAACATCCAGGAGTTTTAGGCACCCAGTCTTTTTCTAATGCAATTAATTCTTTGACTGCATTTACAAAAGTATCTTTAGGTAATTTAGGAATGCACAGCGCTTCACACGATTTATCAAAACGAGCGGCATGTTTCTCTAATCTAAAAATTTGAACTTCATTTTTATCTGTTTTAAAAGCTTTGAGTCCTTCAAAAACAGTTTGGCCGTAATGAAACACACTCGCTGCGGGAGTGGTTGGAAATTCTTCGTAGGGTGTAATTTTTCCGGGTAACCAGCCTTTGTCCGGAACATAGTCCATGACAAACATGTAGTCGGTAAAAACATTGCCGAACTTGAGATCGCTGTCTTTAGGTTTTGGCTTTAGAGAAGTCGTTTTTTGAAGTTCGGATATCATGGGAATGATTATCCTACTTTTTTAATTAATCGTCCGTATCTTCCACAGCGGCCAAAGCACAAATTTGGCTCGGCCCACTAAGTTTTGTTCCGAAGCAAAACCCCAATAACGGGAGTCCGAACTATTTCCACGGTTATCGCCCATCATAAAATAATAGCCTGGCGGAATTTGCACCGGACCAAAATCATCAAAATCTGGATACATCGTGTGATTTTCGCTAACCACTTTATCGTTAATCAAAATTCGGCCGTCACGGACTTCTAATTTTTCACCGGGGAGTCCAATCACGCGTTTAATGTAATCACTACCCGCTTTAAAAGGGGTATAAAAATTAGAAACTGTTTTGCGGCCAGTTTTGGGGTCTTTATATTCGGCAAAAGGAAATGCGGGAGCCAGCGGCGCTTTAAAAACAATCACTTCAAAACGATGAGGTAGTTTGCCAAAGCGGACCAATTCGCGTTTTTTAAAAATTCCCAAATTAATGCCTTGAAAAGGGTTTGGAATAATGAACAGCAGACGATCTTTAAAATAAAGTTCTTGTAATGGATTAGGAATACCAAAAGAAAGTTTACTGACAATTAAACGATCGCCAATATTTAAAGTGGGGATCATTGAGCCTGAGGGAATAAAAAAGATCGTAAAAAAGAAAGTGCGAATAAATAAAGCAATTAAAAAAGCGGAGACTATGGTTTCTAAAGTATCTCTAAGGAATGGTTTTTTCGGTTTAACTGAATCTGCCACTTAAACTAAGCTTGAGTAACAGTTTCTTTAACTGCAGCTTGTGCCCCTGCAGATTTTTCTGCAAGCTTTTGAGCCGCTTTTTCTTTTTTCACTTCTTTTAATTTTTGCTGAATGTTCAAGTTTTCAGCTTCGTTTTCTTTCAAACGTGTTTCTTTCGAACCAATTAAATCGCGTAAATAATAAAGTTTTGCACGGCGGACTTTTCCTTTACGAACAATCGCAATTTCAGCCAGTTTTGGAGAATGCAATAAGAAGGTTCTTTCGACGCCCACGCCACTGACAATTTTACGAACAGTAAATGAGCCACGAATGCCATGTCCATTTTTACGAGAAACCACAACGCCTTCAAAATTTTGAATACGTTTTTTGCCGCCTTCAACGATTTGAACGCTGACTTTAATGGTGTCGCCGACAGTAAAATCGACAATATCTTTCTTTAGTTGCAATGCTTCGACTTCGTTTAATACCTTGCTCATTTTTTAATCCTTTATAAATTGATCTACAAGAAAAGGGCACTCAGTTTATTCAATATCAAAAAGCCTGTCAATGAACTTATGAGTTACTTTTGCGCCATTTTTCGATCTCGGCATGGTGACCTGAAAGTAAGACCTCGGGCACTTTTAAGCCTTCAAAGACCTCAGGTTTGGTGTAATGTGGGTAATCAAGTTGCCCAGGAATGACATGAGACTCATGAATTAAAGATTCTCCCTTGCCCACGACCCCTGGAATTTGCCTCACAATCGTATCGATCATAACCATCGCCGGCAGTTCGCCGCCTGTTAACACATAATTGCCGATCGAGATTTCTTCATCCACCCAATAGTCGATGACCCGTTGATCGATGCCCTCATAGCGGCCACAAATAAAAACGAGTTGTTTAAATTTTGATAAATCGACTGCCTTCTGATGACTCAAAATTGGTCCTTTCGGAGAAGGATAAATGACACACACTCCCGGTTGTTTAGGCTCTTTTAAAATATGTCTCAAAACAGCAAACAAGGGTTCAGGTTTAAAAACCATCCCTGCTCCTCCGCCATAAACGGTATCGTCCACGGTTTTATGTTTATCAGTGGCAAAGTCTCTTAATTGATGGAAATGAATTTCAAAAATATTTTTCTGGCGGGCTTTTTTAAAGATACTTTCTTCAAAAGGACCTTTAAACATTTCTGGAAAAAGAGTGATGACATCAATTCGCATTACAAGGATTCTAACAGGGGGCTCAAATTAACTTTTAAAACATTTTGATCGCGGTCAAACTCTAAAACAAAAGGGGCTACAAATGGCATATCAAATTCTTTGCCGTCTCCCACCAGTTCCAAATTAAAATGCGCAGGCGTTTGATAAATATCTACAATACGGCCACTGCGGTTTAATTTTTCGTCTTTAAACTCCGCATCAATTAACTCTTCATAAAAAAATCCTTTAGGCGATTCGACCTGTTCTCTTTCAAAATAAAGAGTTTTGCCTTTTAAAACTTGTGCCGCCTCTAGCGAAGGAACTTCTGCAAAACTGGCTAAAAATTGTTTTTGATGGACACTGATTTTTTTTATCGTTAAAAACTGTTTGGCGTGATGCGCTTCGCGTCCGGCCAAATAAAACACAGCCGGAGGATCCTCCAAAGGAAATTCATCTAACATCTCAAAATAAGGATCTATTTTTAACTCGCCTTTGAGCGCATGGGGTTTCGCAATTTGGCCTAAAGTTAAATAGGGAGAAGTTTGTTTATTTGTTGCCACGCAACTCTAAAATAACCCCGTCTTTTACAATAATTTCAAGACCGCCTAATTTCTCATATAAATTGTCGCCCACATTGACTTCCACTTGGCCATCTAAAGTTCCTTGAGTAAATTCTGAATTGAGAGGAAGCAAGCTAGCGTCCTTCATTTTTTTCTCGAGTTCAGAGCGAGTTTGAACATATTGCGAACGATCGGTTTGCATTTGAGCCACAATGGCCTGAGCTTGTTTTTTACCTGAATCGCCCTGTTCTTTTAAAGTACCAACCAGTTTTTTGCCTTGGTCTTCAACTTGTTTAATTTGGTTATCTAAATTGGCGAGCGCCATCTTTAATTCTTCGGCTAAATATTTTTTAAATTCTTCAGTGACAATCACTTTAACCGTGACCGTTCTTTTTAATGAAATACCCATAGAAGCCCCTTTCAAAGACTAAAGCTTAACTATCTTACAAGATGATGCTGAAATTAAAAAAGAAAAGTTAACTTTGAATTAAAAACTACTTGGCCATTAATTCGACCGAAACGCGGCGATCTTGTTTCGCAGCAGCAGCTTTCACAAGCGTTCGAATAGCATTGATGGTGCGACCTTCTTTGCCAATCACTTTACCGGCGTCACCTTCTGCGACATTAATTTCAATAATGTCCATTTGTTCGCCTTTGTTTTCGTTTAAAACAACTTGATCAGGATTATCAACAAGACCTTTAACAATGTATTCGACTAAATCTTTCATGAGAATTAAGCCTTAGGAGCTTCTGCGGCTGGCGCGTCGGCAGCTTTAGGCGCATCTTTTTTAGCAGCCTTAGCAGCTTCAATTGCAGCTGCGGCAGCTTCTTTATCAGCAGCAATATCTTTTTTAGATTTTTTTGATTTTAAGTGTAGGGTTTCTTTTTTAATTAAATTTTGACCCGCAAAAATAATTTTCACACGGTCAGAAGGAGTTGCGCCTACTTTTAACCATTTTTCAGCTTTGGCAGTGTCTAAATCAATCAGAGAAGGATTTTTTAAAGGATTGTAAGTTCCTAATACTTCAATTTCTTTAGCATTACGTGCAGCTCGAGAATCGATTGCGACGATACGATAGAAAGGACTAGCCTTTTTTCCAAGTCTTTTAAGTCTGATTTTTACTGCCAAGTGAATACTCCTCTAAAAAATAATCCTGCTAAAAACAGGGACGGAATATTAGCACCCCCAAAACGCTCTTAGCAATATAAAATCTAAGCTTATGCAGAAGCTTTGGGACTTATTAACTCCGGAACGCCAACAAAAAATTGAAAACGTTTTAGGCGACCGCACCCGGGCCTTAACCCTAGTGCTTGAAGACATTTTTGACCCGCATAATGCCAGTGCTTGCCTGCGTTCGGCCGAAGCTTTTGGGGTGATGGATGTTCATATAATTGAAAACAGCCATAAGTTTGAGCTTAAAGAAGGCGTGGCACAAGGCACCGGCAAGTGGTTAAACCTGGTACGACACCGCGCCAAGCATCAAGAAAATACGATGTCTTGTTTTTCAAAGTTAAAAGCCGATGGATACCAAATTTATGCAGCGACCCCTCATGCCCATGATGTTTCTCTGCCAGACATCGAATTTAAAGAAAAAGTAGCGGTTGTCTTTGGCTCTGAAAAAGACGGGCTGTCGCAAAAAGCGCTCGAGTTGGCTGATAAGCGCTTTAAAATTCCCATGACCGGTTTTGCGGAGAGCTTAAACATTTCGGTAAGTTGTGCGGTCACCCTCGCGACTCTGATTCAAAAATTAAAAACTTCGAAATTAGATTGGAAGCTTTCTAAAAAAGAATTTGAAGAGCTAAAAATTGATTGGGCTAAAAAGTCTATCCCCAACGGAGAATTGATTTATGAAAAGTTTTTAAAAGAATCTCTTTCTAAAAAGATTTAAAGTGAGCTTTCACTTCTTCTAGCGAATCTCCACCAAATTTTTCGAGGAACGCATCTGCAATCACAAACGCTACAGCCGCTTCCCCAATGACTGTCGCGGCTTCCAAGGCACAAATATCAGAACGTTCAATATGAGCTTTGACTTCTTTCATGGTTTCCAAATCAACTGTTGGCAGGGGATCATAAAGAGTCGCAATGGGTTTCATCGCTGCACGAACGACAATAGGTTCACCGTTGCTCATGCCACCTTCAATGCCACCGGCATGGTTACTGGATCGGGCAATTTTTTTGCCTTTCAAAACAATCGCATCATGCACTTCGTGGCCAATGCGTGAGGCACCGGCAAAACCGTCACCAATTTCTACACCCTTGTGAGCTTGAATACTTAAAACTTGTTGCGCAAGACGTCCGTCTAATTTGCGATCAGGAGTGACAAAACTTCCTAGCCCTACCGGAACACCCGTCACAATCACTTCGTAAATTCCACCAAGAGTTGTTTTACGTTCGCGGGCTTCATCAATCGCTTTTTCGGCCGCTTTATTTATTTTTTTTGCACCAATTTGAACGGGACCCAGTGAAACAATTTTACGATCAAATTCAATGCCAAATTGTTTTAAGAAATCGATACAAATCGCGCCAATGGCAACACGTGCGCATGTATCGCGAGCGGAAGCGCGTTCCAAAATATTTCTAATATCTTTTTGGTGATATTTAATATAACCAGCTAGGTCTGCATGGCCTGGACGCGGTTGTGTAATTTTTTTGTATTTAGGTTCGGTTGATTTAAGTTTACTCGCATCCACTGGCAGTGGATTCATAATGTCTTCCCAATTTTTATAATCTTTATTAAAAACAGCTGCCACGATCGGTCCACCTAATGTTTTGCCGTGACGCACGCCGCCTAAAAATTCCACCTGGTCAGTTTCAATTTTTTGTCTGCCGCCGCGGCCGTAACCTTGCTGACGTTCAGATAATTTGGAATCAATAAAAGGTTTATGAACACCAATATTGGCCGGCATGCCTTCGAGCACAAAACTTATGCCCGGTCCGTGAGATTCTCCGCCAATGATGTAACGCAACGTCATAGTGTCTTCATTATATATGGAGAAAAGCTTTAGGGCTTTTATTTTTTATGCATCTTCGAAAACCATTGGCCTAAAAATAAAATACTGATCGTGATTAGCGCCAGCGATAAAATAAAATTAATTAAAGCGATGGGGTTATTGCCTGCACCCAGTTTTAAAAAATTGTCATAGCACTGCAACCCTAGCGCCACCATTGTGGTAATAAACATAAAAAACGCCGGCAACACTAACCACGGCGCCAATTGTTTTTTAGACTTCGTATTATTTTTAAACCAAGCTGCCAGCATTAAAAATGTTAAAGCTGCCAGTAGTTGATTACTCGAACCAAATAGCGGCCAAATGGTAAGCCAAATTGGTTTAGTTGAATGCAGCGCACTTTGTAAATTTGAACCTAAAAATAAATAGGCCATGGGAATTCCTAAAGTTAAAAGCGTGGCAATCCATCGTCCTGCTGCGCCGCGAATATTTAAAAGTTCTTCCATTAAATAACGGCCCAGCCGTGTTGCAACATCAAGTGTGTCGTAAACAAAAGTAGCAAACGCGAGCATCCCAAAAGTTAAGCCCGCACTAATCGGCAGCCCAATAATTGAATGCATAAAGTACGCGATGCCATTGGCATAAACTTCAGCCGGGCTTTTAGAAAGCATAGGCGAACCTTGTGGCCACATCATGACTGTGGCCAGCGCCATCACCGCCACAATACCTTCGAGTAACATGCCGCCATAACCAACGGACGTGGCATGAGTTTCTTTATGGAGTTGTTTTGAGGTTGTGCCTGAACAAACCAGTCCATGAAAACCAGAACAGGCACCGCAAGCAATCGTGATAAATAAGAATGGAAATAGAGAACCTATTTGCGGGCTGTACCAAGACAACATCAGAGGATATTGCGCGTGATAACCGCCAAATAAAATTCCGAGCACACCAAAAATTAAAACAACATATAAAAAATATCCGCCTAAATATCCCCGCGGTTGTAAGAGCAGCCACATCGGCAAAACGCTAGCGATCGCGCAGTACACCAAAATAATCACGCCCCATAAAAGAGCAGGATCAGAAACATTAAATTGAATCGGGATGTATTGTCCGAGGAGAATAATTCCTAGCAGTGCAGGAAAAAATAAAATTGTAGCAAGCCATAGAGGTGTCTTCCATTTATAGAGAGCAACACCCATGAGCATAGAGAGTCCTAAATATAAAAAACTGGAAGTTGCCACACCCCCGCCAATATTGTGTGCCACGCTATCCCATATTTCTTTAGCTAAAAAAGCTTGGGCAGTGACACTTGTAAACGCAATGATCACATATAAAAGAGAAAACCAAATAAAACCCAAAACCAACGCATAAGCCTTGGGTCCAATATATTTTTTGGCGAGTTCCGGAATGCTTTTGGCATCATGTTTAACCGAGGCCACAAGAGATGAAAAATCGTGAATGGCACCAATAAAAATAGAACCCAAAACAATCCACAACCACGCCGGACCCCAGCCAAAATAAATTGCAGCCGTAATTGGACCGACAATAGGGCCAGCTGCGGCAATTGATGCAAAATGTTGAGCAATTAAAATCGCTTTTTTAGTTGGGATAAAATCGTTGCCGTCATTGTGTTTCACGGCCGGTGTTTTGGCGCTGGAACTTAATAAAAATTTTTGAGCAATAAAATTTCCGTAATAACGAAAGGCGCTGCCAAACAAAATCATGGTCAGCAGTCCAATGAGTGCTAAAGGCATGGTGAAACAATTGTAGCGGATTTAATTGGAATTGCGATGGATTCTATATTGAGTTAATCTAACTTCTTTCATTTTGGGAGGAAAAATCATGGAAGACAGATTACAAAGAATTATTTTATTTATTCTGCCCTTTATTCAATTCAGCCACATTGTCGATTTCATGATGCTCATGCCTCTCGGACCCCAGCTCATGCGTATTTTTAATATCGGACCACACGAGTTTAGTCTGATCGTATCCGCTTACACTTTTAGCGCCGGCTTTTCAGGGCTGATGGGCGCTTTTTTCTTAGATCGTTTTGATCGCAAAAAAGCGTTAACATTTTTTTATTCTGGATTTATTTTAGGAACATTTTTCTGTGCCATTAGCCCCAGCTATCAAATTTTATTAGCATCACGCATTGTCACCGGTGCATTTGGTGGACTTTTAAGTGCGATTTCATTATCAATTATTGGCGATTCATTCCCTTACGAAAAACGTGGCACGGCCATGGGAATTTTAATGGCCTCGTTTTCTCTCGCTTCAGTTGTGGGTGTCCCCGCTGGACTATTTTTAGCCGCAATCGCCAACTGGCAAACGCCATTTTATATTTTAGCTGGAATTAGTTTGATTGCTCTGGTGACCGCTCAATTTTTATTGCCACCCATGCGCGGCCACATGATTCATCACAGTGGAGACAAAACCAGCAATCATCCTACTCCTTTGCAAAGTATCAAAATTATTTTTGGGAAAGCCGAACACTTGTGGGCAATCACACTTACTTTTTTGTTAATGTTTGCTGGTTTTTCAATTATTCCGTTTATCAGCCCTTATCTTGTGGCCAACGTGGGGGTAACTGAACACCAACTGCCTTTAGTATTTTTCTTTGGTGGATTTTTTACTTTTTTTACGGGACAACTCATTGGCCGACTCGCCGATCGCTTTGGAAAACATAATGTCTTTATTACCCTTTCCGTTCTGGCAGTCATTCCAATGCTGTTAATTACTCATTTAAGTGTCACTCCGCTGCCTTTGGTTTTAGTGTGTACGGTTTTGTTTATGGTGCTTGTCTCGGGTCGTATGGTGCCAACCATGGCCATGATAACGGCTGTGATTGCGCCGCAAAATCGCGGAAGTTTTATGAGTTTTAATTCGGCAGTGCAACAAACGGCTTGTGGGGTTGCTGCGATTATTTCAGGTTCTATTTTAGTAAAAACCTCCGATGGAACCTTAATGAATTACGGCCATATCGGAATCTATGCCGCAATTATTTCTGTTCTTTGTATCTGGATTTCGTTAAAATTGAAGCCCGTTTCTACTAAAGCGGTTGATTAAGATTAATAATCAAGAGCCTCAAGAAGTAGTTAAAAAATGAAAACCAAGACGATTAAACAAGTTGTGCTTTTTAAAGCCTCTCCCGAAGCACTTTACGATTTGTTAATGAGCTCTAAAAAGCATGCCGGCTTTACAAAACATAAAGCCAAAATGAGTTCTAGCATCGGCGGATCTTTTTCGGCTTACAATGGTTACATCACTGGAAAAAACATGACTCTTGAGCCCGGCAAAAAAATCGTGCAGAGCTGGCGCGGCAGCGACTGGCCCAAAGGACATTATTCGCGTGTCACTTTTAAGTTTATGAAAGTAGCCAGCGGCACAAAACTTATTTTTTCTCAAAGTGATGTGCCTATCGAACAATATCAGGCAGTTAAAGATGGTTGGAAAGAATCTTATTGGGATAAGCTTAAAAAATATTTGACCGCAAAATCTAAAAAATAGTTCCTTAGTTATTTTTGCTGTGTTTGGTCATATTCGAAATTCACAAGATGAATTAAAATTTACTTTGGATGAAAAATTTATCAAGTATTTTTGAAGCCAAATCCCTGGCGGTAATTGGGGCCAGCAACCGCGAAGGCTCGGTCGGCCATTCTATTTTTTACAATTTAATTCATAACGGATATCAAGGGGTTCTTTATCCAGTAAATCCCAAAAGCCCTTCCGTCATTGGAGTTAAAGCCTATCCCTCTATCGCGGATGTTCCTGATGAAGTGGAGTGTGCTGTACTCATTGTGCCAGCCGACGCCACTGCAAAAGTTCTAGAACAATGTGGTCAAAAAAAAATTAAAGCGGCCGTTATTGTTTCTGCGGGTTTTAAAGAAGTGGGCGGGGAAGGCATCGGATTTGAAGAAGATTGTAAAAAAATTGCTAAAAAATATGGCATTTCACTTGTGGGACCAAACTGTTTAGGCGTTATCAATACGGACCCCAAATTTTCGATCAATGCTAGTTTTGCGCGCACCATGCCTCGTTCTGGCAACATTGCCTTCTTATCGCAAAGTGGAGCCTTGTGTACGGCGGTGCTTGATTACGCCAAAGGCAATAATATCGGTTTTTCTAAATTTATTTCTATCGGTAATAAAGCAGATATTAATGAACTCGATTTAATTCGCTATCTGGGCGAAGACGAACAGACTAAAGTCATTCTAATGTATCTCGAAGACCTGGTGGACGGCCATGCTTTCATTGAACTGGCCCGCCAAATCACGATCGACGCTAAAAACAAAAAACCAATTCTGGCAATTAAGTCCGGTCGCACTGCAGCCGGAGCCAAAGCCGCTTCTTCGCACACTGGTTCGTTAGCTGGCTCTGACAATGTTTATGATGCTATTTTTATTCAGGCTGGTGTGATGCGTGTTGAAACGGTCGAAGAATTGTTTGCGCTCGCCACTGCATTTTCACAACAACCTTTGCCTGCCAGCAATCGAACCGCCATTGTGACAAATGCCGGAGGTCCGGGGATCATGGCTGTCGATGCCTGTGTGCGTGCAGGACTCGAACTGGTTAGTTTTGAAAAAGAAACCACTCTCAAATTAAAAAAAGCCCTACCGCCGACTGCAAATATTCATAATCCCGTGGATGTGATTGGGGATGCCCGCGCTGATCGCTATGCTGCTGCGATGGAAGCCGTTTTAAATGATCCCAATGTTGATTCGATGATTGTAATTTTAACTCCCCAGAGCATGACGGCCATTGATGAAACAGCTGCGGCCATCGCCAAACTTAAAAATAATAAAAAACCTATTCTGTCTACTTTCATGGGTGTGACCGACGTTTCCAGCGGAATTAAAATTTTAGAAAAAGCGGGTTTGCCGCATTTTACTTTTCCAGAATCAACTGCCAGAACGCTGGGCAAAATGGCTGAATACGCCAAAAAAAGTATCCGTCCTAAAAGTCCGGTAATCGAATTTGAAACCGATGATAAACAAATTTCTAAAATCATTGAAAGAAATTTAAAACTAAAAAATTATTATTTGCCGATGGAGGATGTTTTTGAAATTTTAAAAATTTATGGCCTTAGTGTTCCTCAATATGCATTAGTAAAAAGCAGTGCTGAAATTTCAAAATTAAAAATTAATTTTAATTACCCAGTAGCGATTAAAATTATTTCGGCTGACATCATTCACAAAATGGATGTGGGAGGGGTCGTTTTAAACATTAAAGACGAAAAAAGTTTACTCAGTGAAGTTGAGAAAATGTTTTCGCACATTAAAAAAACTCTGCCCCATGCCAAATTAGATGGAATTTTTATTCAAGAAATGGCGTCCGCAGGTCGTGAAGCCATTTTAGGAATGAACCGTGATCCCAAATTTGGAGCGCTGCTTATGTTTGGACTTGGCGGCTCCTGGGTAGAAGTTTTTAAGGATGTTTCTTTTAGACTTGCGCCCATCACTAAACGTTCAGCTCAACATATGATTGAATCCACCAAATTTTCAGAAATTTTGAAAGGCGCGCGCGGCAAAAAACCGGTGAACATGCATGAGCTGGAAGAAATTTTGTGCCGCTTGTCTCAATTAGTCACCCGGCATCCGCAAATTGCTGAACTCGACATTAATCCGCTCATTATTTATGAAAAAAATTCAGTCGCCGTGGATGCGCGGATACAATTAGTTAATTAGGAAGTTTATTTTTATAAAATTCTTTTTGGGCCTGATGAATTTTTTTCCATTTATTTTTACGTTCTTGAAATAAATCGACATTCACTTTGCTTTCTAAATATTCAAGCTCTTTTTTTTGTTTTAAATAACTTTCATAGCGCGCGGGGTCCAGTTCGCCTTTTTCTAAAGCAGCTTTGACTGCACAGCCTGGCTCAGTCTGGTGAATACAATTTTTAAATTTACATTGGCGCATTAAATTTTCAATGTCTTCGAAACTGCTTTCTAAACTATCGAGGCTATCCCACAGCGCCACTTCGCGCATGCCAGGGGAATCAATCACAAATTTTTCATTATCTAAAACAAATAATTCTCGGTGGGTGGTGGTGTGGCGACCTCGAGAATCGTCTGCACGAACAGCTGTTGTTTTTTGAAACTCCCCGCCCAAGAGTCCGTTTAATAAAGTTGATTTTCCTACTCCGGAAGAACCAATAAAAATAGCCGTTTCTCCTTTTAAAATTTTGTTTTTAACTTTTTCAATGTCTGCACGATCAAAAGCGCTCGTCCACAAAATTTCAGAAATGCTTTTCAGGTTTTGCAGCTCGGCCTCAATAGAAGATTTTTCTTTTAACAAATCAGCTTTGTTTAAAATTAAAATCACCCGGGCATTGAGAGTGGCAACAGCTGTGAGATAACGCTCAATGCGGCGAATATTAAAATCATGATCAAGACCTGCCACAATAAAAACAGTGTCAACATTAGTAGCTAAAACTTGTTCTTCGAAATTTTTACCAGGATTTTTGCGCGACAATTGATTTTTCCGCGGCATCACTTCGTGAATAATGGCAAAATCTTCTCCCGCTACACTCACATTCACCCAGTCTCCGACTTTGGGTAATTGGCTTTTTAAAACTGCATCAAATAACAATTTTCCACTGGGTTCAGCACGAAGTTGTTTATCATTAAGACTGACTAAAAGTTGTTCGCCGTAATCGGCAATCACTCGAGCTTTGGTTAAATTGGGCGGATTCATGGGAGAAAACTATAACCTCTTGATCGCTTGAATCCAAATCATCAACAACGTTATATATCTTATTTTCGAGCTCTTTATTATCAGTTACCATTAATAGAAACCAAAAATAATTTTTATGCATCATGTAATAATCAGATTTATTAGTTCGTTTTTAGTTTACCTCGGAAGACAAATGCTCCACGCCCCTGGGTATATATTCGCATTATTAGTTAATTTACCTATTTTATTTACACAAACAAGTATTCTAGAACAAGACATTTACCAATTTACAATTAATTCATTTTCAATTTCAACTACTTCATTGGCGGTCTTCATACTTGCAATGACTTACTACAATTCTTTAAATGAAAAATATATAAAAATAAATACTTATAATATCAAAACTTATCTTCACTTAAAGAATGCTGTCATAAAAATTCTTAAACAGGTAAATGAATTAGAGAGCAAAAATTCAGATGTTTTTAAAATAAATATCAAATTACGTATTTTATTTTTCTTCTTAAAAAGAAAACTAAAAAGATTATTAGAGAAGTGTAAATTTGAATATGAAATTATTGATGATTACACAAAAAGAAATATTTTTGTTAATCCGATTTTAATTTTGATTTTCATATCTCTATTTTGTATTTCCGTTATGATTAACAAATTTAATCCTTTGACATATTCAGCCATGGTAGAAAAAAATATTCCAATTTATATTTTATTGTTCCTTTGGACTATTTTTATATTTAGTGTATTTAAATACGTTTTATTTTTCTCATATTTCATGTTTCGCACACCTAACAAAAAAGAAAGGGCTTCTTTGAATAAAGATTATAAAACAAAAATATCTGCGTTAAAAAAAATATTAAAGAATTACGGTTATTAGTTAGCTTTTTTAGAAAATCTGGTCATGGTCGAACATACTAGACGTTGGACGAACCTATTTTACAGGGGTTTCTAAAGGAA
>CAYMKA010000020.1:0-16842 GCA_964390935.1 uncultured bacterium
GGGGGGAAAATGCGTCGTTTAATCGATTTTATTCTGCTTTTGTTATTGGGATTTCTGATCTGGAAAGGTATGGCTTGGCTAAACCAAAGTCCTTATTCAAACCGTTTTGTAGATATGCGTTCGACCGGATTTTCTTACTTAGATAATTTTCAGCAAAAAGCCGTGCTTTGGACAAAAACTCAAGAAGACTTAAACCGCCTTCAAGACACAAATACTGTTTTGAAGTTAGAGAATGAAAAATTGTTGGCTGAAAATAGAGATCTTCAATATTTAAAAGTTGAAAATACGGAGTTGCGCCGTAAATTGCAATTTGTGCAGCTCAAACAAGATGTGTGGCTGCCGGCAGAAATAAAAGCTTATGCTCCCGGCCACTGGCAAAAAGAAATTATTATTAATAAAGGAAAATCTCACGGGATAACTTATGGTTCTCCGGTTATTACCGCTCAAGGTTTGGTAGGGCTTGTGGAACAAGTGGGTGAAAATTCAGCGACGGTTCGGCTGATTACCCATCCTGATGTCAGAGTATCGGTCGTGAGTGAAAAGAATCAAATGATTGCAGTGGCTGAGGGCACCGGCACGCACGAACTGCATTTAAAATATGCCGGCACTGATGTGCCGTGGGAAGTAGGCGATTTGTACTACACGTCTTCTTTTAGTCAGTACTATCCTAAAGGGATTCCTGTAGGGCGGGTTAAAAAGGTTGTAAAAGATCCTAAACAAATGTTTGCGGATGTGCAGCTTGAGCCTGTTGTGAAATTTGAAACCTTTGATTATGTGTTGGTAAGAAAATGAAAAATTTTTATCTGACTTTTACTGTTCTCGCTACTTTTTTGCTGGTGGGATTAAGTCAGTTGCTCGTTTACCGCTGGCTGGATTTTGATGCACCGCATCTGGCTTTAATGGCCGTTCTTATTTGCGCACTTCTTCCTCACCGAAAATATATTTTTGGCGTGTGTGTGGTGGCAGGAGTTTTAGAACTGGCCATGGGGGGCGATTATCCCTTTGTGATCGCCTGGTATGGTGTTTTGGGGTATTGGATTTACGATCAATTTGAACATTCTTTTAAAGAAAATCCGGTGATTTTTTTTCTGGCGGTAAGCCTTGGTTATGGCGCAGATATTTTTTTAAAATGGTTTTATGATTTTTATTTTTTAAAAACATTTTTTCTGCCTTCCCCTTTTGTGATGGCAGTTAATTTTTTACATTGGTTAATTGTTTTAACATTACTACGCTGGTTGTATTTGCCTTGGCTGCGTAGAACTACTTATCAACGGTTATGACCAAATCATGAATGATAAAAGCTTAAAAGTTTTTTTAGTTTTTTGTGTTCTTATTAGTGTTTTGATCGGTCGACTTTTTTATCTACAAGTTTTTCACTATACCGAATTTTCAGAACAAGCTATTAACGTGAAGTCAAAAACGACTCCTGAACTAGCTCCCCGCGGAGTCATTTTTGACCGCAATCACAAAGTGCTTGCAAACTCGCGACCTTATTTTTCTTTATACGTACTGGGCGACCGCATGGAGCGTCCTGCTGAAACTTTTCAAATTTTAAAACGCCTGCAATTAATTGATTTAAAAAACTGGCAGGTGATTTTGGATAATGTTGCTAAAAACTCCATTGAACCTCAACTCGTTGCGGCTGATTTGGACAGTGCACTGGTTTCGGCGATTGAAGAACTGCAAACCAAACATCCTGAACTGAGTTTAAATATAAAACATTTACGCTTTTATCCTTCGTTTGATACAGGGGCTCATTTACTCGGTTATGTCGGAGAAATTACTTTAAAACAATTAATGCAAAATCCTAATAGTCGTTATCGTGTAGGCGACATCATTGGTTTGTCAGGCATTGAAAAGTATTACGATGACGTGCTGCGCGGTAAAAACGGGGGAACTCAAATTGAAGTCAATGCTTTAGGAAAACCGGTGCGCCGTTTAGAACGTTTGGCCTCAGTTCCTGGCAATGACATCGAATTAACGATTGATTTGGATCTGCAAAAAAAAGCGACTGAACTTTTGAAAGGCGAAGCCGGAGCAGTGGTGGCGCTAGACCCGTTAACAGGTGAAGTCTTGGCTCTGGTGAGTGCTCCGGGATTTGATCCCAATATTTTTATTGATCCCCGTAAAAGTCAAAATTGGCAAAGTTTAATTGGTGAAAATTTTCCATTGCATAACAGGGCGCTGACCGCATTTCCGCCGGGATCGGTATTTAAAGTGGTGACAACGATGACGGCCCTTGAGCAAGGGGTGAATACCCCCAGCACTCAATTTAATTGTACTGGTTCTGTTTTTTGGGGCCGCCGTGAATTTAAGTGTGATTTACATTCGGGTCACGGACCCATTAATTTTGTAAATGGTTTTATCAAGTCTTGTAATACTGTTTTTTATCGAACAGGTTTAAAGCTTTCTCCCGATCAAATGGCGTCTACGGCCGCTTATTTTTTTCTGGGCAAACCGTCCCGTATAGATTTGCCTGGAGAAGACAAAGGTACTATTCCTAATTCGAGCTGGAAATTAAAACGTACCGGAGAAGGTTGGGTGCCGGGAGATTCGATGAATATGGCTATCGGTCAGGGTTTTATTCAGACCACTCCTTTGCAAATCGCGCTGATGACCAGTGCTTTGGTGAATCCTGATAACATTATGTATCAACCGCGTTTACTCAAAAAAGTGATAAATCCGGATAGTGAAATTAGTTTTGATGCGAAACGCGCTTTAACCAAATTACCTTTTTCTAGAAAAAATATTAATTTAGTTAAAGAGTGGATGCGCCAGGTTGTTTTAAAAGGCACGGGTGTGAATGCCAATATTCCTGAAATTGCGATTGCCGGAAAAACAGGCACGGCAGAAGATCCCCCGCGCCCTAATCCCCACGCCTGGTTTACCAGTTTTGCCCCTGCTGAAAATCCACAAATTGTCGTCACTGTTTTTGTGCAAGGCGGAGGACACGGTGGTGTAAAAGCAGCGGCCATTGCTAGAGAAATTATAAAAACTTGGGATGCAAAAAGGAGAGCAAAATCATGAGCCTAATGCCAAAGAGTTTGTATTTTGACCGGTATCTTTTTACCGCCATGTCGCTTTTATGTCTGATTTCTCTGGTTTTTCTTTTCCGCTTTGATCAAATTGAAGGCATTAAATATGCGGGTCAACTTTCGCAGTCTTTTCTTTTGAGACAAAGCATTAACATTTTGGTGGGAGTTTTATTTTTCTTTTTGTTTTGGCAAATGGATTTGGGCGCTTTTAAAAAAATATCGTTATATCTTTTTGCAATTTCGCTTTTGATGGTAGCGCTGACTTATTTTTTTGGCAGCCATGTGATGGGGGCTAAACGTTTTATTCACCTGGGACTATTTAGTTTTCAGCCCTCTGAGATTGTAAAATTTACTTTTATTTTATTTTTATCTGCACTTTATGCAGACCGAAAGCACAGAATCGAAAATGCATTTCAGCTGATTGGATATTTAGTCGCTCTGGCGATTCCTTTTGCGCTGGTTTTTAAACAGCCCGATTTAGGAACTGCAGTTGTTTTTATTGCTATTTTTTTGGGACTTTCTTATAAAGCGGATGTGCCGCCCAAATTATTTTTTCTGATCTCATCGCCGTTAATCAGTATGCTCGCTATCCATATGCTGCCTTTTCCAGAACTATTATCTTGGATTGTCTATGGATTTTTTCTGCTGGTTTATTTAATTTTTACTCGCATTAACTGGATTGAGAAAGTCTTTTTCTTTTTTATTAATGTAGCTGCCGGTTTGAGTAGTCCTTATCTTTGGAATAGTTTGCATGGTTATCAAAAACAGCGGCTGCTCTCTTTTTTAAATCCCGAAATAGACCCTTTAGCTCAAGGAATTCGTTATCATGCCATGCAATCGATGACAGCCATTGGTTCTGGGGGCTTTTTCGGAAAAGGTTTTTTCCAAGGGCCGTTGTCAGCCCTGGGTTTTATTCCTGAACAACATACTGATTTTATTTTTTCACTCTTGGGAGAAGAAATGGGTTTCATTGGCCTGGTTTTTGTTTTGGTTTTGTTTGCGATTATTTTGTATCGAATTTTAAAATTGGCCGGTGAAATCAATCGTCTGCCGTTTGAATCGCTCGTTTTATTTGGGATTGCTAGTTATTTAGGTTTTCAAATGATTGTGAATGTGGGGATGTGTTTGGGGATATTGCCGGTGGTGGGAATTCCTCTGCCTTTTGTGAGTTTTGGCGGTAATGCGATGGTTTTAAATTTTTGCTTGATGGGAATTGTGCAAAATATTTATTATCAAAGACACCTGAGTGGATATTAATTATCCTTTTTGTAGTTGATTTCGGCTTCAACAGCGCCGATTGCATAGAGTTCATCACGCCCAATATCGACGATCACTTGATCAGCTAAAAGCCAGGCGCCATCTTTTTTTTGGATTTTGACATGGCCGGTAATAGTGATTTTGTCTGTAGGTTCATCATAATCGGCTTTGTCAGCAAAAACGGTCTCCTCTGTTCTTTTAAGTTGAACGTTACTTTCAGCAACAAACTTTTGAGAATCAATTAAAATAGTGATTTGATCGGCTGAAATATAAGTTTCTTTTTTAAGAATTTCTTTAGGGGATAATCTTTGAACCCTTGCAATTTCGGGTCCGGTAAAAAAATCTTTTTGGCTGTGAATATAAATTTTGGCATTTCCGCTGACTTGAAAAAAGTCGGCTGCTTCGTTGTAGAGACCGCGATCAGCCATCATGATTTTGCCGGGCTGTTCAATCAAAATATCCTGATTTAAATAAGCCGTGGCGCTATCTTGGGCACTGCGAATATATTTGGCGTATCCGCAGCGTAAGCGGGTCTGTTTGTTGCGATAGTCGTTATTGTCTTTATTTTTGGCAGCAAGATTTTTAATTTTACGTTCAAAATTAAAACCGTTTAAAAACTCATAATAGTCTTTTTGAAAGTCATATTGTAATTTTTTAGCGAAAAGAGTGTCATGATGAGACAAAATACTCACCCCATCTTCAAAATGGATAACTTCTTTTTTATGCTCAATCCAAGCTACGGGAGCGTAAAGTTCACTCTCTCTTTTAATATTAATAAATTTAATATTATCTTTTAAATAGGTTTGCTCATTTGTCCCGTCAAAAAAAAGTTGTCCAGCTGAAAATTGATACTGCCCGTTGGTTTGGGCTTGAGGATTGGCGCTGACAATAGTGGCGCTGATATGTCCGTCTGCATTGACGTGACGGGTGTAACTGTTGGCATGCATTTTGTCTGCCACAATATCCTGAATAATCCGCTCCCCTTGTTTATTAAATATTTTTCCATCGACCACATTTTCTATATTTGCTTGCTCTAGGTCTTGTTGAGACCAGATGTATTTGGTGGTGATTTCAAAGGCTTTAATACCGTTTTGCCAGCCGGTGACTGTTAAATCTTTGACTTCAAATTGTTTTACATCAGGGCTGCCATATTTTAAAAATTCTTTGTTTCCTGAAAAAAAAGCCCAAACGATCAGCCAGACAAATAAAGCGAGCCCGACAATAATTGAAATATTTTTTAAATTAAAAAATTTAGTCATTTTCGATGCTAAATAAATTTTGCACTAAATAAAGATGGTCAATCATTTGACGGTATTTTTTAACTTGCATGGCAAAGAGATCAATAGGCTTGTCACGTAAATCAATTCTGAGACTCTTCATCCCGGTTTCTTTAATAATTTTTAATTCTGAGTATAAATCAATCAAAGGCCGGGAACTTTCCAAATCGGATTTGTAAATGAGTAATTCTAAAGGAATGCGGCTGTTTTTTTGAAAGCTGGCCATTTCGGTATAAATCAAAGGCGGTGATAATAATATTCGCTCCACTCCCTGGTTTTGCCAAAAAACCAACTGACTGAAATTGCTGGGCGGAATAAACGGTTCATAAAAAACTTTAAGATTGGGAGTGACGTAGCGGGTGTATCCCAAAAGACCTTCGTCACTGATCCATAATCCATCAAATGCATAATAGGCGTACGCCGGTAAATCATTTTTAAAAGTTTCAATGGCATTTTGGGAGAGAGGACCGCTTAAATCCAGATAAACTCGGACGTTGTTTTCATGGGCAAAGCGAATTTCGGTTTCAAAAAGCTCTTTGGGCCAGTTGTTAGGCAAAATCACCGCATCGCAGGCAAAACGCACCGCGACTCGAAACTGATCACGGCTGCGAACGGCCACACACAGTTCGGGCACAATCTGCTCGGGTAAAAAAATGGGCTGACGATGCATCTAAAAATTATATATGGAAAAGGTCCAGATTAAATGATTTTTTCTTTGAACGATTGTTGCCAGAAGTAGTGATGTGCTCGATAATTAAAATACTACGATGAGTAACCGCCGCGCCAAAATTATCTGCACCATAGGACCTGCCACCGAAACCCGTGAAATGATTGGAGCCCTTTTAGATGCCGGTATGAATGTGGCACGCCTTAATTTTTCCCATAGTGACCATGAAACTCATTTGAAACGATTGCAAATGCTGCGCAGCGTCGCCGCCGAAAAAAAAGTGGCTTTGTCCGTTCTGCTTGATTTGCAAGGTCCCAAAATCCGAGTTGGCAAAGTGGGCCCTAAATATCAAAAGCTCACAGCTGGCCAAAAAGTTTCGTTCACTACCGAAGCCTCTAAAGAGTCGGAAGATTTCTTATATATTTCGTATCCTAATTTATTAAAAGATTTAAAAGTCGGAGCAGAACTCTTAATTGACGATGGAAAATTGAAATTGGTGGTTCGTGAAATTAAAGATCCTAATTTTGTGGCGGAAGTTATCTATGGGGGTTCGCTTTCTGACCGCAAAGGCGTTAACTTTTCAAACGTAAAAAGTTCATTACCCTGCTTAACTGAAAAAGATTTAAAAGATGTGCAGTTTGCGATTAAAAACCCAGTCGATTACATCGCGCTTTCTTTTGTTAAAGAAGCCGCAGATGTTTTAGAACTTAAAAAAATACTGGCTGATCATAAAGTGGATACTCCGGTTATTTCAAAAATTGAGAAACATGAAGCGATTGAAAATTTAGAAGAGATTATTAAAGTCAGTGACGGCATTCTAATTGCCCGCGGCGACTTGGGTGTTGAAATTTCTCCTGAGCGAGTTCCCATTTTGCAAAAGAAAATTATTGAACGTTCCAATCTGGCTGGAAAAGTGGTGATCACGGCGACTCAAATGCTGGAGTCTATGATTACCAGCAGTATTCCGACCCGTGCTGAAGCAACTGATGTGGCTAATGCTGTGTTTGATGGTACTGATGCCGTGATGCTGTCTGCTGAAACTGCCAGCGGTCAATTTCCCATTGATTCGGTCAAAATGATGGATCGTATTGTCAAAGAGGCAGAAGACTATCCTAAATATATTAATAATCAGTTGGTGCATACTCATGTCGAAAACTTAACCATTCCGCAAACGATTTCACATGCCTGCTGGCTGTCTGCAAAACATATTCAGGCTAAAACAATTGTCGTTTTAACTCAAAGCGGCGGTTCGGCTTTATCAATTTCAAAATATAAACCATCATCAGAGCTGGCTTGTTTGACTCCTAACATTAACGTTTATAACCGCATGGCCCTCTATTGGGGAGTGACTCCTATTATCATGCAGGAAGAAGAAAATTCAGACGAAGCGTTTAAACATGTCGAACAACTTTTATTAAAAGAAAAACATGTGAAGGCAGGAGATTTAACTATTTTAATTGCCGGTACTCCTGTTCGCCGTAAAGGCGCGACTAATAACTTACGCATTCACCGCGTCGGCGATCCGCTGTAGTTTCACTGCCTTCGATACACCGTCTTCGACGGCACTCAGGCAGCGAATAACTTTTTGTTGATCAAATATTTTTGAAAACTTTCTTTGCTAGAGATGATAAATTAGAAATATTGCTCGTAACTAGAGCTTCTTTTTTTGCTTTGGTCCATTTTTGAATTTGTTTTTCTCGATGATATGCGCTATCGATGCGATTGAATTCTTCGCAATAAACTAATTCCACTGGAAGTCTTCTGCTCGTGTAATTTGAGCCAACACCATCTTGATGTTCTTTTATTCTTTTTAATAAATTCTGTGTGCTGCCTATGTAATAAGAGCCATCAACACATTTAAGTATATATAAATAACCAATCATCTATTCGCTCCCTGAGTGCTGCGAAGCAGTGTATCGAAGGGAGAAAATGTTAATTTGTTGACAGTTCTGGAGCATTTTTCTTTAGTAAGCATCTTATTCTGAGCTAAATGCAATTAGAGTGCCAAGAATCGCTTTAGTTAATTTTTCACTTTAAACCCCGAAACATAATAAGTTTCATAAGTCGCAACGACACCTTCTCCATCTTTATCAGTTAGTTTAAAAACTTCATCGTAAGTTTTAAGTAGTTTTCCAAATTGTTTGGGGCCGTATTCAAAGGCCGTGTTTTCTCCGGCGGCACTTTGCGCGCCAATGTGTTTGAGTCGACGCAGTAAATCGCTGGCACTCTTATATTTTTTTTGAGTAATCTTTTTTTCAATAAAAAAATAACTAAAGTCGCTGGTTGCCATAATGGTTCTTAAATCATCTTGAGAAATAAAAGGATGCAAGGCTGTAACCGCTTTTGGAAATAATTTTTGTTGGAGGGCGCGCAGTTCGACCAAGGTGCTTCCTCCGAGGATTGAAAAATGAATTTCCCCGCTCTTTTTTAAGCTTTGAGACAACTTTTGTATTAACTTTCCTAAATCTTCTGACCATTGCAGGCATAAATTTGAAAAAATGAAATCAAGACTAGCTGGCGGAAAAATAAATTCATCCATGTCGGCGCAGACATATTGCACAGAAGATTGAAGGCCTAACTTTTCTTTAGTGACTTCTAGCATTGCCTCAGATAAATCAAAAGCAATTGAATGCAGGGGCTGATATTTATCGATTAATTTTTTTAAGTAAGTGCCTGTGCCGCAGCCCAAATCTAAAATGTTTTGATAACTGTTTTGAGGCATCGTCATCAAAGTGTCGCCGGTCTCTTTTTGAAAATCTGCATAATCATCATACTCCCGGGCATGGCGGGAAAATGATTTCTTTACAAGATTTTTATTAATCATGAGCTGATATAAATTCTAAGGTTAGTCGGTTAAATTCAGAAGGTTGAGTTAAAAAAGGAAAATGACCTTCGTTCTTAAATTCATAGAGTTTTGAATTGGAAAGATTTTCTTTTAGAGTCAGTGATGCCCCAGCGGGACACAGGGGATCCTTTTCTCCACTAAAAATAAGAGTGGGTGTTTTGATATTTTTTATTTCGTTTAACAAGTTAAATTGAAAAAGTTCGTTCATCATGTTTGTGGCAAACTCTTTATGGGTGCGAGATGCCTCACGAATCATTTTAAGAAGCTCTGGATCGTAACCATTTAAATGATCAGCGGTCGCTGCTTTTACAAACTGAGCTAATCCTTCTTGAAGGTTTTGGCTAATTTGTTTGCCTAATATTTTGTGAGCCCCGCTGCGAATGCCATGTGTCCAAGTAGAATCGCTAATAAATTTGGGTGAGGTGCAAACCAGCGTGAGTGATTTTAGTTTTTCTGGATAGTGCAGAGCAAATAATTGTGCCACCATGCCGCCCATGCTGTGAGCAATTAAATGAATAGAATCATCAATTGATCGTGATAATCGCTGGGCAAAATCTAAAAAAGTTTTGTCGTTGCTTTGTTCAAAAAATTTTAAATTAAAATTTTTACTTAAAGCTTCTTCTTGAAATTGCCAGATGGGTCGAGAAAGAGTGAATCCTGATAAAAAAACAATTTCTGATCTCATAAAAATGATCTAAAAAATTAATTTAGCAGATCGGACAAGTCGCTCAAACTTTTTAAAATTAAATAGGGGTCAATTAAATCAGGGGTATGTTTAAGGCTGGCGGCAATGAGGGTGGCATAACCGCCGCAAAATATTTTTTTAGGCTTAATTTTTAATTTGTCTTCAATTTTTTCAATTAATCCGTCAATCATGGCGCGATAACCGTGAACCAGACCCGATTGCATGGATTCGACGGTCGTTTGTCCAATCAAAACCGGCGGTTCTGATAAATCGATATGAGGCAGTTTGGCAGTGCGTTCCGCTAAAACATCTCGAGACAAACTCAGTCCTGGCAAAATAAGCCCGCCTTGGTAGTCGCCGTTTTTTAAAATAATATCAATAGTCGTTGCCGTGCCAAAATCAACAATCAGGGCATTGTCTTTAAATAATTTCCAGGCCCCATAAGAGCAGACAATGCGATCAGCACCCACTTCGCTGGGGTTTTTGGTTTTGATTTTTATTTTAGGAATATTTTTATCCGTGACAAAAATAGCATTAGGAAAAATACTTTTAATAAGCTGATCGGCTCCAGGCACTACAGAACTCACCATGACTTTTTGGTAAGTTTCTTCCATCAGTTCCCGTTCAACAGAGACTAATTCTTTAGTGAGGTAACTAAAAGTGCGGATTAATTCTTTATTTCTAAAGACGCCAAAGCTGGCGGTGGTGTTGCCGATATCAATACATAAAATCATTGTGTGATTCTACTACGATTAATGATTGTCCGATTTTCCAAAGTTAAAAAAACGAATGTTTAAGCTTTTTTTATTAGGGTCATTATCGGGATAAATGCTACGGGCCTTATTTTTTTTAATTTCGGTCTGCAGTTTTTGAACCTCTTTATAGTCATCAGAAGTGAGTGTGGTTGCGGCAATGGGGGCAGCGCCGCTCACAACAGTTGTTTTCATTCCCGCTGGAACTTCTGTGCCTCCCAAACCATTTTTATTAGAGACAACCACGACGCCTTCGATGACTTTGACTTCACTTCTACCATCTAAGTAAGTGGTCATAAAATGAGTGCCTTTAACGGCGGTCACCGCCACTGGAGTTTTTAATTCAAATTGAGATTTTACTTCATCATGATTTACTAACTTTTTAACTTCGATTAAAACTTTACCGCTGATTAAATTAAGAAGAGTCACTTCGGCATGATTATTAGGATCTGTTTTAGAAAATTCTAAAATTAGTTTGGAGAGACCGCTTAAACGGGTGATGTGGCCATTTTCAAAAACAATTTCAGCACGAGAGCGGTTACTTAATGTTAATAGAGTATCCCCCGCATACATGGGCATGTTGACTACTGCTTCTTGAAGAGCGTCTTTGCCTTTTCTTTGAATTTTGACGTCATCAAAAACGTAACTAATTTTGGCAACCGCAGGATCTGCTTTGCGGGTTAAATAATTACCCTGGGTTTTGGGGTTTTGATCAATATCAATTGAAACTGGTTCGGCATAAGTTGAAGCCAGCCCAAGCCCCAAAACAAACAGTGCGGTAAAAATTATTTTTTTCATTTTAGTTACCCTTCAATTTTTATTTGTGCAAATTCGGCATCACTTAAAAAACTGGGTTTAATTTTAAATTCTAATTCTTGACCGGTCACTGGATGCTCAAATTTTAACAGGTAAGCACACAGCATTTGTGTTTTGTTGCTCGAAGGTGTTCCATAAACTCCGTCTCCCACTACGGGATGTCCCATGTGAGCCAAGTGCACTCTAATCTGATGAGTGCGTCCGGTTTGCAGTTTACATTCCACCAAAGTCATACTGTTTTTAGTCATCTGTGGATAAAAATGGGTTACCGCTTTTTTCCCAGATTGCAGCACAGCCATTCTTTGACGATCTCTTAAATGTCTTCCATAAAAAGTGTCCATGGTTTTACTTTCCATTTTCATTTGTCCCTTGGCCCATGCCAAATAGCGGCGGGTCACCGAACGCTGCGCAATCATGTCCGAAAGCATTTGATGCGCTTTATCGTTTTTAGCAATCAAGAGCAGACCTTCAGTATCTTTATCAAGGCGATGCACAATGCCGGGACGCTCTACGCCACCGATGCCAGATAGATTTTTCAGCTTAAACATTAGCCCATTTACCAAAGTGCCACTGTGATGCCCGACACTAGGATGAGTGACCATTCCGGACGGCTTATAGACCACAGCCAGGTGCTCATCTTCATATAAGATATCGATTTTTAGGTCTTCCGGCTTGATTTCGAGTTTTTGGACAGGGGGAATTTCGACCTGTACTTCATCTTCTTCATCGACTTCAAAAGCATTTTTTAGACAGACGACGTCATTGACCATGACATTTCCGGCTTTAATTAATTTTTGGACCATCGAGCGAGAGAGTTTGTGGTGTTCTGCTATATATATGTCGAGCCGCATGGGGGCATTATAGGTTAAGAAACGTTTCTTTATTTCACTTACTGAAGTTTTCTAGTTCCTAAAACAATCAGAGCCACTGCCATAAGTCCTAACGCAATCCACTGCGCAGACGATAAATTAAACAAGTAAGTGGGATTTTCACGAATAAATTCCACACTAAAACGAACCAGGGAATGCAAGAGTAGCCCTACCCCAAAAACAACTCCGTGTAGTTTTTTGCGATAAAAAAGAATAAGGGTAATTAAAAAAACTAAAAAGTAGGCGCCCGATTCATAAAGCTGGGTGGCGTGGCGCAAGTGATCGGGATCAAACGGAAAATGAACACCATATTGAAATTGCGTAATCTTGCCGTAGCAGCAACCATAGAGAAAACAGCCAATACGTCCAAAAGTGTGGCCTAAAATAACAGCGGGAGTTAAGTAATCGAGCAGTTCTCTTAAATTTAATTTACGCTGATAAGCAAACCACAAAATATATAACCCGCTGGCAATCATGCCCCCGTACCACACAAATCCGGTATGACGTTGGATCAGAATAATGTCCAAAAGCTGATGTCTAAATTCGTCCCAGAATTGAATGACATAAAAAATACGAGCACCCAGAAACCCTAAAAATATGAGCCACAAACTAAAATTAATTAAATCGTCGCCATCGCGCATGAGCGGAGTTTTTTTAGAAAATAAAATTCCAATTAAAAGCGCCGCTAAAAATCCAAGCGCTGCCATGGCGCCATAACTGTAAATGGCAATCGGACCGAGTTGTAATAAAACTGGGTGCACGATTAGTCTCGGCTTCTGGTTTTAGCCAGGAGTCTTAAAATTTCCATATACAGCCAGATAAGAGTGACCATGAGTCCAAAAGCGCCATACCATTCCATATATTTAGGGGCGCCTTGTTTAGCCGCATTTTCAATAAAATCAAAATCGAGCACCAAGTTAAGAGCCGCAATCACGACAATAAACAAACTAATGCCCACGCCTAAAAGTCCTGTTTCGTGAATAAAAGGCATGCGCAGACCAAAAAAAGATAACAACAAATCAATAATGTACATGAGGGCAATGCCGCCGGTGGCTGCAAAAATCCCCATTCGAAAATTATCAGTGACTTGAATCATTTTCGATTGATAAGCCAGCAACAGGGCAAAAAGAGTGCCTACCGTTAAGGTAAAAGCGTGAAAAACAATGCCGGGAAACATTTGTTCAAAAGTTGCAGATAACCCGCCTAGAGCGAGGCCTTCTGCTAAAGCATATAAAGGCACCGTCACGGGAGACCATTCTTTTTTAAAAATGGTGGCAATGGCCAAAATAAGTCCGGCAATCAGTCCGCCGATTAGCGCCAAAGAAACTAATTGAGTCTGGCCTTTAAAAAAACTCATCCAGGTGTAGCCACCCGTTACAACAATCAGCAGTGCCATTAAAAAGGTGTTTCTAACGGTTCCCTCAATGGTCATTTTTCCTGCGCCAGAAAGTGTTTTAGAAAATGTTTTTTCGTTTAAGACTGGATTGCTACTTCGCATAAGTCCTCCTGTTTAACTAAAAAGATTATACCCGTTTTAGAAAATAGAAAATAACAAAACCGCCAATTCCTAAGTTAATAAAGATGTCAGCAAAATTAAACGTCGGCCAAAAAGAGGTGTAAAAAAAATCGATGACATAACCTTGAAACAACCGGTCATACAAATTGCCGGCGGCGCCGCTGACTAAAAATCCAAAAGCTAAATTCCAAAAAAAGGTTTTCTGGGGTTCTTGTTTATAAAAGTAAATGAGTCCGATTAAAACGGCTAGTGAAATTAGCGCTAAAATATAAACTTTGCCTTGAAACAGGCCAAAAGCTGCCCCCTGGTTAAGAACCAAAATCAGACCGGCCCAGGGTTTAATGAACCAAATCACACTGCCGTCTTTTAAGAGATTTAAAAAATAAACCTTGCTGATGCGGTCTACAGCAAACAAGACGGGGATAAAGATTTTTAGAAATAAGGGCACAGCTTAGATAACTTTTTTCAAGATACGCAGAAGGGTGATGAGTCCCACCCAGTTGAGCTGGCTCCAGATAAAAAGAATCGAACTAATCGCTAAAGTAGCCCCGAAAATAAAACCGATGCCTTTTAAAATACTCGTGAAAAAGTTAATGAAGTGCCAGCGCCAGGGACGCTCTTGTGCTTCAATAAATTCTCTAAAGTGTGAGCGCTCCATTAAGCGTGAAAAATCGGTAATCAGTTCATTTATTTTTTTCAGTTCGTCAGTGTTTTTAACTTCCGTACGAGGTTCTTCGTTGACGTCATATTCAAAAGTGTATTCAGGGATAGGTTTTAATTTATGTTTTTTAGATTCGACTGATTCTAAAAGTTCATCAAGTTCTAAGCGTTCTTTACTTTTTGATCGCATGCCCAACTATAACAAATCATTGCCTCAGTCCTTGCGCAAATTTAATTGCACAAGAACTGAGGATTTTCAAAAACTTACTTGTTTGGTTGAGGAGTTAAACGTAGATAAGGTTTAACAGCCTTGTAACCTTTAGGAAATAATTTTTTGATTTCTGCTTCATCTTGCACTGCTGGAATAATCACGACATCTTGTCCATCTTTCCAATCTGCAGGAGTCGCGACTTTGTGTTTGTCAGTTAATTGAAGGGAATCAATCACACGTAAAATTTCAGCAAAGTTACGTCCTGTTGAGGCAGGGTAAGTCAGGGTTAAACGAATATTTTTCTTATCATCAATAATAAATACGGATCTCACAGTCATGTTGTTGATGGGATTTGCTGGAAGCATTTCGTAAAGTTTTGAAACTGAACGATCGGCATCTGCCAAAATGGGGAAATTAACAGTGGTGCTTTGAGTTTCGTTAATATCGCCAATCCACTTTTTGTGAGAATCAGTAGGGTCAACAGAGAGCGCTAAAATTTTCACGCCGCGTTTATCAAACTCGGGTTTTAATTTAGCGACAGTTCCTAGTTCAGTCGTACAAACGGGAGTGAAGTCTGCAGGGTGAGAGAACAAAATGGCCCAGCTGCCGTTAATAAAATCGTGAAACTTAATTTTGCCCTCGCTGGAATCTTGAGTGAAGTCTGGGGCTTGGCTACCTAATAGTAATGACATAATTTTCTCCTTTTTAATTTAAATTTGTAACAAAACAGAGTTTTGTCACCATCTTTTAATAAATTTCTTAACCGAAAATTTTCGATTGAGACTGGTTTGTAGAGACGCCTCCTTGTTTTCAAATTAACCTGGAGTGGGATGTTTGGGAGAAGATTCTCGAAAACACTAACCCCTCTTTAGCAAATTGTTTTAAGTCCCTGCAATTTAGGCCAAATCAGGACTGGAGATATTTTAGACCTGCTGATCGTGATGAGCAATGCTTATTACCCCTATCCGACTCACCTGCGGTGAGCCACCTTTCCCCGTTGTACGGAGAAAGGTTTTTTCTTAGATATAATATTTTAGATGGGCCCTATTAAGAAACGAGTGAGGGACTTAAGGAAAGGCCAGACTGAGGCAGAAATTTATTTTTGGAATAAAGTAAGAAATAATCAATTGGGTTTGAATTTCAGAAGGCAATACCCCCTGGTTTATTACATTGGCACGACGAGGAAATTGTTTATTGCTGATTTTATTTGCAAACAAAAAAAGTTAGTAATCGAAATTGATGGCAAGATTCATGATTCTCAAAAAGAATATGATGAATCTAGAACATTTATTATTAATCAATTAGGTTATAAAGTTTTGAGATTTACTAACGATCAGGTATTAAATCAATTTTCAGAAATTGAAAAAATTCTTTCTCCGCGTTGAGCGGGGAAAGGTGCCACGAAGTGGCGGATAGGGGTCATTTATCCATCCAGTTCCACCACTTAAGTTTTTCAGAATCGTGTTTGGTGTTTGAAGCAAAATAAACGGCGCATCTAAAAGTGTAGAGCATACATCTATCCACCATCGTGCCTTGCAGCGCGCAGAGTTTCTCATACATTTTTTCGGGATTTTTATTTTTTAAATCACTGACTTTTTTATAACCTAAATTCCACAAATCATTTGCTACGGCTTTGCCGACACCGGGAATGGTTTGAAGATCTTTAAGAGCTGTTTGCTTAGCTGAAGTAATTTGTTTAGCCATCAGTGTTTTATTATAGATAAAAATTAGTTTCTCCCCCTTTAGGGGGACTATTTCTTTTCCATCATGCCGTAACGTTTATTTTTTTGAGTCATTTTAACGAAGTGTTTTAAACGCTGTTCAAATGTTTTAGGCACATGTCGGGCGGCCTCAATCCAACCAATGCGAATACGGCGATAACCTTCAGGAAATTTTTGATAATTGGTCCAAGCCGGTTTAGCAGCCATCAGTGCTTTTTTAATATCTGCGGCAACAGTGACTGGTTTCTTTTTTAAACGATGTTTGTGGTGAGATTGATCCAAAATATCAAGTCCAGCCTTCGTCATCAGTCCTTGTTTGGTTAAAAAACGAACTCGCTCCAGATTAGGTTCCGACCAAAAACTTTTAGGATTACGCGGACTAAAGCGCTGAGCAAAAGATTCTTTATCGACTGTTTTGATAGTGCTGTCGATCCAGCCAAAACACAGCGCTTCTTCGACCGCGTCGTTGTAAGGCACTCGAGATTTTCCCGAATCTTTTTTGTAGTAAATCAGCGAGATTTCTTTTTTAAT
>CAYMKA010000021.1:0-12846 GCA_964390935.1 uncultured bacterium
TTTTGTTTGAACCGTCTTATGGTTAATTTGTTCTGCCGATCGATAAGGATAATGTTTAAAAACAGGGAAGCGATTGTTAATACGATGATTGAGTCCGTGTGGAAATAACCTTGTGTGTTCCTGCAGCTGATAGGCGATGCCTTTTTTATTACGGAACTGCCTGATTTCAATAAAACCCGGGCAATACCACAAAATATTTTTTTGCATCGAACCGGGCTGATATTGATAACTATTTTTTTGAGACTGATGTAGAAAAAACTGCATTGAGTACCAATGCATGCGGTCCACTTTTTTGTTTTCAGGTAAAGTTAAAACTTTGTTGGGATCGTCATGAAAAATTTCGTCTCCATGCAGGAGCGTAAACCAGCCGTCATAACCAAAAAGAGATTGGGCTTTTTCGAGTAAGACTTGCCGGGCGCCATCACGAATTTTAATGCCAGGCAAAACATCTTGATCTTTAGCAAAGTAAACGACGTTTTTAAAACTCTGAATAATTTCCGGAGTATTGTCAGTCGAGCCGTCTAAAACCAAAATCTTGTCAAAATATTTGGAGTACTCACGCATGACCTCTTCCACGCAATCGCCTTCGTTGCGCGTCATCATTAGTCCAATATTTTGCATGCGGATTAAAAAATCTAGACGATTTTTTTACCTTTGAGCCAGCTCATCATGCCGCGCAGTCTTTCGCCCACGACTTCAATGGGGTGACTCTCTACTGCTTTACGATATTCTTTCATGCGTTTGAAACCGTTTTTATAATCATCAACAAATTCTTTAGTGAACTCACCATTTTGAATTCGTTTTAAATTATCTTTCATGACTGCTTTGACAGCAGGTGTAATAATTTTGGGGCCGACGGTGTGATCACCAAATTCTGCGGTATTTGAAATAGACTGATGCATGTTGGCAATGCCGCCTTCGTACATCAAATCAACAATGAGTTTTAATTCGTGCAGACATTCAAAGTAAGCGACTTCAGGTTGGTAACCAGCTTCCACTAATGTTTCAAAACCAGCACGAACTAGCGCTGTGGTTCCGCCACATAAAACGTTTTGTTCGCCGAATAAATCTGTTTCGGTTTCTTCTTTGAAAGTTGTCTCTAAAACTCCCGCACGAGCAGAACCAATGCCCATGGCATAAGCTAAGCCAATTTCTTTGGCTTTACCCGAAGCATTTTGTTGTACTGCAATGAGAGCGGGCACTCCGCCGCCTTCGGTGAAAGTTCGACGCACCATGTAACCAGGCGCTTTAGGAGCAATCATGATCACGTCTACATCTTTGGGAGGAGTAATTAATTTAAAATGAATATTTAATCCGTGTGAAAACATTAAAACTTTTCCTGCTTTTAAATAAGGAGCAATTTCTGTGGCATAAAGATCAGCCATCATTTCATCAGGAACTAAAAGTTGAATCACATCAGCATTTTTAGCAATTTCAGAAGGCTCTGCCACTTTAAAGCCGGCTTCTTTGGCTTTTTTAACAGAAGAAGAATCAGCACGTAGACCAATCGTCACATTAAGACCGGAGTCTTTTAAGTTAAGCGCTTGAGCATGACCTTGAGAACCATAACCAATCACGCCAATGGTTTTACCTTTTAGGTAGTCTAAAGAGGCATCTTTTTCGTAATAAATTTTGATTTGTGTGGCTGTCGACATTGTTTTCTCCTCGTTTTTAGGTTGTTTTAAGACACGGAGAGGGATTCTAACTTAGGGATTAGCAATAAGTCTGCAGATTGTTTAAGTGGTCCGAATGTGACGGCTATTACATATCTCTGAGGGGGGATTGTTAGATAATAATGCGGGAATTTTAAAGGGGGCTTACGATATCTTATGATGAAGCCAGTTAACCAAAAGCTGATATCTTCTGCAGTTAGCCGTTATATCGGTTATGCGCTCTTGTCTGTGCCTCTAACCTTTGCGGCCAAGTGTGGCAGTTTAATTGAGACGACAAAGTGTATTGCTGAAAAATATGAATTAAAAAGACCATGTAAACCCCTCGATACCAAACTTATTTCAGCCGGTCCTAACGCTGAGACTAGCATCAATACAACAGAGATTATTTTTGTTTTAGAAAACGGCAATGAAGACGGTTTTGATCCCATTAATTCAACAGCGACAGTCAGAATAGGCAGCAACGCTCCTTTTCAAATTCCGACGAGTGCTCTGAATATTACTAAACTTCCAGGCGCTACTAAATTAGGAAACATCTCTATTGGGATTAGAGTTGATAACACTGTCGAAAATTTAGGAAACCCCTTACAACCTATTAACACTCCTTATGGCGAAACGATTTCCGTGACTTTAAATAGTGGCACTTATTCGGCTCCCATTAGCTATGTTGTTGTAGAAAATCCAGCCGGAATTTCAGATATAGATAACGATCAAGTTTTAGTAGAAGTTCCTAGTGTGAATCAAATCGTGCTTAGAAATGTATTTAATAATTATCGTACTCGCACTTTAAATTTGAGCACTTCATTGCCGGGTGTTGCAGGTGATTATGTTTTTTCACAAATTGAAGGCAATAAATTGTTTATGCTCAGAGATATAGGGGTAAGTTCACGCACTGCTGCAGGTGATTCAATGAATACGGGCGGACACCAGGCCGTGGAAATTGATTTAATGACTGGGCAAGTGGTTAACACGACAGTTCCTTCTCAGAACACTCCGTTATTTAATGTGATGGAAAGTTTAATAAATGCTCATCAAGGACCTAGCAGTACTCTTACAACTGCTGTTCCTCCTGCCGATTGGCGTATTTATCCTGTACTGCGACGTAATCATATTACCAACGGAGCAGATGCCGATTTGGCGATAAGAATGTATTACAACGGTGGTGAGTATCAAGAAATTATTATTCCTAACGCATTTCCGTTTTTTGGCGGGGCCCTTCCAGCACTCTCAGTAAAATTAACAAATAATACTTTTGTAATAATGACTGAACCTGGACGAATGTTGCGTATGACTTTTGATTACAACGGGGCTGCTGCGATCGGCTCAAAGGTCAGCAGTAGTTTTAATTTTTTCACTGTCCCTCTGACTCTTTCTGGAGCACTTCCTGGAGAGTATGTTTTGGGCCACGACATAGTTGAAAATAAAAACGTTCCAGGAGAAGTTTTAGTCCTGTACTCAGATATCAATTCGAATCGTTATGTCCAACGTTATGACACAGCTGGAAGTTATCTCGGTAATATTGCGCTGCCTAATTCAGTTGTTAAACTCGTTAGTTTTGCATCCAGTCCTGCACTTGGCCTTTATCATAATGGAACAAATCAAATTCAAGTGATGAATAATCCTAATTTTGGTACGGGAATAATTGGTTCTGCGGTTTTTTCAAACAACGCCAGTACAAACCAACTGGTGGTGCTACCTAAAGTACCAGGTTTGTTAAATGAGTCTGCTGCTCAAACTCTTGATACGTCTGAAACATACAACAAATCTCAAGCGGGCATTTCGGTTGTGAATTTAACTACCCAACAAATAGAAAAAAGAACCGTAGGAAATACGTTGAGCTCAACAGTTGATGTTTCCGGATTAATAACTATTCTAAAAACGAATTTGGGAACAACTAATAATCCAAATGATGCAAAGGTAATAGAACAAGGCAATAACTATATTCTAGTATTAAAAATTAACGATGGTGTACGGGAAAGAGTTGCCGTATTAGATATGGCGGCTTCAGCTGCTGCTTGGATTAGTCCGGCGGGATCAGATTGTGAAATGGTTTATGGAGCGGGTAAATACAATGATTCAGGAACCGACCGTCTACTAGTTCTTTATCATTTAGTAGGGGGCCTTAATTATGTGATCGATAACGGAGTGACTACTTATAGTGGGGCTTTAGCTGGAGCTTCTATTAATACCATGGTCATATTAGACCCTGATTATACAAATGGGTCTCCTACTCAAATAAGAGTTGCCGTAGGAAAAACAGATAGTTTGCAGTTACTGACTTTTAATAAATCTAATTTGAGTGCGCCAGTTTCTAATACGACTATTTTGAATAACTTAGTCGCTTTAGTGGGTGCCAATGTTAATAATGGGAGTGTGCTTTCAATACAGGCAAGTGCTGGAAGTGATGATGATTTGGCTTCTTCCACTCTCTATGTGCTTGAGCAAGTTCAAAAGGGAGGTGTGCCTAAGCAAATGCTTTTATCCGTTAATACAACTGGTACCTTGAATGCCAGCTATCAGGAATGGAATGTCACATCAAAAGATGTTCAGGGTTTTAAAAGACTTTCAGATGGGCGGTTCGTTTTAGTGGCACTTTCGGGGGCTTCTTATGTTATGGATACAACCGGCTCTACCTACCGCACCTTACTGAGTAATATGAAACAAGGAAATATTTATAAATAATTAAGGAAGCCGAAATAGTCGGCCTAAATGCCAGCCCATCGAAAAAATTAAATAAAATCCAATCATCGCGTAATCGCCGTATAAAAGTAAAAACGGAATCGGAAATAACGTAATGTACAAAAGATTAGGCGGTAAAAAGTCTTGCAGAGGAATATCTTTTTTGGCATCTTTTCGTGAAAGTCCCTTAAGACTGCCGTGGTGGCGATGGATATCAAACGGAAAAAAGATATCTTTATTTTTTTTTGTTTCTGAGTAGTACAAAATGAGTCCGCTGATTAAATAAAAATAGGGGAGTACTGTGTTGTGAGCCCAAAAAGCGACAACGCCCAGCAAAAACCAAAAAAAGAAAAATACTAAATCAATTTTGCCTTCTAACGTTCCGTTTTTAAAAGTATGCCAATAGGTTTTCATATTAAGAAATTATTTTTTTGCGAGACGATTTAACGCGATTTTTCCCGTTCTGGCAATTTCTTGAATGCCAAACTTACGAATTAAATCTTCGAACGCGACCAGTTTGTCGCCAGTGCCAGTCATTTCAATAATTAAAGCTTTTTCAGTTACTGAAACAATGCGTGCTCTAAAAATATCGCAGATCTGCATAATCTCAGAGCGATTGGTTTTATCGGCATTTAAGCGAATAAGCATCAGCTCGCGTTCAACGTGTTCTTGAGAAGAGAGGTCGATGACTTTATAAACGTCAATTAATTTATGCAGTTGTTTAAAAATTTGTTCCAAAACTTGTTCATCGCCTTTTACGACAATCGTCATGCGTGAAAAAGTCGGATCTTCACTAACTCCGACTGCCAAGCTGTCGATGTTGTACCCGCGACGAGAAAAAAGACTGGCAATACGGCTGAGAACACCAGGTTTGTTATAAACAAGAATAGAAATTAGATGTTGCATGATTATTTTTTGCCTTATTCCTCTTCGAAAATCATTTTATAGGGAACTCCGCCAGCTGGAACCATAGGGTAAACGTTTTCCTGACGAACCACTTGAAAATCAACAACGACAGGTCCTTTATGGGCCAATGCCTGCTTAATGGTTTTTTCAACATCTTTAGGGCTCGTGCAGCGCAGACCTAAAATGCCATAAGCTTCAGCGAGCTTAACAAAGTCAGGTTGACCAGGAGTTAAATCAACATGAGAAAAACGATTTTCATAAAAAATATTTTGCCATTGTCGAACCATGCCTAGATATTTGTTGTTAATAATAAAAGTTTTAACGGGAATATTTTCTGCCATCAGCGTGCCTAATTCTTGAATATTCATCTGAACGCCGCCGTCACCTGAAATATTGATAGCCGTTTTTTTAGGGTCAGCAAACCAAGCACCCATGGCAGCAGGGAGTCCGTAACCCATCGTGCCCAGTCCAGAAGATGATAGCCAGTGACGAGGGTAAAGATGATTTAAATATTGAGCGGCCCACATTTGATGTTCACCCACGTCAACGGAAATCACTGCTTTGCCTTGAGTTTGACGGGCAATTTCTTCAATAACTTGTTGTGGTTTTAATTCTCCCTCTGTTTTTTTATAACTGAGGGGATATTTCTTTTTCCATTCGTTAATCATCGAATACCATTCTTTGTAATCTGGTAATTTTATTTTTGCAATTTCAGAGTTAATGGTTTTTAAGATTTGAGCCGCATCGCCAATAATAGGAAGATGCGCATATTTACATTTATTAATTTCAGCAGGATCAATATCAAAATGGACGATTTGTGCTTTTTTAGCAAACTCTTCTAGTTTACCGGTGATGCGATCATCAAAGCGCATGCCCACTGAAATTAATAAATCCGCTTCGCTAATTGCGTAGTTTGCATAAGCAGTGCCATGCATACCAGGCATTCCTAAAGAATATTCATCGTTAATCGGATAAATCCCCAATCCCATGAGAGTTGAAATAATGGGGACTTTAGTGTGTTTTACAAATTTACGAATTTCATCAGAGGCATTGGCGCTAATCGCTCCGCCGCCGGCAATTAGGACTGGGCGTTGTGCGGACTGCAGCATTTCGTAAAACTTTTTAAATTGTTTAGGGTTGCCTTCATATTTAGGTTTATAAGTTAACAAATCTAATTTTTCAGGATAATCGAAATGATACATTTGTTTGGTCACGTCTTTAGGAATATCAATTAAAACCGGTCCCGGACGACCAGAACGAGCAATAATAAAAGCTTCTTTAATGGTGCGCGCCAAATCTTTTACGTCTTTTACTAAATAATTATGTTTAGTGATAGGCATCGTAATGCCGTAAATATCAGCTTCTTGAAAAGCGTCTGTGCCGATAGCCGTTGTATTAACTTGACCAGTAATACAAACCATCGGAATCGAATCCATATGCGCAGTCGCAATGCCAGTGACTAAGTTAGTGGCACCTGGACCAGACGTGGCAATACAAACACCCACTTTACCAGAGGCGCGAGCATAACCATCAGCAGCGTGAGCAGCCCCTTGTTCATGACGCACTAAAATATGTTTTAGTTTTTTTTGATAATCGTAGAGCGCGTCATAAATTTCTAGGTTAGCGCCACCTGGATAACCAAAAACCACTTCAACGCCCTCTTTTAAAAGACTTTGAATAATGATTTCTGCACCGCGAACTTGTTTCATTTTAGCTTCCATAGGGAAGGGAGATTTTCGCTTCAATAGCGCTTTTGTGCAACCAAAAACTGTGTTAAAAATCTCGCATCATTATTTAAAAGGAGCGCAGCTATGAAAAAACTTTTGTTACTAGTCTGCATTGTGGTTCTAAGTTCTTCTCAAGTTTTTGCGAGTTCAGGTGTGAAGCTGGGCTCAAAAGCTTCTAATGCATCACTTGGTTATTTTGTTAAAAATCCTTTGGGTGGTTCTTTTGAGTGGGAAGCCGGACTGGGGTACATTTTTTCTAATTCTGCAGCGGCAAATGTTTATTTGCTAGGAAGTTTGCCTGTCGTTTTATCGGGTTTTAGTTTTGACGCAAAGGCAGGTTTAGATTTTTATACAGGGACCGGCAGCTCGACTGCTTTTTTTGCAGGCATTGGAATTGACAGATTATTTAATCAAAAAAGTTTGAGTTTGGAATTGGGCGCTGATTTTGGCAGTACCAGCAGTGCAGTATTTCAAATTGGTTACACTTTTGGTTATTAAAAAATTAGATCGCTACCTTCTTAAAGAATTTATTTTTCCCTTTCTTTTTGGGGTGATCGTGCTCAGCGCTATCGCCGCGGGTGGATCGATTTTGCCGACAGTGATGTCGTTGGCCGAGCGTTATCATTTTTCTTTTGGGGTCTCAGCCTATTCTTTTTTACTAAGAATGCCTGAGGCAATTAAGGTGACTTTTTTGGCTTCAGCACTGCTTTCGGTTTTACTTTCGTTTGGACGTCTGTCGAACGATTCGGAGATCACTGCTTTTCGGGCGTGCGGACTTTCTTTGTTTCAATTGTTAAAACCTGTTTTAATTTTTGGTCTGGGAGTGGCCTTATTGTCTTTTGGCTGGAACGAATTTGTTTTACCGCGTGCTAACTATGAAAAAGAAGCACTGACCAGTCGTGTCAGCCAGCAAATGCAGGATAAACCGCCGCTCGAAGAAAAAGTAAATTTAAATACTTTTGAAGATGGTTATTTAAAACGCCTGGTATACGCCAATAAATTAGAAAACGACATTATGAAAGAAGTTTCGGTGGTCGAATATGATCAGGGGGAGTTTTCTAGAATTATTTTTTCAAAAGAAGCACAGTGGCAAAATGGCGGCGGCTGGTTGTTTAAAGATGGCACGATGTATCAATTTTCGGGTGATAAAAAATCAGCTTTTGTGATGAAGTTTAAAAAAGAAGTGGTTAATTTAAAAGCACAACCCAGAGATATTTCGCATTATGAAAAAAATCCTAATGACATGGATGTGTTTGAACTGCGTTGGTTTATTCATAAAGAACTAAATGCCGGAAAAAATGTGACCCCTCTGCAGTTTGCCTGGCATCAGCGTTTTGCATTGCCCTTTGCGGCGGTGGTCTTTGTGATTTTAGGAATGGGTTTGGGTGTCGGGCATATTCGCAGAGCTTCTGGCATGGGCGTGGCGATTACTTTAATGATGATTGCCGTTTACTATATTTTAAATTCTATTTTTGATTCGGTGACTCGCCAAGGTATTTTGTCGCCGTTCTTAGGCGCATGGCTCGCTAACGGTGTGCTTTTAATTTATGGTTTTTATTTGCTCAGAGAAAAGTCGATGGGCTTTAAATAAAATAATATTCTGAAACATTTAGTTTTTTCATTCGATATACTGTTGTTAGTTAAAGTATATTAAGGAGATAAACATGTCAGATTTTAATATTATTGCAAATACCCCTAAATTAAGAGCTTTCGATGTCGTAGGAAAAGACAAAAGAATTAACAATAAAGATTTACAAGAAATTTTATCTAAAGCTGGCGGGGATGAAGTGAAAGCTAAGTTAGTTTTGGCTGTTCGCGAGGAAGCTGCTGCTCAATACAAAAAAGGTAATTATGCTAGAGCTTATCGTTTGGAAATCGCTGCAAACAAAATCGAACATACAGGCCTTATTTCTTCAGGACATTCATCTTTAACAGACTACACCACTATTTTTGAGGATGTGGTTCTAATTTCTGATATTGATAGATTGTCTGCTTATTTTAGAGTGAAAAAAGATTCTATTTGTATTTCAGGCTATGAAAAACCATTGATCGATAAATTTTTAAAAACAGTGAATGGTCGACCGGCGAAGCTTTTGAATAATACTGAGATAAAAGAAGTTAAAGATGTCGTAGAGAAATTAATTAAACAATTTAAACATGATCTTGAACTTTTTGAAGCAAGTCAGAAGAAAATTATTGCTTAAACAACTATTTCTAAGGATTACTTAAAAAAGTAGTTGTTAAAAATTTAAAACGGTAGCCGGGCAGGCGTTTCATATTTCCAACGTTATCAATATCGCCTTCAATAATTGCCGCATAACTTTGTTTTAAGTTTAAATTTCTAATCGCGCGAGTGGCATCTCTGCGGTCATCAATTTTTATGTACTGGCTCTCAGGCTGATAAAACTTAATAAATGACGGGTAAATCATGCGGTCGGTGTACTGGATTAAATAAACTTTTTGATAATGATTTTTTTTGAAATAAGGAACCATTTGCGCATAAGTTTCATATTTGCTCTGATAATCGGGCAGGGCGCTCATAAATAAAATTAATCCCACTAAGTAAAGGGCCAAAAGAATATTCAGTAATTTTTCTCGGCGATAAAACTGAAAAAGAATTAAACCTGTTAAGAAAACGCTTAAAAATACCCCTGCATAGTATTTTTGAAATAAATAATTAATGCCTTGAGAAGGTAGAAATAAATTTTGAATGAGAACGACTAAAAGCAAACCAAACAGAACAAGATTAATAAAATTTTTAGTCGTAAATTTATGTTTCTTAAAACTTTCTTCCCATTCTTTGGCTATAAAATAAGCCAAGAGAAAGGCCATGATTAAAAAAAAGTTTGTGGAATTATCTCTAGAGAAAATAAATAAAAAAAAGACAAATAACGTTGTTAAAGTAGTTTTAAAAAATATTTCCAAAGCAGTTAATCTTTTTTGAAAAAGCAGTTTCAGACTGGAAACATTTAGACTCCACGGAATTGAAACAATTAAAAGATACAAAATGACTGGGGAATGAAATCCTAAAGAAAGATATGGTTTACCCACATTGCCTTGCTTAAAAAGATAATGCATTAGGGCGGGGTCGTAATGATTAATAAGAGCTAATAGAATTCCAAAAGCTGCTAATCCAGAAATAATTAAAAATGAAACAGGCCCTTTATTTTTTTTAATCCACTTTGTTATAGAACGTTCTGAATCTTTTCTAAATTCAAACCACAATAAATATGAAACGGAAGGAATAAGTCCGACTAAAACATATCCACTTTTGGCCAAAAAAGCTCCAAAACAAGCACATATAATGAAGACAATGTTTTTAAGCTGTGGTTTTTTGGTAAAAGAAAATGCTTGGATCAAGATTGTCAGGTTAAAAAATAAAGCCAAAATTTCAGGATCAAATTCCCGGCTGACAGCTAAGAATGAAAAACTAGTCATTGGGATAAGCGTTGACCAAAAAGCGATAAATTTTGATTTAGTTTCTTCGTAGATAAAGTTAAACCATAGCCAGGCAATTCCTAAAGAAAACAAAATAACCGGTAAACGCAGTGCAAAATAATTAAAACCTAATAATTTAGAACTGATCGCTCCTAGCCAAAAAAGAAGGGGAGGCTTATCAATGGCCACTCCGGTCGTCATGGTTTGAACGGGAAACCAAATATGAGTGGTCAAAATATGCTGCACGCCGCTTAAAAAATAGTACGGGTCACCAAAGTAAAACAGATTCCAGGACAGGTAAAAGTGCAGGACGCTAACAATAAAGAGGGAGAGAAGGAGCAGTTGTCGAGCGCTTAAATATTTCAAGGACTTGATTATAAGTGAATAATTTTTGAAAATGCATCTCTTGAATTCTTTAATCAAACGAGCGAGTTCTCATAAAACCGAGATTTTTCTTTTTGCAGCAGCCTTTTTTTTATTTTTTTGGAAATTAGGAGCGAGTCATATTTGGGATAACTCGGAAGCGGAGTATGCCAATGTGGCCAGAGAAGTTTTAAACGGCCATTTTTGGACACTTTTTTATAATGGCACGCAGTATTTTACGCATCCTCCACTGTATTACTGGCTCTCGGCATTAAGTTATCAATTTTTTGGCATTTCAGAATGGTCTGCGAGATTTGTTTCGGCTCTATTTGGTTTTGGCAGTGTTGTTTTAACCTATTTAACTGCTAAAAAACTATTTGATCAAAAAATTGCCATCGCTTCGAGCTGGATATATATCACCATGTTTTATCCGTATGCGATTGGCCGCATTGCAGGACTCGATACATTGCTTTTGTTTTTTTTAATGCTGACCTTATATTTTTATTTGCTGTTTCGAGAATCTCAAAAACTTTCTCATTTGGTTTATTTTTATGGCAGTTTAATTTTGGCGACCTATGCCAAAGGGCCTTATGCCTTTTTACAAATCGGCATGGTGGTGGGTTTTTCTCTTATTTGGGAATCTTTTAAAAAACCCAAACCTTTTAAATATTTTTTAGAACAAATTTTAAAATTTAAACTTGGTTGGTTTTTTATAATCGTTTTACCTCTGGCGATCAGTTGGTATGTTCATCAAAGTTTTCTGTATGGCGAACGTTTTATTGCTCAAGTGCTTGGTTACTTTGGGTTAAACCGAATTTTTGGAGTGGTCCAAAACCAAACGGGGCCTATTTATTATTATGTGTTTGTTGTTTTGTTATTTGCTTTCCCCTGGACGTTTATTCTTCCCAACGCTTTAAATAAATTGCGTAAAAGGGCTGATCAAAATTTTTCTTGGAGGTTTGTGACGATCAGTATTCTGAGTACCTTTATCTTTTTTTCATTGGCTGGGACCAAGCTGCCAAACTATATTTTATTAATTTTTCCATTCTTGGCCATGAATATTGCTCTGGCATGGCAGGAACTTAAAAAAATATCCTGGGCGGAATATATATTGTTAGTGCTGCAGTGTGTTGTTTTAATTTATGGTTTTTGGCTGCTCATGATGGAGCGTCAAAATGTACTTTCGCCGCAAGTCATTACTTTGGTAAAAATCTTTTTATTGATTTTACTAGTAATGTCCTTGGTAATTATTTTTTATTTTAGGTTTGGAAGAAATCAACAAAACAAAAATCAATTTTATTTAATTAGCGCACTGGGAATTTGTTTTTTGATGGGGGTGTTTACGTTTATTTTGCCTGCGACCAATGCGCTAAAACATAGTCGTTCGACGATGCTGTGGTTAAAGCCGTTAGTCGCAAAAGGAGATGTGGTTTTTGAAGTAGACCCGACTCCTAGCTTTATTTTTTATTTAAACCATTCTCTACAGCGCTATGCTGAAGCTAAAACGATTGATCAAGCGCTAAAAGGCTCTCAAAGAGTTTTTGTGATTTTTAGAGATAACCACTTTCAAGATCGCTATCAGAAGGCTTTAAAGTCTAAGTATTATGTTTTGAAACAAGAAGATATGATTACCATCATTTCAAACAGGAACAACAAGTGAACTTTTCATTAATCATTCCCACCTATAAAGAATTCGAAAACCTTAAGTGGCTGCTTCCAGAAATTTTTAAACATTTTAAAGAGAATAATTTAAATGGCCAGGTGATTGTGGTGGACGATAACTCACAAGATGGCACTAATGAACTGTTAGAGGAATTAAAAAAGAATAATCCTTTGCAGTACTTAAGTCGTACGACAGAACGTGGTTTATCTTCTGCCGTTTTGGCTGGCTTTAGACTGGCGAATACCGAAATTTTGGGCGTAATGGATGCCGATGGTTCCCACCCTGTGAGCGCCTTAAAAGAAATGATTAAAACTATAGCGGAAGCGGATGTGTCGATGGTGATCGGCAGTCGTTTTGTAAAAGGCGGCGGCTGTGAAGGCTGGCCGATGAATCGCTATTT
>CAYMKA010000021.1:12946-16745 GCA_964390935.1 uncultured bacterium
GCAGTCGTTTTGTAAAAGGCGGCGGCTGTGAAGGCTGGCCGATGAATCGCTATTTTATTTCTTGGGTGGCTCGAATGCTCGCAAGACCACTCTTTAAAACGAAGGATTTAACCTCAGGTTATTTCTTTTTTAAAAGCTCTAAAATTGCTGATTTAAAAACGATGCAGGTATTGGGTTTTAAAATTGGCCTGGCGATATTAGCCAAGATTCCTCAAAACGAAGTGCGTGAAGTACCCATTGTGTTTACGGATCGTCGTTATGGCGAGTCTAAACTGGGCGGACAGCAGATTACGGAATACATTAATCAGCTCTTGGATATTTATAAAGAACGTATTAAGTTTGGAAACTATAAATGAAGATTTCATTTTTTTATCCTTGTCATAACGAAGAAAAAAATATCGAAAAATTAGTCGAAGAGACCTATCGATTTGCCAAAAACCATTTCGAAAAATTTGAAATTATTGTAGTTGATGACGGAAGCAAAGATCGTACTGCTGAAATTGCCACAAAATTAACTCAAAAGTATCCTGAGGTCCGCTTAATTCAACATCCTAAAAATAAAGGTTACGGAGCCGCACTGATTACAGGTTTTCATGCTGCCAAATATGAATATATTTTTTACACCGACGGGGATGGCCAGTTTGTCATTGATGAGCTGGCGAAACATCTCGATAAAATTAATTCAGGAACGGTGTTATCGGGTTATAGAGCTGACCGCAAAGATCCTTTAATGCGCAAAATTAATGCTTTTATTTTTAATGTGGCTTACAACATTTTCTTTTTAAATACTTTTCGAGATATCGATTGTTCTTTTAAAGTTTATCCCCGCTGGGTCATTGAAAAAATTAATATGCGCTGTACCGGGGCTTTGATTGACGGTGAGATGCTCGTGAAATCAAAACGTCTGGGCTTAAAAGTCGTTCAGTTTCCAGTTGAGCATTTGCCGCGAGTACACGGCATTCAATCGGGCGCGAAACTAAAAGTCATTTTAAAAGCGATGCGAGAGTTTATTTTCTTGTGGTTTCATATCAAAACCTGGACTGTTTTGACGTTTAGAAGAGTTATTTAGGGTTTCCTTTTACTTAGGACCTAACATTTTCTTAGGATCTACAATCGTATCAAATTCTTTTTCGGTTAAAAGTTTTAATTCAAGGGCCACTTCTTTTAACGTTTTGTTTTCTTTGTGCGCTTTTTTAGCAATCTTGGCGGCGTTGTCATAACCAATTTTGGTATTGAGTGCTGTGACAAGCATCAGCGATCGGTTTAATAAATCTTGAATGCGATCTTCGTTGGCCACGATTCCTGTCGCACAATGTTCATTGAACGAATCACACGAATCCGCAATCAAACGAATCGACTGGAGAACATTATGAACAATTACCGGTTTAAAAACATTTAATTCAAAATTTCCAGAAGAACCCCCGACATTCACTGCCACATCGTTTCCTAAAACTTGAGCGGCCACCATGGTCATTGCTTCACTTTGAGTGGGGTTTACTTTGCCTGGCATAATCGAAGAACCAGGTTCATTTTCAGGAATACTAATTTCAGAAAGTCCTGAGCGAGGACCAGAAGCGAGCCAGCGCACATCATTAGCAATTTTCATTAGACTTGCCGCAATTGTTTTTAAAGTGCCATGAAAAGAAACCAGTGCATCATGCGAGGCAAGGGCTGCAAATTTATTAGGGGCAGTGATAAAAGGATAACCCGTTAATTTTTTAATTTGATCAGCTGCTTTTTTAGCAAAGTTAGGATGAGTGTTGAGTCCGGTTCCTACTGCTGTTCCACCAAGGGCCAGTTCAAATAAATGAGGCATGGTTAGGGCAATGCGTTCTAAATTTTGTTCGAGTTGGGCAACGTAGCCTGAAAATTCTTGACCTAGAGTTAAAGGCACAGCGTCCATTAGGTGGGTTCTGCCAATTTTAATCACTTTTTCAAACTCTTTAGATTTTTTTGTTAATGTTTTTTTAAGTTCAGTGAGACTGGGAATTAAACGAGTGTAAATCATTTGAACCGTAGCAATATGCATTGCCGTCGGGAAGGTATCATTTGAAGACTGACTCATATTCACGTCATCATTAGGATGAATAGGTTTTTTAGAACCCATGGATCCGCCTGAAATTTCAATGGCGCGGTTAGAGATGACTTCGTTAGTGTTCATATTGGTTTGAGTACCGGAACCGGTTTGCCAAACCGAAAGAGGGAAATGTTCATCAAGTTTACCGCCAATCACTTCATCGGCTGCTTTGACTATGAGTTCACATTTTTCTTTAGAAAGTAACTTTAGATCAGCATTGGTGAGAGCCGCTGCTTTTTTTAAGATTCCAAAGGCCCAGATCATTTCACGGGTAAATTTTTCAGTGCCGATTTTAAAGTGGATTAAAGAACGGGCTGTTTGAGCGCCATAATATCTATCGCTTGGGACTTTGATTTCGCCCATGGTGTCTGTTTCGGTACGAAAAGTCATAACTGATTATAGGCGAAGCCATTCATTTCTACATCTCTGAAAGTTTTTGAATGCAATTGCAGGTTGAATCGATAATTAAACAAATGTTTTTTAAACAACTATTGTCTAAAAATGTTTCTGCTTTGGATCCTTTTTCGATGCAGATTTTAATTTCAAAGCGCATTGATGAATTAGTTCGTCGCCTTGAAACTGAAAACCAAGTCGAGATGTTTAATTTTTATTGTCAGTTAATTCAGTGGGGCGATAGTTATTATCTCCCTAAGGCCGAACAGGCTATCGAAAAAATGTTTTTTACTGCAGATCAGGCAAATGCATATTTAAAACTTTATCACTTAAGACCTGAAAACTCTTATTATCTTGAACAGGCAGAATCTCTTTCTAAAAAATTGTTTTTTGCTTGGGATGAAAAAACTACTCAGTTGGTCTGGACGCCTGAGGCGATCGCCAAACTTTCTCAAAAATATAAAACAAGAGCAGTGATCACTTTTCGTCAGACCATGAACCAAGATGGCATTCGAATCGCTTTGAGTCAGGATCATGAAAAAAATAAACCAGAATTAAAAGGATTAGGCCTGCATAGTATGGTTAATCCCCAAACTCTTTTTACGATTAGACAGTCTTTAAAATATATTCATAATAAAATTGAGCACGGCACAGAGTATGAAATAGAAGACAGAAAAGCATTAGAATCAGATATTGGTGATTTTTTATTTAAAGAAACCAAACTTTATTTTGAGGCGGCTCAAGTTTACCTTATTCAAGCGGCAAACAACTTTGATTATTTATCAAAAGCGGCTCATTGTGCCCTTTTATTAAAGCGAGATCAAAAATATTTTTTAAGTTATCAAATTTATAGAGAGTTAGCGCAATTAGAGGTCAAGTATTTATCGAAGATTATTTTGATGGCGGCCAGGTCATTTAAAATTTTAAATCAATTTGATTATGCAGCACATTTATTTGCTTTAGTTTTTAAATACACCTCCAGTCCTTTGGCCAAAATTGAATTGGAAAGTATTTTAGATAAAGTTCCATTTGGAGAACGCAAATTGGAAATCCATGCGATTTTGGCTAAGCGGGGTTCCCGGGATTCAGTTCAATATTTGATTGAAAACTTAGCAGCCTTAAAAAAAGCGGGCTATTACGATGAATTGGCTTTTCTGAGTCGTCTGCTCATTGGTGGTCGCCGTTTAAGTGCTTTGGCTATTCAAACCGTTCATACTTTAGATTATGAAGGGCAGACTGTATTAGCCTATCTGTTACTTTTGGAACTTTATGAATCAGGAAGCCCTTATGTCACAATAAATGATTTATCAAAATGGATGCGCCGTCTCC
>CAYMKA010000022.1:0-4427 GCA_964390935.1 uncultured bacterium
TAATTTCGTGTAAATTTAGTTTTGAATTTTTTATTTCTGCATCATAGGCTGCGAGTTTTTCGTTAAAGCGGGTCAGCATGGTATCAAGCACAACATAGGGTTCTGAGTTTTTAGGGATCGAATAGGTGTCAGGAAATAAATAGCCTTCGATGCCAACCCCGACTGGAATTTGTTGCAAGAAAGGATATTTTTCATACAAAGAACTTTCTTTAAATTTGTTAGCGTAATGAATGAATTTGGTGCGGTCGATAATTTGTTTTTTATCGAGGAGATCAGCGATTTCGGTAAGTGAAAAACCTTCTGGAATAGTGATACTTTCGCCAGTCGAGGTGAGGCTAAGCCCTTTTTTCTCTTGGATGCGAAGTAAAATATGAAATAGAGACATGTTTTGTGATAACGCATATTCTCCGGCGTGAATTTTGCTGTCTGTGCCCATAAGCCTGACGATGGTTCTAAACCCAAAAATATTATCAATTAAACCCAGGCGATTTAAATCATAACCAATCATATTGGCTGAAGAATTGGTCTCAATACGCAAAATTTTGACATCATGATCAAAACGGTTGCTGACCTGAAATAAAATGGCGATCATAAAAAAGAAAAAACAAATTAGAGCAATGCCAAGAGCCCGCAAACCGACTTTAACAAACAAGGGCAGCGAAAGTTTGATGTCAATCCACTGGGTTAATTTTTTAAATTTTCTTTGATAAGGGTACTGAATCACATCTAATACAAAATAAACGATGTGTTCTATCCATTCTTTTGCTTTTTTATCTGTTTTTAAAAAATGAAGTCCTTTTTGAGCCCAGGTTAAAGGAGTTTTTAGCACGAGCACTGCTTTTTCGTAGGCTCTTAAGGTTTTAACTATTTTTCTTTTTTTGCTCATTTAATATTCTTTTTTATTTTGTTTACTTTTTATGACTATCTAAATAATGCTGCAAAATAATTTGCGCCGCAGATTGATCGATCATGCCTTTTTGCTTTTTTGAGCTAAAGCCAGCTTCAGTCAGCATTTGAGAGGCACTGACTGATGACAGTCGTTCATCCCATAACTCAACAGGCAGCCCGGTGGTCGTTTTGATTTGCTCAGCCAAGGTCATGGCATTTTGAGCACTGGCCCCCAGGGAGTGATTCATATTGCGTGGTAAGCCTACCACGATTTTTTTTATCTGATAGTCGACGATTAAGGAGGGGAGTACAGAGAGAAATTTTTCTGCTTCGATCGTTTTGATTCCCAGGGCCATTCTTTCATCTGGATCACACACGGCCACTCCCACGCGTTTGGTGCCGTAATCAAGTCCTAAGATTCGCATTAATTTTGGAGAGCCTTTTCAACTAGAGCAATCGCATCATTTAGTTTAGAAATATCTTTTCCGCCGCCTTGAGCAAAATCAGGTCTGCCGCCGCCTTTGCCTCCTAAAAGAAGGGATGTTTGCTTAATTAATTCCCCGGCACTAATGCCTGTTTTTGTTAAATCTGTCGAAACTTTGCAGGCTATTTGAATCGTTTCCCCATTTTGATTGGTAATAAAGGCGACACTGTTTGATCCGATTTTATTTAAAGCTTGATCGGTAATTTCTTTAAGCAGCGTCTGATCTAAATCTTTAAATTGTTTTAACCATAATTTTTTATTGCCGATGTTCTTCGTTTCTTTTTCAATATCAGCAATCCATTGTCCAACATTTTGTAACTGCATTTTGCTTTGAGCCTTTTCGAGTGCTTTTTGGGCTTCTCTCTTTGCTTCTTCTTCTTTTTGCAACTTCAGTTGTTCGAGATATTGTTTTGCCGCAGTTCCAGCATAGGCTTCAATACGACGCACCCCTGCAGCGACAGATCCTTCTTTGGCAATCACAAACTGTTCAATATCTCCTGTATTTTGGACGTGTGTTCCACCACAAAGTTCAGTTGAAAAATTTCCAAATTTAATCACGCGCACATCGTTTCCATATTTTTCGCCAAAAAATGCTATGGCCCCTAACTTTTTAGTCGCTTCTTCATAATTGGTATTAATTAATTCGCGCTGAATTTTTTGATTAATAATTTCATTAACGCGATCTTGGACTTTTTTAATTTCATCGGGCGTCATGGCTTTAGGATGTTGAAAATCAAAACGTAAATATTCTGGCGTCACAAGAGAACCTGCCTGAGTGGCATGAGACCCAAGCACTTCGTGCAATGCTGCATGAAGCAAATGGGTCACACTATGATGTTTGGACATGGCTTTGGCTTCTTCGTCGTTATGAACTTGGACTTCGCCGCCCATGGTGGGAATCCATTTAGCGCCTTTAAGAGTCTTTGATTTAGAACGCTGGTCTTCCATCTTGGCTTCGAACTCTTTCAAATCAACTGTAAAACCTTTTTCGATGGCAATTTCTTGAGTGAGTTCAATCGGAAATCCAAATGTGTCGTGTAATAAAAAGCTATCTACTTTTTTATTAGCAATCATTTCATCTAAAAGTTTTAGGCCGCCTTGTAAGGTCTTTTGAAAATTACTTTCTTCGGCGAGTAGAGTGTCTTGAATAATTTTTTTGCGTTGAATAAGTGCTGGATATGCTGTTCCATGAATTTCAAAAACTTGTTCCGCTAAATTTGATAAAAAGACGTTATTAATTCCTAATTGATGTCCGCATCGGTAAGCACGACGAATTAATCTTCTTAAAATATAACCGCGGCCTTCATTGGTGGGCATCACTCCATCACAAATTAAATGAACGGAAGCACGCAAGTGATCGGCAATCACTTTAAGCTGTCGGTCCGATTTTTCATTTTGTTTGTATTTAATGCCTGCCAGTGTGGCGGCTTTTTGAATAATGGGCTGAAACAAATCAGTGTCAAAGTTTGATGAAGCGCCTTGTAAGACGGCGCAAAGACGTTCTAAACCCATTCCTGTATCAATATTTTTTTTAGGAAGAGGGGTCAGATTTCCTTTTTCATCACGGTTAAACTGCATAAAAACTAAATTCCAAATTTCGACAAAGCGATTACCATCTTCGGTGATGTTTTTTTGTTTAGAGTCGAGTTCAATTCCTAAGTCATAATAAATTTCAGAACAAGGACCGCAGGCACCAGTCGGACCAGCTGCCCAAAAGTTATCTTTAGCGCCCATGCGGTAAATTTTATTTTCAGGAACCCCAATTTTTTTCCACAATTCATAAGCTTCGTCATCGCTTTCAAATACAGAAAAATACAATTTTTCGAGCGGCAGTTTGTAATGAACGGTTAAAAGTTCATAAGCAAATTTAATAGCATCTTCTTTAAAGTAATCTCCAAACGAAAAGTTACCGAGCATTTCAAAAAAGGTGTGGTGACGAGGGGTGACTCCCACGTTCTCTAAATCGTTAACGCGAATACATTTTTGAGAACTTGTGGCACGAGGAAATTCAGCCGGTTTCTTGCCTTCAAAAATGGGCTTAAAGGGCAACATCCCAGCAATGGTTAGTAGTACCGTTGGATCACTAGGAATTAAGCTGGCACTCTCTACTATCTTATGGGCTTTGCTTTCAAAAAACTTTAAAAAGACTTCGCGAACCTGTTTACTTTGCATAAGGGGAGATTTTACTCTGTAAAACCTGAAATTTTAACTGTTTCCAGTCGATATCTTGTTATGGCAGAAATCATTCAAACTAACCTAAACGACAAAAATCTCCCGAACCCTATTCAAAAGGCCAGAGCTACCAGAGAAGCGAATAAAAAAATCATAGAGACTTTAACTCCTGATTTTTATAAACAGGCTTTAAGAGATCCTAAGAGTCGCGAGAAAATTTTGAGTGCGATTAGAATGCTATTGAACACTATTGATTCGGAAGACCCCAAACTGGAGGCCGATTTAAAAACTTTGAGAGAGCTATTAGATAATAATCCAGATATTAATGGTCAGAGAGAGCAGTTCAATAAACTCGGAATTCGTCCGATTAGTCCGTACCGTATTCAAGAAGAGCAGCGTAAAAATTATTTAAATATTGAACCGAAAAAACCTTAGTCTTCGTCGCGGCTGAGTTTTTTTGTTTTCTTTTGAACCTTGCGGCGTAAGTCATTGGCCATACTCCACCAACCCTTAATATCTGAAACCATTTCAAAACGAGAGACGATTTTTTTAATGCTAGATAAGATTGATAAAACACGGGCAATTGATATGACGATGATCAGGAGCAGGGCGGCCCACAACACACCAATGATTAAAGAAACAATTTGTTTGGCTAAGGCTAAGTTTTCCATTTTGTTTTACCTTCTATTTATATTGAATCTTTAGTTTTACGAGTGCTCGGTGTTGATTTGCGAGTCGTTTCAGAAGGCGAGTGCCCATTTTTACGCTCTTCTAAAACTTCTTGAAGCTTATCCATACCGGTATGCACGGCGTGCAAAGTCTTAGCGATAGCTTCTTCGGCTGTCAGAGCTGTTTCATCAATTAAATCTTGATTATCTTCTTT
>CAYMKA010000022.1:4527-16544 GCA_964390935.1 uncultured bacterium
TGATAACGAATCTTCGTTTCTAAACTATTTAGATCAATATTTTTAGGATCAATCACCCAATGGATATTTGAAATACTGACTTCGTTTTGAAGTAACTCATTTTCAGTGCCCAAAACAACCTGATTTTTACTTTTATCGAGCTTAATCACATACAAAGGTTCAGTATAAGAAACGCCAAGTCCACGGCGCTGGCCGATTGTATAAAAAGCGATGCCTTTATGAGTGCCGAGCTTCTGACCATTCGTTAAAACAAAATCCCCTTCGGGTGAATTTTTGGTTGAATATCCGGTGATGAATTGGCGATAGTCATTTTCTACAAAACACACATCCTGAGAGTCGGGAGTTTTAGAAACAGGTAGGTTAATTTCGGTCGCAATAGCTCGAACTTCCGGTTTTGTTAGACCACCTAGTGGTGCCAAGTAGCGAGAAAGCTGGTGCTGATTTAATCCGTAGAGCATATAGGACTGATCTTTATTCGGATCGACTGCTTTTTTTAACAAATAGCCATCAGGTGACGAAATGATTTGAACATAATGTCCTGTCGCAAAATAAGCGTCACTTAGCCCCAGAAGCTTTTTAGCCTTGTCGACCAGCACTCCAAAGCGGATGAGTCGGTTACAACGTGTGCAAGGATTGGGAGTTTCTCCATCGAAATAACTATCTACAAAGTGATCAATAATATTTCCCTGAAAGTCATCCACGACATCAATAATGTGATGAGGTATACCCAGCTGAAAAGAAATTTGCTGAGCTTTTAATATCGAAGAATCCGAACAGCACCGTGAGCCTGGCCAGTTCATGGCAGTAATGCCAATGACTTCATAGCCTTGTTTTTTTAATAAATAGGCGGCCACCGCAGAGTCGACTCCGCCGGACATACCGACTAATACTTTTGGCAAAACTTTGGACATCAGCTGGTTATTTTATCAGTAAAAATATGTTAAGTTGTGCCATAACTTTATGAAGATCGATTTCGAACTTATTCTCACAGAAAAAAACGGCAAATTTACTGCGCAATGCCCTCAATTTCCTAAACAAAAAGGAACTGGGGCAACCGAAAGAGAAGCTCTTGAATCGTTAGCGAAAGCAATTTCTGGAGCTGTTGAAAATGCCATGGGTAAAATCATGAAGCAGGTTTTTTCGTCAGGACTGGGTGAAGTTCAAGAAAAGTTAGAGACTGAAACAAAATCTGAAATTCTTCCTGAGGCGAAGCCCGAAAGTAAAACAAAAAAATCAAAACCCAATTCGATCAATCGTCGCAAAATGATTCTTTCGACTCAGTTGGGACAAGGTCATCCGATGCTTAATGATCTTCTTAATTTCACCAAAGGTTCTTTTATGGATGCACCTCAAGGACTTGCGGGCAATGGCGGTTCTCTTCAGCCGAAAGATTCTATTTTTAACCGCTCGCCTCTAGGGGCTGGTTTTGGTTTAGATTCTAAAGGCACCAACAATCCCAAGCCTCGTCCCATGATGCCTTATTTAATTGAAACAGGTCTCGATGATGGTTTCATCATCGCTATTCCGCTTTCCTCGAACTAATGGACGAAAATTATTTGCACGCCTTAAGGCATAGTACTTCGCATTTACTGGCTTCCGCGATTATGAAAATGTATCCTGGGGCAAAACTGGGCAACGGACCAGCTATTGAGAGTGGTTTTTATTACGACATCGATGTCGATCACCAATTTACGCCAGAGGATTTACCTAAAATAGAAAAAGAGATGCGCAAAATTGCGGCGCAAAATGTGCCGTTTGAAGTGAAAAATGTTTCTAAAGCGGAAGCACAAAAAATATTAGAGGGTTTTGGTCAAACGTATAAATTAGAAACTTTAAAAGGTTTGGATGATGGCCAAATTACTTTTTATTCACACGGAAGATTTTCTGATTTGTGTGAAGGCCCGCACATTAAAAATTCTTCAGAGTTAAAAGCTTTTAAACTTACCAAAATTGCCGGCGCTTATTGGATGGGCAATGAAAAAAATAAAATGCTGCAACGCATTTACGGCGTGGCCTTTGCAACTGAAAAAGAATTAGAAGATTATTTATTTCAATTAGAGGAAGCCAAAAAAAGAGATCACCGTAAACTGGGCCAGGAACTGGATTTGTTTTTCATTTCGTCTAAAGTAGGGCAAGGTCTTCCCGTTTGGTTACCCAAAGGCACCACGCTTCGTCGTACCCTTGAAAACTTTTTACGTACGGAACAAATTAAACGCGGCTATCAAGAAGTGATTACACCGCACATCGGTAATATCGAGCTGTATAAAACTTCGGGGCACTATCCTTACTATAAAGATTCTCAGTTTGCTCCTATTCAAGTTGAAGACGAAGAATATTTATTAAAACCAATGAATTGTCCGCATCACCATCAAATTTATGCTAACGAACCGCGCTCTTACCGCGATTTGCCGGTGCGTTTAGCGGAATTTGGAACCGTTTATCGTTACGAACAATCAGGGGAATTAAATGGGATGACGCGTGTGCGAGGTTTTACTCAAGATGATTCGCATATTTATTGCACACCCGATCAATTAAAGGATGAAATTAAACATGTGATCGAATTAACACAACTTGTTTTTAATAAGTTTGGGATGGAAGTGACGACACGCTTATCTTTTCGGGATGAAAGCAGTGATAAATTTGGTGGAAATCCTGAACAATGGGCAAAAGCTGAGCGTGAGATAAAAGAAGTCGCGGATGAAATTAAATTAAATTATTTTATTGGCAAAGGTGAAGCTGCTTTCTACGGTCCTAAAATTGATTTTATGGTGAAAGATGCGCTGGGGCGTAAATGGCAGCTGGGAACTGTACAAGTCGATTACGTGATGCCAGAGCGTTTTCAATTGGAATTTATTGGCTCAGATAACGGTAAGCACAGACCGGTCATTATTCACCGGGCACCTTTTGGATCGATGGAGCGTTTTGTGGCTATTTTGACCGAACATTATGCAGGAGCATTTCCATTCTGGCTGGCGCCTGTTCAAATTAAATTTTTGCCGATCTCTGATAAGTTTAATGACTATGTTTTAAAGCAAGTCAGTGAGTTTCAAAATTTAGGATTTAGAGTAGAAGCTGATCTGCGTAACGAAAAGATTGGTAAAAAGATCAGAGACACCCAAGGTCAAAAAGTGCCTTATATGATTGTCCTTGGCGAAAAAGAGATAGAAGCAGGAACATATGCCGTTAGAGACCGCGTAAAAGGGGATTTGGGAGCACTGAGTAAAGAAGATTTGCTCAAACAACTCAATCAAGAAAACCGTTAGTCCTCCTGAATAAATCCAATTCGTTTTTTGTTATTAGTTGAAGGATTCAAAAGTCGTTTAATTTCTTCAAAGGCTTCCAAAACAGTTTGAACTCGCCCGTCCATTTTATTAAGCCTGGTATCGTATTTTTTTTCCCATTCTTCGAACTTCTTTTTTAATTCTTCATGAGTAGATAACATTTCTCGAAGTTTTGTAAAAACCCGCATAATTTGGATATTTACTTGGATGGCCCGTTCACTATTTAGAACACTTGATAACATGGCAACACCGTTTTCAGTAAAGGCATATGGTTTGTACCGTAAGCCTCCCCAACTTGAGGTCACAATTTGTGACCTCAAGTTATGAATTTCTTCTTCAGTTAGCTCAAATACAAAATCTAAAGGAAAACGCTTTATATTTCTCTTAACTGCTTGATTCAGCACCTTGGTCGGAACTCCATAAAGTTCTGCCAGATGTCGATCTATCAACACTTTTTTGCCGCGAATGACAAAAATTTTACTTTGGATGCTTTCCATAGGAAGGAGAGAGTTTGTATTTTGTTTCATAAATAATGAAGTACAAAATAAATGCCAAACTCAACATGTTTCTCCCACAGTGACGCGCTAGCGGAGCGAAGGGGGAGTGCCACGAAGTGGCGAGGGGGACTGACTTTGCTTTCTCTCACCATATTTGTTAATTTGAGTCATGAAAAAAATATTTAAAACAATTCTTTTTGTGTCTTTCATCGGTATTTTGTTTTCATCACAATTCGTTTTTGCAGAGAAACCTAGTAATTTAGAAACAGATCTACAAAATATTATGGAGTTAATAAGAACTGGCAAACAAGACGAATACGTAGCATCTTATCAAAAAATGTTAAGTACTTATTCGAATAGAGACTTAGAACAATTTAAGGTTATTCATTTGAAATATCTTTTTCTGAATAATTCTGAGAAAGAGTTTATGAATTTGCTGACAGAATTTCCTGATAATTATGTTTTCGATACTTATTTGCAAGCAAATAACCAGAAAATTGAGTTTGCGGATATGCTCAAACATAAAAAGAAGATGACCAAAAAAGATCTGGTAGGTATCTGGTCGAATCTCCATGAGATAGATAAACGAGTTTCCGAAGCTATTAAAAAGGATGATTATTCTAATCTTCTAAAAATGGTAAATAAACAAAGTGAATACGACTATTCTATGGAAGGGGTCTACAGTCCTATCGATGGAAAATGGGCTTCGACCATCGGTCTCAGAGCATGTTTTGGCCATGTTGTTTTCCCATTTATAAAGGATAAGTATGATTTGATCGTAAAATATTTGATTGATAAGTTTAATAAATTTGATTCTCAAGAAAATCTCGTTAAACTTCTTAGTCTTGATATTAATGTCTTTGATAAAAAATTAGACGTTAGTTTATATTCACCTGCGGAAATTTCTAGTTTAAAAAATACATTTAAAAAAATTCAAAATAAACAGTTGCCGCTTCAAAATATCTCATCTATTTATAGAGGTGCTATTGATAGCGGTATGGCGTATTCTTATGAGCCAGATAGCGAGAGTTATTTATTTTATAACAAACATTATGATCATGATTTGGCTAGGATAGAAAATTTTAATAAGTTGTCTCTTGAAGATTTGAAAATAATAGCCTTGAGCAAGAATTTTGTTGCCATTGAGCTTTATTCTGAAGATAACTATAAAATAGACTATTTGATTTTTAAAAAGGATGGGGCAGGTTGGAAACCGGTTATAAGATATGTATGGGATTCCAATCCAGGAGACTGTTAGTAACTGTAAAATACGTAAAAAAGGACAAGTAATGATGGTATATTCTCGTTGACACCCATTTCAGCTACCTAATACAATCAACCTTCGTTTTTTAATTTTAATAGTAAGGAGAGTTTGGTATCGCTACTGATTTTCTAATTAATGGTCAAATTCGCTATCCCAAAGTTCGTCTTATCGATAGTGATGGTTCTCAGGTGGGTGTCGTTGACATCGAAAAGGCCAGAGATCTCGCCAAAGAGCGGGAACTGGATCTAGTTTTGATCGCTCAAACGGCTGAACCTCCGGTATGTAAAATTGCCGATTATGGTCATCTCCGTTACGAGGCCATGAAAAAAGAGAAGAGCCAAAGAAAATCATCAAAGAGTACCAGTCTCAAAGAGTTGAAATTAAGCGTCAAAATTGGAACCCATGATTTTGAAGTGCGTAAACGAGCGGCAGAAAACTTTTTAAATAGTGGTTTAAAAGTAAAACTGTCCCTGATGTTCAAAGGCCGTGAAGCCGTACATCCGGAAGTGGGCCGTGATTTGCTGAACCGATTCTGTGAGTCTCTGAGTGAAATCAGTCAGGCAGAATGGATGGAAGACGGCAAAGGCGAAAACCGAAGATCACTGGTGATTGTTTTGACTCCTAAAAAGGCTGCAAAGCCAGGTAAGAGTGAAACAAAAAGTGATGTAAAAGTGGAATCTAAAAAAGAAGAGGTCAAAGGATAATGCCAAAATTAAAAACAAGAAAATCAGCTGCGAAACGTTTTAAAGTGACCGGTACTGGAAAATACAAAAGACAACAGAGTGGTTTAAAACATAATTTGTCTCATAAAAATGCTGCTGGCAAAAGAGCTCAAACTCCTGATGTGATTGTATTTGCAGGAGATGAAAAACGTATCGACAAAATGTTACCTTACCGTAACTTCTAGTTAATTTATTTAAGATCGAAAGGATTTAAGAAATGCGCGTTAAACGAGGAAATGTATCAAGAAAAAGACATAAAAAAGTTTTAAAAGCTTTAAAAGGCGGTTATTCAGCGATTGGTCGTTTGTATAAAGTTTCACACGAAGTTTTTCAACGTGGTGGAAATTTTAATTACCGTGACCGAAGGGATTTACGAAGTAATCTTCGTCGCTTATGGACTCAACGCATCAATGCCGCAGTTCGATTACAAGATTTAAGTTACAGCCGTTTTATTGGATTGCTTCACAAAGCCAATGTGAAATTAGATCGAAAAATTTTGTCAGATTTAGCGGCCCGCGAGCCTGAAGTTTTCGCTCAAGTCGTTGAGTTTGTTAAAAAAGCCTAACTCGCTTTAATAAACATAAATTTTCGGGTTTTAATTTCCAGTAATGTTGGTAAGATAATTGGGTCTTAAAAATTAGAGGAGTTAACCATGATCGAAATGGAACTAGGGGGCCTCGGATTTGATCCCCGCAATATGTCTCCCATTGTTTTATTAAGAGATAAAGAAGAACGAAACTTTTTGCCTATTTGGATTGGCATGTTCGAAGCTGCTGCCATTGCGATGGAGCTGCAAGAATTTAAACCTCCTCGTCCCATGACCCACGATTTAATTACGGCCATCATTGATGAATTTGGCGCCAAAGTCGATCGTGTGATTATTAACGAAATTAAAGATGATACTTTTTATGCCGTTGTGAAACTGACTTTTGATATCGAAGCGGGCGAAGAGTTACTGGAAGACGATGTTATTGAAATTGATGCGCGTCCTAGTGATGCGATCGCTATTGCTGTCCGCACGGATGCTCCAATTTTTGTGGCTGAAAGTGTCATGCTCAAAGCTAAAATGGTGAACTCTGAAAAAGACGAAGAAGAAACCAAAAAGTTTAAACGTTTCGTTGAAAACGTAAATCCTGAAGACTTTATTAAATATCAAAACAGAGAATAGGCCCCTCCCGTCCCCTAAAGGGGATGCTTAGTTTTAAAAACAAATTCCCCCTTTAGGGGGTCAGGGGGCCGGGTTTCAAGCTTTCTTTTTTAACAGTGAAAATAACTTTCTCATCTTGTCGTAGTCTTTAATGCCAGGGCTTTTTTCAACGCCACTGGATAAATCGATGCCATCAGGATGCACTGTTTTAATGGCCTGCATGATGTTTGATTCATTAATGCCTCCAGACAGAATAATGGGCCTTTTAACCATCTTTTTTGCCTTTAAGGCCAATCCCCAATCAAAAGTTTGACCAGTGCAGCCAGGAACGCCCGGCACAAAAGTATCCAGTAAAAATGAGGCGGCAATATTTTCGTATTCTTTTAAATGCTCCAAACTTTTTTCATCATGAATACGAAAAGCTTTGATGACTCGACGATCAACTTGTTTGCAGTATTCAACACTTTCTTTGCCATGCAATTGAGCCGCATCTAAAACACAATCTGCCAAAGTTTTATTTACTTCTTCAATGGGTTGATCTACAAATACTCCAACCCGGGTCACAAAGGGAGGTAATTGACTGGTGATCTCTTTAACTTTTTCAATTGAAACGTGTCGAGGGCTTTTGGCAAAAATAAATCCTACCGCATCCGCCCCCAGACTGACGGCGTCTAAGGCATCTTGCAATTGAGTGATTCCACAAATTTTGACACGCATAAGGTATTTTTTACCCTTTCAGCTCCAAAAGCAAACCAGGATTTTTGGCAAAACTTTCGCCAATTAAAAGAGCTTGTGACTGGGGAGGGTAATCGTTCTTGGTTTTGATACCGCTTTCACAAACAATCAAAGACCCAGAATTTATTTTGGGAGCTAGTTCAAAACTGGTTTTAAGATCTGTTTTTAAAGTATCCAAATTACGATTGTTAATGCCAATGATTTCAAAATTGAAATCCTTGATCGATTGATATTCTTTTTCGTTATGAACCTCGACAATTACATCGAGTCCTAAACTTTGGGCATGATCGTAAAAAGTTTTGACTTCTTGAGGGGAAAGGATTACAGCAATAAGTAATATCGCTGAAGCACCTTTAAGTTTTGCCAAGTCTATTTGGTAAGAATCAATCACAAATTCTTTACATAGCAAGGGCAGAGTCGTGTTCTGAGAAACTTTTTTTAATATTTCAAAACTGCCGCCGAAAAATTTTTCATCTGTCAGTACTGAAAGAGCAGAAGCTCCATTTTTTTCAAATTGTTTAGCGAGTGAGATCGGATCAAAGCTTTTATAAAGTAATCCAGCACTGGGAGATTTTTGTTTAATTTCGGCTATCACGGCAGGTTTTTGGGAGAGCAGGGCTTTTTTAAACGAATTTCTTTTTGGGGAATTACTTAAATCTAAATTTCCAAAACTTTTTTTAAGTTCTGCGACTTCTATTTTTTTGTGAGCAACAATTTCATTCAATATACCCATGATGGGTACTATTTTACCTTTTGAGAAAATTTAATTAATTCGTCTAGTTTTTTTAATGCTTTGCCCGAATGCAAGGTTTCTTGTGCGAGCGCTAATGCACTTTTCCAATCACTAGCCTTTTTGCCTAAAATCAGTGCTGCTGCGGCATTGAGACATAAAATATCAGAGCGTGAAGAATGTTCTTTGCCTTGAAGCAAATGTTTCAAAATATGAGCATTGTTTTTGGCTGTGGATCCTAAAATTTGAGTTAAATTTCCTAGTTTCAAACCCAGTGCTTCAGGATCTAAAAAGTAGGAAGTGATTTGGCCGTTTTTAAGTTCAGAAATTTTAGTTTTATGACCAATCGATATTTCATCCAAACCTTCTGCCCCATGAACAACCATGGCTCGTTTGACTCCTAAATTACGTAAAACTTTGGCAACAACCGAAGTTAAATTGCCATCATAAACTCCAATAATTTGAGCCGGTGCATTGGCAGGATTCGTCAGAGGGCCCAGTAAATTAAAAACAGTTCTCACTCCTAATTCTTTTCGTACAGGAGCGACATTTTTCATGGCAGGATGAAAAACGGGAGCAAACATAAAACCAATTCCCACCTGATCGATGCATTTTTGGACTTGTTTGGGTTGTAAATCGATTTTGACGCCCAGAGCTTCTAAGACATCTGCAGAGCCACAATGGCTCGATACCGATCGGTTGCCATGTTTAGCGACAGCAACTCCTGCTGCCGCCACAATAAAAGCGACACCGGTTGAAATATTAAAGGTGTTTGATAAATCACCGCCGGTACCGCATGTATCCACAAACCATTTGGCTTTAGGTTTGATGTGCTCAGAATGATCACGCATGGCTTCCGCTAATCCTGTTATCTCAAGGATTTGTTCTCCCTTCATTCTTAGCGCTACTAAAAAAGCAGCGACTTGAGCCAGGGAGGCTTCCCCTTTCATAATTTCATTCATAGCGTCGTAAGCTTCTTTTTGACTGAGATCTTGCTTAGACATAATCGTTTTAATTGCGATGGGTAAATGTTTCATGTTTTTCTATTTTAATTATTGAGCTTGAACTCGTTTTAAAATTTCTTGATAAGCTTCTTCGATACCGCCTAAATCACGGCGAAAACGATCTTTATCCATTTTTTCATTCGTTTTCATATCCCATAATCGGCAAGTGTCAGGAGTAATTTCATCAGCCAAAATCACTTGGCCATCGGCGGTTTTGCCGAACTCTAATTTAAAATCAATTAATTTGATGCCAATTTTTTCAAAGAAAGGTTTTAAAGCTTCGTTGATTCTTAAAGTGAGTTCTTTAATTTCCTGCATTTCAGCCGGAGTGGCCCAACCCATCGCATAGATTCTAGATTCATTAATATACGGATCATCTAGCGCATCAGATTTGTAATAAAAATCAATCACTGTCGATGCCAATTTGTGACCTTCGGTGAGCCCTAAAGATTTTGCCATCGATCCAGCCGCAAAATTTCTCACAACGACTTCGACAGGAATAATCGTTACTTTTTTAACAAGCAAGGCGTCTTCACCGACTTTGTTAATAAGGTGAGTCGGAATCCCTTTTTTTGCCAGCATTGTGTAAATCGTATTGGTGATCGCTGTGTTCATTTTGCCCTTATCGACAATCGTGCCTTTTTTCTTAGCGTTAAAAGCCGTCGCATCATCTTTAAACAGGCAGTAGAGCACATTGGGATCGTCAGTCAGAAAAACTTTTTTCGCTTTACCTTCATACAAAAGTTCTTTGGTTTGCATTAGATCCTTGATTATGTTTTATTTTCTAAAACTCCACAATATCGGCGAACCTTCAAAACCAAATTGTTCTCGTAATCTATTTTCTAAAAAACGGCGGTATGAAAAGTTAATGCGTCTGGGGTCATTGACTTTAGTCACCAGAGTCGGGGGAGCACAGTCCACCTGTTGAGTAAAAAAGATTTTAAGGCCGCGGCCCACTTTTCTAGAGGTCGAATTGCCGTGAAGAGTGTTTTCCATAAATTCATTGAGTTTGCGGGGTTCTATTTCTTGAAAGAAAGACTGATAGGCTTTTTTCACCATCTCATAGAGATTATGAGTACGTACTTTGTCGAGCACCGAAATAAATAAAATGGGCGCGTAGTGTAAAAACCTAAAATGATATTTGATGTCTTCTTCGATGTATTTATAAGTGGTGGTGTCTTTTTCAACTAAGTCCCACTTGTTTCCCACAATGATGCAAGCTTTGCCGTGTTTTTCAATTAAACCAGCTAAATTTTGATCTTGATCCGAGATAGGCTGGCTGATGTCGAACATAAAAATAACCACATGAGACTGCGCAATGGCTTGTTCGGTTAGGTCGATAGAATCTTTTTCAATGATATCGCGAACCTTGGCTTTACGGCGCACTCCAGCAGTATCTACCAGTACAAACTTTTGACCATGCCAGGTGAGCGGAATTTCAATGGCAGATCGGGTGGTGCCAGGGGTATTACTGACGATCGTTCGTTCACTGCCTGCCATTAAATTGCTAAGTGATGATTTTCCTACATTGGGTTTACCCACTACACAAAAGCGAATTACATCATCATGTAAGGAAATAGGTTTAGGAATGGCTTTTTGAGTATAGGTTGTTGAGACTTTTTCCATGATGGCATCTAAAACATCACCTATCCCTTGGCCATGAGCCGCTGAGATGCCAAATAGCTGTTCAAAGCCAATTTCATAAAAAGGATACAGATCATCCTGATGTTTGGGATGGTCGACTTTGTTAACCAGTCCAATCATTGGAATTTTAAGAGGGCGTACTTTTTTTAAAATATTTTGATCATAAGGCGTAATGCCTTCGTCTCTGGCCATGACAAAAAGAATAATGTGAGCTTCAGAAAGAGCCGATAAAGCCTGTTTTTCAATCGACTTTTGAAACTCTGGATCATTTTTCTTTTTTTTACCTTCCGTGTTTTCAAAAAAAACGCCGCCAGTATCCATTAAAATAAATTTTTGACGTTTCCACGTAAAAGGAGCATCCTGACGATCGCGTGTGACCCCAGGAGTCTTGTGAACCACACTGAGTTGTTTGCCAATCAGACGGTTAAACAAAGTACTTTTACCGACATTGGGCCGGCCGATAATGGCAATCTTTATTTCTTCGGGAGTTTTTGTTGTTTTCATATACGTACCAAAATTAAAGCCCCACTCTTACGAGCGGGGCTTGGAAAGACTTTGCTAAAAAACGAAAGCCTTAGCTCTGTTTTTCTTTTGCAGTTTCCGCCATTAAGTCACCAATCGTTACATGTGATTTTTCTTGTTTTGCTTGATATTCTTCAATATCTTTTTGGCCTTCTTTGGGATCTTTGCGCAAACTCAATCCAATTTTTTGTTCTACCGCATTTACTCTTAAAACACGTGCCTCAACCTCTTGGCCAATCTTAACTGCTTCATCAACACTTTTTACGGGAGTGTCGCTGAGTTCACTGATGTGAATGAGACCTTCTAAGCCATCGGCCAATTTCACAAATGCACCGAATGAAACATTACGAACGACTGTTCCTTTGACAAGTTGTCCCACTTTGTATTTTTCGTCCGCGGTAGTCCAAGGATCAGGAGTTAATTGTTTAATGCCTAGTGAAATACGATTTGATTCTTCATCAACGCCAATTA
>CAYMKA010000023.1:0-15869 GCA_964390935.1 uncultured bacterium
ACCCTAAATCTTGTCCAATAATATTGTGAACTTTGTTATAGGCAGTCGCGCCAAACACATCCATCTGCAAACTCACTCCCAGCTTGGCCGTTTCTTCACGATAATACTTTACGATCTCATAAATTTTTTGACTTTTTTTGGTGCTGGGACCCCCTGCATCTTGAAAGCGAATATAATCAAGTTGAATGCCTTTGGCACCCAGCGCCACGGCTTTTTTCATCAAAGCCACGCGATCTCTATAGTCTCCCTTATTAACCCAATCCCAGGTTGCGCCATCTTGAAAAATCACAATGCGCGCGATCCAACGAACTTTAGAGGAATTTACTTTTTGAATATTGGTTTCAAACGCATTGGTGTCCCTGGTGTAATCAATCACAAACGTATTGATATTATTTTTTTCAGACAATGCAATCAGGGCCTCTAGTTTTTTAGGTAAAAAAGCAACTGTGTTGTAAGTTAAATAAATTCCTCGATCAAAATCAGGTTCTGCTGATAGTTTCAAAGAGCCGAGACAGGCTCCCAGCACCAGCAAACTTAAAAATAATAGTTTAATTTTTTTGGACATGGGCGAGTTTCGTTTGGTATTTTTCCGGAATATCGGCAATTTTGCCAGTCTTATCTACTGCCACCAAAGTGGTTTTAGCCTTTGCAATCAACACTTCTGTCTTCGCTTTCTCGTCAGACTTAATTTCGTACTCAAACTTCACAACATGTTTGGACTGATCCACAATCACAGGATAAATTTTTAAATGATCATCAAACTCCACCGCTTTAGAATAACGGCAGGAAGTTTCAGCCACCACAAAAAATAAACCTTCATCTTCCATTTCTTTATAAGAAATTCCTAGCGACCTGAGCAGTTCTAAACGAGCCATCTCCAGCCAGGTAAAAAATTGCACATGATGAGCGCGGCCCATCCGGTCTACTTCTGAATAACGAACATGGATCGGAATAAAAAAATGGGACATTATGATTCTTTAAAGAATCCCATTTTTCTAAATTTGCTAAAACGTTCTTCTTGAATTTTTTGGGGAGTCAGTTTTTGATATTCGCTCAAAGTTTTTACTAAAAAATCTTTTACGTAACCTGCTGTTTCGGCCAAATTATTGTGTGCCCCGCCCACCGGTTCATTAATAATTTCATCAATCACACCCAGCTTGAGCAAATTATCAGCGGTAATACGCATCGTCTCAGCAGCGACGCTGCTCTTTGTCGAATCTTTCCACAAAATACTGGCGCAGCCTTCCGGAGAAATAACACCATACCAAGAATATTTAAGCATCGCGACTTTATTGCCCACGCCAATCCCCAGCGCACCGCCAGAAGCTCCTTCGCCAGTAATAATACAAATCACCGGCACGGTTAACTTAATCATTTCTCGCAAATTCACGGCAATCACTTCCGCTTGCCCGCGTTCTTCGGCCCCGATTCCTGGGTATGCACCCGGCGTATCAATAAAACAAATAATGGGTTTACCAAACTTCTCGGCCTGACGCATCAAACGCAGTGCTTTTCGATAACCTTCAGGCTGGGCCATTCCAAAGTTTCTAAAAAGACGCATCTTGGTGGTGCGGCCTTTTTGTTGCCCGATAATCACTACACCCTGTCCATTCAATAAGCCAAAACCGCCAATCATGGCCGGATCATCTCCGAAATGACGATCGCCTTTAAGCTCTAACCACTCTTCAAAAATTTGATCAATATAATCCAGAGTGGTGGGTCGATTAGGATGACGAGCTATTTGTACTATTTGGGAGGGAGTGAGTTCAGAATAAATTTTAATTTTTAATAATTTGCTACGATCTTCCATTTTTTTAATTTCATCTTTTAAATCAATCCCGCTTTGTTCTGACAGACGACGCAGTTCACTGATTTTCTGGTTAATTTCTTCTAAAGGTTTTTCAAATTCGAGAGCAACTGTTTTTTCTTCTTTACTGACTACAACTTCTGACATGTTAACTCCTATGCCTTATAGAAATGAATGAGCTGCGTTAAAACCGATCGCATCTCGCGACGATGAACAACGCGATCGACCATGCCGTGATCGAGTAAATATTCTGAACGTTGAAATCCTTTGGGTAATTTTTGGCGAATGGTTTGTTCGATCACACGAGGCCCTGCAAATCCAATCAGCGCTCCAGGTTCGGCGATATGCACATCCCCTAACATTGCAAAACTGGCGGTTGTTCCACCGGTTGTGGGATCTGTTAGGACAACAATGTAGGGCACGCGTTCTTGTTCCATCTTGGCAATAAGAGCCGAAACTTTAGCCATTTGCATCAAAGACAAAATCCCTTCCTGCATACGAGCGCCACCTGAAGCCGAAAATAAAATCAGAGGTGCTTTTTCAGCAATCGATCGTTCCATAATGCGTGAAAATTTTTCGCCTAAAACGGATCCCATGCTGCCGCCCATGTAGCTAAAATCCATAATAGCAACCATGACATTTTTACCGTCTAATTTGGCAGAACCAATCACCGCGCAGTCTTCCATTCCTGTTTTTTTGCGGGCTTTTTCGATGCGATCAGTGTAAGTTTCGGTGTCAGTAAAATTCAAGAAATCATATGATTTTAGGTTTTGATCGGTTTGCTTAAAACTATCTTTATCAAAAGTGTAATCAACACGTTCTTGAAACGTCAGCCTAAAATGGTGTCCGCATTTGTCACAAACTTTGAAGTTTTGCTCTAGATCTTTGTTATAGAGCACTTCCCCACAACCAAAACACTTTACCCAGAGATCTCCAGGCATATCGCGTTTGGGAGTTTGTTCATTTTTTTGAACCTGACGTTTGGCCAACCAATCTAAAACTGACATGAATCGGATTATACCCATAAATATTGGATTTATTGATCCATCAATTACGGTCGATTAACCATTGCTTAATCAAAAGAGATTATGGTAAATTCACGGACTATGGCAAATTCAAAATCAGCAAAAGCACGTGTTATTACTAACCTAAGAGACGAAGCAAAAAATAAAGCAGTCAAGAGCGAATTAAAGAGCTTGGTGTCAAAACTTCAAGCTTCAATCGCAGCCAAGGATGCTGGTCTTAACGATTTAGTAAAACAGACCATTAGCCGCTTCGATTCTGCAGTTTCAAAAGGTGTTTTGAAAAAAACAACCGCTGCTAGAAAAAAATCTAGAATCATGGCTTTGGTCAACAAAGCTGCTAAAGCGAAGTAAAATTCACTTCTTTTTCTGAATACAGACAACCGCACCATTTCTGGCGGTAAATTTTAAGTTCGTCTGAAGCTTCGTTTACTTTCTTTTCTTCTTTAAAAACAGGTTGATAATAAAAACGCACGCCGTGTTCTGAACCGATTTCATCTCCTACTTTTTTTAAGAGCTTTTGATTAATCCCAGGATCTGCACACCAACTAGTTGAAAAATAATCCATTTTTAATTCTTTGGCATAAGCTGCCGTTTTAGACAAAATAAATTTAAAACAAAACTGACAGATATCCGGTTTCTTTTTTTCTTTGGCTTGGCCCGGTAAATAATCTTCAATGGGATATCCTTCTGTATAAATCATGGGCAGATCTTCAAGCACTGCATACATTTTCATCATGAGCAGTCTTTTACGATATTCTGAAAAGGGATGAATTTGCGGGTTATACCAATAACCTAAAATATCCAAATCTTCTTTTTTTAAGAGGCGATGAAAATAAGTAGTGAAATAAGCTGAATCAGTATGAAGCAGAACCCTCATCTTAGGCTTTAGCCAAAATTCCCAGTTTTGCTAAAACGACTTCAATTTGTTTGCGTTCATTTTCATTGGCACTAACAAGAGGAAGTCTCACACCTCCGGCATTAAAACCCATCATTTGCATTGCGGCTTTGAGCGGCACTGGATTAGAAGTAATAAATAAAACTTTATACAAATCCTGCAAAGGCAGATCTAATTTTGCCGCTTCATCAAATTTTTTCTGAAGACTCAGCTCTAAAACTTTTTTAATTTGAGGGCCGACAATATGAGAAGCCACCGAAATTACACCATCCCCACCCAGCTTCATCACTTCCAAAGTCAGACCATCGTCTCCACTGTAAACCAAAAATTCTTTAGGAGTGCGATCAATCACTTCTTTAATTTGCTTTAGATCTCCTGAAGCTTCTTTCATGCCCACAATATTTTTTATTTCAGCCAAACGCAGCAGTGTATCTGTTTCCATATTCACACCAGTTCGGCCTTTAATGTTGTAAAGAACAATAGGTAAATCGACAGATTCAGCGACGGCTTTAAAATGTTGATACATGCCTTCTTGAGAAGGTTTATTGTAATAAGGAACCACTTGAAGCAATCCATCGACTCCAATTTTTTCAGCAGCACGGCTGGCTTCAATCGCAGTCACAGTGGCGTTGGAACCAGTTCCCGCCATTACTTTCGCTCGGCCTTTAGCTACTTTTAAAACAGTCTTATAAATTTGTTGTTCTTCTTTGTGAGTGAGAGTGGGAGATTCTCCTGTCGTTCCAGTCACGACCAACGTATCCGTGCCATTTTTAATTAAAAAATCAGCAATTTTTTCGACTTCTTTAAAGTTAACTTTTCCTTTCGCATCGAAAGGCGTAATCATGGCGGTTAAGAGTGATCCAAACATAGGGCAATCTTACTATTTATACAGGTAAATCGTGAAATCGCCTTTCATGTAATCGTGACGCAGGGTCACAAAAGGCGTTAAGGTCTTGGCAAAAGTAAATATTTCGGTCGGAGAAAAATACTGCAAAGCGTGTTCATCAATTATTTGATCAGATAAATTACTGAGCATATTAAAAGCCACACCCTTTTTACAAACTTTGAACATCTTCTCAATACATTTAAGGGCAATGCCTTTGGTGTCTTCGTTTTTAACGGTCAGAGCTCCTGAACAAAATACAAAATCAAAACTATTGTCAGCTAGAGGAGCGTTCAAAAAATGATTATCGATCACAACAATTTCTGGATAACGCTTTTTAAGTTCTTTCACAAAAGCGCCATGGTATTCCAAAGCGGTATATTTAAAATCAGCAAAACGATCTTTTAAAAAAGAATACAGATCTCCCAACCCTGCCCCCATATCAAGAATAGTGGCATCGTTTAAATCAGCCACAATTTGAGACAAAATAAAAAAACGGATCTCTTGAGTTTGCTTATCAAACCAGGCCACGGCCTGAGCCGGACTGGTCTCAATTAAATGCTCAGAATTTTTGTAAAATTTAGTTAAATTATGCGGATAATGATCCGTCATCCGTTAATGTAAGCAAAAGCAATCTGAACCGCATTAAGCGCTGCGCCTTTTCTTAAGTTATCGGCCACGACAAACATTTCAATCGCATTAGGTCTTGAAACATCTTGGCGAATACGGCCGACATAAACCGGATTTTTGCCAACACAATTGACTGGCATCGGATATTGTTTCTTTGCATTGTCATCAACGAGTTCAATTCCTGGAAATTTTTTAATAATTTCTGTCGCTTGAGCGCGTGTTAAAGGTTTTTTTAATTCAACATTCACCGATTCAGAGTGGCCGACTAAGACCGGTACGCGCACACAAGTTGCGGAAACTTCGATTGAGTCATCACCCAAAATTTTGCGAGTTTCATTTACCATTTTCATTTCTTCTTTGGTGTAACCATTTTCAATAAACTCATCAATTTGCGGAATTAGATTAAAAGCAATCGCGTGCGCAAACTTTTTGGGTGCAGGAGATTTTTTATCTAATACGGCTTTTGTTTGTTCTAATAATTCAGAAATTCCGGCTTGCCCTGCTCCAGCCACCGCTTGGTATGTTGCAACGACAACCCGTTTTAAACCAACCGCATCATGAAGTGCTTTGAGAGGCAAAATCATTTGGGCAGTTGAACAGTTTGGATTAGCAATAATATTTTTTTTCATTTTTTTAATGTGATCGGGGTTCACTTCAGGGACAACCAGAGGCACTTCCGGATCCATTCGAAAATGACTGGTGTTATCAATGACCACCGCTCCAGCTTTGGCCGCAATCGGTGCAAATTTTGCAGAGATCGAACCGCCGGCTGAAAACAAAGCAATTTCAATTCCACCAAAAGAATTTTCAGTTAATTCTTCAACAACATATTCTTGGCCTTTAAAAGGCAACTTCATTCCGGCAGATTTAGCAGAAGCCAAAAGTTTTAAGGTTCCGACTGGAAAATTTAATTCCTCCAAAACTTCCATCATTTCACGGCCGACAGCACCGGTCGCTCCAACCACGGCGACAGAATATTTTTTACTCATAATAAATGCTCCAAACCATAAACGAGTTCGTTTATTGTCATCACTTTTTTACAAGCCAGTGTCACTCCCGGCATAAAGGCTTCACGGTTAATACTTTCATGCACAATTTTTAAACGCTGACCAAGACCTCCAAAAATCACTTCTTGATCGGCCACATAACCTGGCAAACGCACTGAATGAATCGGAACATTTTTTAAATTACTGTTTGCAATCTTGGTCATCATTTCAGCCGTTTTAATCGCAGTCCCTGAAGGTGCATCCAATTTTTGATCATGATGTTTTTCAATAATTTCGGCTTTAGAAAAATATTTTGCGGCCTCAGCCGAAAAACGCATCATGAGAATGGCTCCAATTGAAAAATTCGGCGCAATTAAGCCCCCTAATTTTTTAGCTTTAGCTAGTTTTTGCAGCTCGGTAATATCTTTAGGAGTAAACCCAGTGGTCCCGCTTACCAGCCGTGCCCCGGCTTCTAAAATTGTTTTTGCATTTTTAAAAGCAGATTCAGGGTTTGTGAAATCGATCACAACCTGTGCACCGCTGTGAGTAATCGCCGCATTAAGTTCTGAGCCTTTGGAAACTTGGCCCACCAACTCAAGTTCAGCGTCTTTGGAAACGGCTTTCACCGATTCAGACCCCATTTTGCCAGCGGCACCACTAACTAATACTTTTATACGACCCATAGAAAGAGGAGTTTATCGTCCCTTAATCTTTTGTGTCGAGAAGAAAATGAAATTTTTTAGGTAAAATAACGAAAAATAGTATGCTTTTTCTCACCAAGTTCTTTAATATGGAAGAAACAGAACAAGAAGCTAATCTTTTTCAAAAGATAAAAAGAAAAGTAAATCCTGGAAAATACCGCAAAATCCCTAAAGTCAAAAATACCCCATACTCCAACCAGGTCCCACGTTTTGAAAGAGAAATCGAACTTCTTGCAAATATGCCTGAGGGGTCAGTGAGAAAAAAGAATAAAAAATTAAAAAAGTTATTTAAAGATTATCTAAGCTATCTCTCTAAATTTAGGCCTCAAGATCGCATTATCTTTGATGTTCTCCAAAGAATGAAAAATTTGGGATTACTGCCAGTCACTATGGACTTAGTTACTTACAAAAAAGAGAATCAAATTTAAGGCTAGTTAAAATTATTTTCCGGCCTATTTTCCGGTAGAGCCAAAGCCACCAGCACCGCGGGCTGTTGCGCCCACTTCAGTCACTTCTTCCACTGCTGCTTGTACAAAAGGAGCCAAAATGGCCTGACAAATTCGCTCACCACGCTTAATAGTGAAAGCTTCCTGACCTGCGTTTAACATAATGACTTGTACTTCGCCGCGATAATCAGCATCGATTGTTCCTGGAGAATTAGGAAGCGTAATGCCAAATTTTAAAGCCAGTCCTGAGCGTGGTCGTAATTGGACTTCGTATCCTTCAGGAATTTCCATAACTAGACCTGTGGGAATTAATTTACGTTCTCCCGGATTTAAAACGATATCTTGTTCCACCGCTGCTACCAAATCCATTCCCGCTGCATGTTCAGTCATATATTTTGGTAATGGCAAACCTTTAGCGTGCGGAAGTTGTTTAATTTTGAGAGGGATTTGTTTCATGTGGGGGATTATACAATCTATGCAAATTTTTTCTTCACAGCTGTTTCGAGCGCACTAATTCTGGTTTCGTGATTTTCAAAAACTTTTTCACGATATGGATTTAGTGCATCCTTAATTCGGATATCGACGCCTTCCAAAATTAATTGAACATTATCCTTCATCTTCTCTACTAAAATTCCGATATTTTGTTTGTTTTCCTCACGCATCTCTACAATTTGATGTTCAATATTTGATACTTTTTGTTTCAAACCCGTGACATCATGTTTCAAGCCAGTTACATCCTGTTGGAGATTTGACACATTATGTCGGGTATCCGACATTTTTCGATCAAAAACCGCCTCAATTTTAACTAAATCTTGTTCATCCAACATATTTTTCCTACTTTCTGAACCATTTTTCAGGGCTCAAAAATATCTATGCACTTTCAATGCCAAAAGGGCTCGGATGTTATGAATTTAGAATCGGGATGTCAATGACGTTAATAAAAATTAATTTAGATTTAGCTGAGCACTAATAAGAAATCACTGTCTAATCAATATTTAGGTAATCTATTTTGTTAAATTCATTATCTAACTGAATCAGTTTTGAAAATTTTAACGCACAAATAATCGTTTCTTTTTGTTCTTTAGTTAAAATTGTATCGGCATTAACGGCCTTTTCCGCTAACTTTAATTTTGAAGGAGACATTTTTTCAAAATCAGAATCAGTAATTTTTCCATCCTTATTTTCATCTAAAACACTCTTCAAACCAGCAGATTTCACAAAATCGTAATTGGCTCCAGATTTATTAACTTCCATAAAATCCTCCTAAATAACTAGATAAGTATTACTGCCCCCCCCGCATGTAAATACATCCAAATTTCTTGGTATATTTTTGACCCAAAAATCCAATACAGGCCCCTTCCGTCCCCTGAAGGGGATACTTTGATTCGGAAAACTTACTCCCCCTTTAGGGGGCTGGGGGGCCAAAAACATTTGAAAAGCAAATGAGGTTCGCTCCCCGAGTGCCACGCAGTGGTGTATCGAGGGGCAGCGCAATCTGAATTAGCAGACAGGGGTCAAATCTATAGTACTTTTTTAAACGGATTTTTGCCTTTGAAAGGACCAATGCCAGAGAGATGGAATTTCTTTGTATCAAATAATTCGTTAGCCAATTTTTTAACTTCAAGGGCCGAAACTTTATCAATCGCCTTGGCAATTTCTTCGATGGTCATAATGCGATCGTAATAATAAAGACTACGTGCGTTATAACTCATGCGACTAGAAGAACTTTCTAGTCCCAAGTTCATCGAACCTTTCATTTGTTCTTTAGCGCGATTTAATTCTTTTTCGCTAACTAATTCATTTTTCATTAATTCTAATTCTTCAAGAGCCAGCTTTAATGTTTCAGCAGCTTGCGAATAATTGGTGCCGACATAAACGGTAAACAATCCGGCTTGGCGATAATGATTTTGATAAGAATAAACTGAGTAAGCCATGCCGCGTTTTTCACGAATATTTTGAAATAAACGTGAACTCATGCTGCCACCCAAAATATTATTTAAAATCGACATCACATAACGTCTGTCATCACTATAAGAGATTCCCGGGGTCGTTACACAATAATGCAATTGTTCTGTTTTTTTATTAACCAAACTGGTTCCGGCTTTAATTTTTGGAACAGAGATCTCTTTCTTATCCGACTTGCCTTTTTGATTTGCAAACTCTTTTTCTAACTGGGCTAAAACTTCTTTAGTGTTTACTTTACCGGCAATCGTAATGATTAAACGATCAGGCTGATACTGCGAACCAATGTATTCTAAAAAATGTTTTCGTTTAAAAGCTTTTACTGTTTTGGGGCTGCCAATAATAGGAAGGCCTAAGACATGTCCCGGCCAAATATTTTGAACACTTAAATCGTGAATATGTTCGTCGGGAGTATCTTCATACATCGCAATTTCTTCTAAAATCACTTTGCGTTCGGTTTCGATATCACTTTCTAAAAAATGAGATTCTTTTAGCATCTCAGCCATGAGTTCAATTGCTCTCGGCAAATGCGCTGACAAAACCACTGCATGATATTTTGTATATTCTTTAGCGGTGTGAGCGTTAATGTGTCCGCCCATCAAATCAAACTCTTCCGCAATTTGTTTTGCCGAATGTTTGGCGGTGCCTTTGAAAGCCATGTGTTCTAAAAAGTGAGATAGTCCGCCCTGTGCTTTTGATTCATTAACCGAACCCGCACTGTACATAAAACCGAGAGCCGCCGACCCCAGGGCCGGCAACTCTTCGATACAAATTCGAACTCCGTTAGAAAGTGTAAAAAGCGATACGCTCAAGACTACAGTTTTCTATTACAGCTTATCTACTGTGACCAAGTTAATGCGGCCCATCTTATCGACTTCAGCCACCTTCACTTTAATACTTTGTCCCAGCGATAAAACGTCTTCTACTTTATTGATGCGCTTATTCGAAATTTTAGAAATGTGCAGCAGTCCGTCTTTTCCGGGCAATACTTCAATGAAAGCACCGAAATCAACAATGCGAACTACTTTGCCGTCAAAAACTTCACCCTCTTTAGCTTCGCGGACCATGCCAAGAATGTGAGCTTTCGCGCCGTCTAAACCTTCTTTAGAAACAGCAGCAATCGAAACTGATCCATCATCATCAATATCAACAGTGACATTGTAGTTAGCTGCAATTTTTTTAATGTTTGCGCCGCCAGGTCCAATGATAAGACCAATTTTTTCTTGAGGAATGGTAATTTTCGCAATACGGGGAGCATGAGCAGATAAATCTGTTCGGTGTGTAGTCAATGCTTTACCCATTTCTTTTAAAATGTGGAAACGACCGGCCTTCGCTTGATCCAAAGCTTGCTTCATAATTTCTTTAGTAATCCCTTGGATTTTGATATCCATCTGAAGTGCGGTAATCCCTTTTTCGGTTCCAGCCACTTTAAAATCCATATCTCCCAAATGATCTTCTAAACCTTGAATATCAGAAAGAACGACATATTTATCGCCTTCCTTAACTAAACCCATCGCAATACCTGCAACAGGAGCTTTAATCGGCACACCCGCGTCCATCAGAGCAAGTGATCCACCACAAACAGAAGCCATTGAAGATGATCCGTTTGACTCTAAAATTTCAGAAACCACGCGAATGGTATAAGGAAATTCTTCTTCGTTAGGAATCACCGCTTCTAAAGCACGTTCAGCGAGAGCTCCATGACCCAGTTCACGACGTCCAGGCGCACCCATACGTCCGACTTCGCCTACTGAATAAGGAGGGAAGTTGTAGTGCAGATAAAAATGTTTAAACCACAGTTCATCCATGCCATCGATCATTTGTTGGCCATCTTTAGAACCAAGAGTCACAACAACCAAGGCTTGAGTTTCACCGCGGGTAAATAAACCAGTGCCGTGAGTACGAGGAAGCACACCAACTTCAGAAGCAATTGGTCTAATTTGATCAAGCTTACGGCCATCTGCACGTTTTTTGTCGATGAGCATTTGCTTACGCACTTCGCGATATTTAATATCTTCGATGGCGCGTTTAATTAACTTCTCTTGCTCTGCATATTTTTCTTCGCCTAATTTTTGTTTGAAATGTGCAACGGCTTCATCTTTCGCAGCATCTAAAGCGTCATACTGAGCTTGTTTACCGCTAATAGATAATGCCGCAGTAAATTTTGCAGCAGTTAATTGATCAGCTTCTTTTAAAAGATCAGCAGGAATTTCCTCAATCGCCACTTGCGCTTTTTCTTTACCAGCAGATTTCACGAGCTTGTCTTGAGCGTCTACTAATTTTTTAATTTCATTGTGACCATATTCAAGAGCACCCAGCATCTGTTCTTCCGTAATTTCTTTAGAACCTGATTCCACCATCATGATGGCATCTCTCGTGCCAGCAATACTAAGTTGCAATGTGCTCATTTCTAATTCTGCAGGAGATGGATTTAAAACATAGTGACCATCAATCATTCCCACAATCACAGCCCCAACCGGACCTTGAAAAGGAATATCTGAAATAGATAAAGCTGCAGAAGCGCCGACAATACTCATCCATTCCGGCATATTCACGCCGTCATAAGCCAGAACAGTAATAATGACCTGTACTTCGTTACGAAAACCTTCCGGGAATAGGGGGCGAATCGGACGATCGGTCAGACGAGCAAGCAGTGTTGCTGACTGAGAACGAGCTTCGCGTTTAAAAAAGCCGCCTGGAATTTTTCCAGCAGCATAATATTTCTCCTGAACTTCGACCGTTAAAGGAAAAAAGTCGATACCTTCTTTAGGTTTTTTCGACATACAGGCAGTAGCTAAAAGAACGGTTTCTCCGCTACGCACAATCACTGAACCTCCAGCTTGTTTAGCCAGTTTGCCAGTTTCTAAAATAAATTCTTTACCTCCAAATTGAAGGGTTTGTGTACTCATACGATTCTCTTTCTGAACGGGGTTTGCAAAAAACGGTGAAACTCGGCGAGAGATTTGTTTCCAGGCGCCCACGGCTTGCTTTGCGCCATCTTGAAGGCCTGAAAGAAAATCTCTCTTCACCTAAGTTTATCTCCTGTTCTATTAATTTTTGAAGAAATATTAAGCTAAAGAAAATTATTTCTTTAAACCTAATTTTTTAATCAACTGTTGATACGTTTCATTTTCTGTACGGCTTAAATAGGTTAACAATTTTTTACGTTGACCTACCAAAATCAATAATCCGCGTTGAGTATGAAAATCTTTTTTGTTAACTTTCAAATGTTCTACGATGTGATTAATGCGGTTTGTCAAAATAGCGATTTGAACTTCGGCCGAACCCGTATCCTTTGCATGTCTTTGGTGTTCTTTAATAACTCCCAATTTCTCTTTAAGTGCCAATCTTATCCCTCCCTTACTCTTTCTATATTTACTAAAGCGGTTTTTATTTTAACCCAGTTTCTTAATTAACGTCATGTCTTTTTTAATTTGGCGCACTAGAGCACCTACGTTTTTGAACTTCTGTTCAGCTCGAATATAGCTTTTTAGGGTCAAAAGCACCTTTTGACCATATAAAGATCCCCCTTTATAGCCTATTAAGTTGGCTTCAACGGTCACCCTAGGTTTTGAATCGTTAAAAGTAGGTCTTATCCCTACATTAACCCCGCACAAATAAGAATGGTTTTTAACAACCACCTCTCCAGCATAAACGCCTAGTTTGGGAAGGCATTTAGACTCAGAAGTCTTGATATTAATAGTAGGAAAGCCTAACTTATGACCTCGATTAGAACCGTGTACGACTTTCCCCATCAAATAGTATTCACGGCCCAATAATTTGGCCGCTTCGGTTATTTTACCTGCCCCGATTAACTGACGAATAAGAGACGACTTAATCACTTTTCCGTTTATTTTTTGAAGCGGTACAATCTCCACTTCGAAGCCATATTTTTTACCAAGGGTCTTCAGAGTTTTTGTGTCGCCACTGCGTTTGAATCCAAAACGAAAATCTGCTCCCACATAAACTTTGCCCAGATCATAACGACGCAGCAAAACTTTTTTTACAAAATTTTCAGGAGTTAATTTAAATAAACGTTTATTAAATTTTAAAACATCTAAATTTCCAATTAATGCCTTTTTTTCTTCTAGTGTCGTTAATAAAACAGTTCCTGAAACAGGATGGGGATCAAAGGTCAGTACGCGATGAGCTCTCGCAATTAAATGCAGATGGCCTAAATGAACACCATCAAAAATACCAATGGCGACAGAAATTTTATTTATTGATTTTTTAGGCAACATGTTCTTTTTGATATGGAATCACATAATTTTGCCAATCGATCGCATCATTTATTTTAAAAGCACCGACTCGAGTGCGGGTTAACGATAATAAATATCCGCCAACGCCTAATTTAGCCCCAATGTCATAAGCGAGACTTCTCATATAAGCCCCTTTTTCAGAAACCACTCGCAGGGTTGCTTTAGCAAAAGGACCTTCTTGAATATCAACGACTTCAATACTTTTAATCACAATTTTTCGTGCTTCCCTTTCAATGGTTTTGCCAGCGCGCGCTAACTCATAAAGTTTCTTGCCGTCTACTTTTATGGCCGAATACATCGGTGGCACTTGTTCGATCTCCCCAATAAATTGGGGAAGGACTGCTTTAATTTGTTCTGCAGTGATCGAAGTCGCATTTTCATTTTGTTTTTCGCCTTCCCGATCATAGGTTTCAGTGGTGTAACCAAATTGAATGACCATTTCATATTCTTTATCGGTATTCATTAATTTATCAATTTGAGCAGTAAAAGTTCGGCCCGCACACACAATTAAAACGCCGGTGGCGAGAGGATCTAAACTTCCCGCATGTCCCACTTTTTTGATTTTAGAAATCGAACGAAACTTTGCAACCACATCAAAGCTGGTCCAATCGAGCGGTTTATTAATATTGTAAATACCTTCAGTGAGAGTAACGGTCACTTTGCACCATATAACTTTTCAATTTCAGAAAGCACTTTTGGAATCACTTCATCTAACGTCCCCGGCACATGCGCACCCGCTGCTTTGGCATGACCGCCTCCACGAAAAACTTTAGCCACTTGCTGCACTTGATAGTCGTTACTTTTAGATCTAAATGAAACTTTAACTGCACTGCCTACTTGAACAAACATTAAGGCCACAACCGTTCCGGACACGCGGCGAATATGATCAATAAAACCGGCCGTTTCGTTATATTCGTTTACCACGGCTTTTGAATAAACCGTATTTCCGTTATGCACTACTTTTAAATTTGCTAAACAATTTCCCAGTAACTGCAATTTATCCACCGTCGCTGTTTCATTTAAGGCTTGATTTACAAAATAAGGCTTAGCACCGGCAGCGACTAAGTCAGAACACATTTGCAAAACTTCTGCCGAAGTATTGTCCCATCTAAAAAAACCCGTATCGGCTACCATCGTTAAATATAAAACCGTCGCCAGTTCAGGGTTCATCGGAATTTTTAAATATTTTAGAAGCCCATAAACGACTTGGCCGGTCGCAGCCGAATCAGTATCCACCAAATTAATTTTGCCCGGCACTTTATTTTCTAAGTGGTGATCAATATTTAAATCGATCGGCAAATGATGTTCGACACGTTTTGAGTCGCCGCAATCAAAAACCATGACGCAATCGTAGGGCGCGTCAGCTGGAACTTCGTGAATCATTTTGTGATCTTTTAAGAAAGGAGTCAGTGTTTCAGGCAAATTCGATTTACAAAATAAAGTGGAGTCGATGCCGAGGCTTTTTAAAGCAATATTCATAGCGACCGCCGAACCAAAAGTATCGCCGTCAGGATCAACGTGGGAACACAACAGAACATGTTTACAAGTTTTAAGGCGTGTTTCAATTTCTTGATAGAGCTTTAATTTTTCTGCTTGGTTCATGATGCCGCCCCCTTATTTGACTCTCTCATTTCACGTTCTTTTTCCAGTGCTCTTAGTTTTAAGAGAATATGATCACCCTTCTCAAGCGATTCGTCGAGAATAAATTCAAGATCAGGCACAATTCTGAAATCAAGCCGACCGGCAAGTTCACCACGAATGCGTTTGACATACCCCTGCAGCACTTCAAATAAACTTTTCTTTTTTTTGTCGTCATTTCCTGTAAAGAAAGAAACATAAACCTTGGCTTTTGAAAGATCCGGCGACATCACGACTTCGGTAATACTCAGTAAACTTAAAGATTCGTCTTGAATTTCTTTACGTAAAATTTCGATAATCGCTTCGCGAACAATACTGGCCGCACGAATAGCTCGTTGTTGCGACATAAAATTAAGCCTTTTCTGTTTTAGGAGCTGACTTTGTTAAGGTTCTGTTTTTCATTTGAATTTCGAAAGCTTCAATAATGTCCCCTTCGGCCACATCATTGAATTTTTCAAAACCAATCCCACACTCTTGGCTGGTTTGAACTTCTTTGGCTTCATCTTTGAAACGTTTTAAAGTTTCAATTTTATCTTCAGCAATCACTTTTTTGCCGCGATAAACTTTAACTTTAGAGTTGCGTTTAATACTGCCTTCGATAACGAGACACCCGGCAATATTTCCTGCCTTAGATGAT
>CAYMKA010000024.1:0-14906 GCA_964390935.1 uncultured bacterium
CAAGCCCTTCGCGGATAAAAGGTTCATGACCTTTGATTTTTCAATGATCATGTCATGGTATTTTTTAAGGCGCTCTAAAGCCTGTCTATCAAAGTTAAATCGAGAAATTTCATCTTCAAATTCGGTCCAAATCATACCTGCATTAAACATTTAAACCCTTAAAAATAAAATCGAGTTATGTAAAAATGAACACCTTATGTGGGGGACTAAAAACATTTCAGGGATCGAGACGCTTGCTACGGCTAATATCTGCGCACTCCCCTTTCTTACCAAAAACAATGTCTTTCGTTCTAGCTTAGCGGCCTCAGCAATCACTCAACTTTCGCCTAAATTCGCTACGTTTCAGGAGGCTTACGATACTCATGTGACTAGAAATTTAAGAAAGTTATTGCCCCATTACCATATTGTTCAGTCTGGCAGTCAAAGTTTATTAAATAGAGGCGGACTAATGACCTTAAGCAAAGAACCCATTATTAAATGGCTCTACATTCCTTATAAAGAACAAGGCAAATGGGTTTCCATGCAGATCACTGATCGTGCTGGTGGCAAAGGTTTTTTGGTAATAGAAACCAGGAGCGCGTATGTGGTCAATGCACATTTCACAGCTTTCTATTTAAAACACAAAGACTCCCTGACGTTTGAAGAGCTAAAAACCCAAAGGGCACAGTTACTACAGACAAAAAAATTCATTAGAACCAATCTTAGAGGAAAGTTGGTTGTTTTTATGGGAGACCTTAATTTCCCGCCTCGAACTGATCTTTACGAAGAAACAACAAGGCACTTTATGGATTTAACTCATGGGATTTCAGGAACCTGGTCTTCGAAACGCAATCAACATAGAGGAAGTTCTTCCAAAGAAATTACGGAAGATAAGCTAGATTACATTCTGGTTTATCACTCAAAAGGCCTCCAATTGATAAGAGATATGTTCGAGAAAATAAAGGTCAGTTTATTTGACGATGAAAGTGCAGTCCTAAGCGATCACCACATGGTCCTAGCTACCGAAAATTAAATTGTTCCACGTGGAACATAGCCGCATTTCGACTCCGCTCAATGCTCGATTGTTTCACGTGAAACAGGTCGTCGGTCTCCGAGCGTAGTCGAGGAGCGACGTTTTTTGCGGGTTTCGAGATAGGCCAAAAGTACCACTATGTCGGCCGGATTAACCCCAGCAATACGACTAGCCTGCCCTATTGATTCAGGCCGTAACTTATCAAGTTTTATTGCCGATTCTTTCTTAAGTCCTTTAATCAATTTATAGTCTATTTCTTTAGGAATCTTAAATGTCTCAGATCTTTCATACTCTCTTATTTGAGACATTTGCCTTTCAACATAGCCCTCGTATTTAATATGGATAAAAACTTGCTTCTTTATTTCAGGGTTTTGGGCCTTAAATTGCTCATCAATCGCCTCTAAAAAAACCACATTATTTTCGGGTCTTTTAGCTAGCTCCGCCTTAGTGACTTCTTTATATATCTCTTGCCCGTGAAGTTCCTTAAATTTTTTCTTATTTTCATCAGTAGGAGTGATTCTTTCTTTCTTGAGACGGTCGACATGACTCGAAATAGCCAGCCATTTCTCTTGTGATTTTTGGTATCTGGCAGTATCTATGAGGCCTATGCGATGGCCATATTTCATTAGTCTTTGGTCTGCGTTGTCTTGCCTTAAAATAAGACGATATTCTGAACGGGCAGTCATCATACGATAAGGCTCTTCTATTGTTTTGGAAGTAAGGTCGTCAATCAAAGCACCAATGTAAGACTCCGATCGGCTCAAAACGAGGGGTTCTTCACGCTTCACTCTTAAGGCCGCATTGATACCAGCCATTAAGCCTTGCGCAGCTGCCTCCTCATATCCTGAAGTGCCGCAAATTTGACCCGCGAAATAAAGCCCAGAAATTTTCTTGCTTTCAAAAGTCTTATAAAGTTGATCAGGGTAAACAAAGTCATATTCAACAGCATAGCCATATTGCAAAATTTTAACGTTTTTCATTCCGGGCAAACTTTTAACCATTAACTCTTGAAGTTCAGCTGGATAAGAAGTCGAAAATCCCTGTAAATACATTTCACTGCCATTTCGAGTTTGAGGCTCAATAAAAAGGTGATGTTGTAACTTATCTGGAAAACGCATCACTTTGTCTTCAATTGAGGGACAATATCTTGGGCCAATCCCTTTAATGTTTCCGTTGTACAAAGGCGAAGCATTTATATTTTTTCGAATGATTTCATGGGTCTCTTCGGTTGTGTAAGTCAAATAGCAAGGCAATTGATCTGATAAGTTTTTCCGCACAATTTCTTCAGAAGAGACATCGCTAAAACGATAAGCTTCTTCCGTTCCTCCATGAATTTCTAAAACTGAAAAATCAATACTTTCTTTTAAAAGCCTTGGAGGGGTTCCCGTCTTTAAACGGCCAAGGCGAATCCCAATTTTATTTAAAGAATCTGAAAGCCCAACAGAAGGCTTTTCACCACGCCTACCCTCTTCTGCTGTTTCAAAACCACAATGCGTAATGCCTTTTAAAAAAGTCCCCGCTGTAATCACAACAGCTTTAGCTGTTAAGGGGCCAAACTTAGTGTTAATTCCTACTATACAATCATTTTCAACCAGAACACCGTCAACCATGGCTTCATTTACGGTCAAATTGGGTTGATTCAAAATCGTTTTTTGCATGTATCCGGCATACTCATCTTTATCAGATTGGGCTCGCAAACTTTGCACTGCCGGGCCTTTTGATAAATTAAGCATTTTCATTTGTAAGAAAGTCGCGTCAGCAGCTTTGGGCATTTCTCCGCCCAGCGCATTAATTTCAAAAACCAATTGAGATTTATCTGGTCCGCCAATGGAGGGATTACAGGGCATTTTTCCAATCGTTTTTATTTCAGTGGTCACCATTAAAGTTTGCAAACCCATCCGAGCACTCGCTAGAGCCGCTTCAATTCCCGAATGGCCACCGCCAATCACAATCACATCAAAATTTTTCACAGCCTGAGATTTTACTATAGATTTAGAAATGAATGAGATATTCGATATTCACATACGTTTGCTCATAAAGAGCAGGATTAAAAAATAATTCGTAGTTAATCGAAAATTGAGAACTATCTTCAAACAATAAAAAAAGTTTAGCCATTTTACGGTAAGCGCTAAAACGACCTGCTTCATAATCTAGTTCTAAAAAAGTACTTTTGTTTACAGACCACAAACCACTCGCTCCCCATTGTGACCAGCCCCCCTGTTTACTAAATGCGCCCAACTCAAAAGTGTCTGTTGGTTTTAAATGAAAGCCTAGTTCGGTCAGTTCCGCATCCGCAGTCACCCTGAGGTCTTGAGCTGAGCCTCGATAAATAAGATTTTCATAAAACGAGTCAATTTTATAAATTGGAAAATCTTGATCATAATGACTGGCATCAGCATAAACAGAAACAAATTTATTGGGATGTTCTAAAGCAACCCCTACTTTCGAAGATTTAATATTGGCTGTGGCCTGAGCGTATTCACCATAAAACTTCACAAAAGAAAATTTGATATCACTGCCAATTCCGTTAATGGAGCTTAATCGATTAAAAGCCATTTGATTATTTTCAAGGTTATAAAGTTGAAAATGAAAATTATCATCATTACTTAAAACTGAAGCAACTAATTCTGCTTGAAAAACTCTAAAAGACTTTCCATTACTAAAGTAATTAAAAGTAAACGGATATAAATAAACTCCACCGTCCAGTGCTAAAGACTCAGTTAAAAAATCAAATCCATAAGGCTTTGAGATATAGTGATTAATTAAAAGGCCTTGGGCCAAAGAAAAATCTTTTTGTTCATTGAGATAAACATAAAAACTTTCGTGATCGTAAACTAAATGATGGAGACTCATTTTAGAAAAATATTGATTGTTTTGATTAAAATACAAATCATTTTTTAAACCAACATAAAGAGAATCCACTTGGACTTCGGGATACCAGGTTAATTTATAAAAATTAGTCGAACCTTGTGGATTAATGCCCAGGCCCAAAAATTGGCCTTGAGCAAAAACACTTTGGAAAAAGAAGAACACTACAAACACCAAACAAACATAAAAGCGCATTGGAAATGATTTTAACAAACAAAAAGACTGTACTGACTCTCAATTAAAAGTAATTAAAGAATCAATACAGTCTCAAAAATTAAGCAGCCATCTTTTCAGATTCTTCGGTCACTTCTTTTTTAGGAGACAAAAACTTAATGCGTTCAGCCGTAATTTCAGTCACGTAATTCTTTTCGCCTTGGTTTTGGTACTGGCGGGTATGAATTTGGCCGTCGACTAAAATTAAATTTCCTTTTTTAAGAAATTCGTCACACACGTCAGCCAATTTGTTCCAAGCAATGACACTAATAAAATCAGTAGATTTTTTTCCATCAGCCGTTTTGTAGCCACGATCAACTGCTAATGTAAAAAAGCCTCTTTTTTTATTTTCTTCGTATTCGTTCACTTGGGGATCTTTGGTTAAGCGTCCAACGAGAGTTACTTTGTTATAAAACATCACATTCACCTCCTTGAAATAAAGATAGTGAATTCTAGCAGAAAAAATTATTTACGTCAATAATTTTTATTTAAATTAAAAATAATATTTTCTTACGTAAATTAGTTTATTTTAAAGCTGGAAAAGATGTTTGAGATAGCTTGTTTATCGTCCAACCACACCAAATCATTCGTCCAAGCCGTTACGATATAAGAAAGTCCGTTATGTACAAAATATCTCTCGATAATAATTTGCTTGTAGCGCCCCTTGGCAGGGTCAAGCATATTTTTACCGTACATCACCTGGAAACCCTTAACCCCATTGGGACTTTCTCCGTCACTTAAATAGCGACCGGCAGTATAAATCCAACTATCCCAGGCTTCGATGTAATCCATTGCTAAATCGCGAGCATTTCCAATTTTGCCTTCTTTAGGAATAGCATTCACGCCCACAAAGCTCCCTGTTTTAGGATTAACCATTTTAACTTGATAACGACGTTCTTTATCTGAAATCGTCCAATCTGGCTCCCCATTCACGCTGTATTTAAATTGATCTGATTCATAGTAATTTCCTGTTAAGCCAGCATAAAGACTTGAGCCCAAAGCCAACGTTAAAAACATGATCAGTAGACTTAAGAAATGTTTAATTTTCATAGAACCCCTTTGTAGTCTGTAGTCGAATGAGTGAATTTGAACAAATTATACTCAAAATTTCTGTTATTTACTGGCACGGAGAGTGCATTTTAGAGAACAGTCAGTTAAACGAAAGGAGCATTTTATGATGAGCATCGAGACAGAAGCCATGATAATGCATTTGTTAGGAGCAGACGAAAATGTGATGGAAGAATTATTAGATTTTGAATAAATTTAACTAAAAATTATCGATTTTTTCAAAAATAAAAGCCCTGGGACACATGTACCAGGGTTTTTTGTTTAATCAACACCAAATATTCCAAAAATTTCCTATACCAAATATGGCTGTATTTCAGTATTTAAATTTCTGTATAATCTTTTCACATTGAATGAAGGAGGTGTACAAGCAAGTAATGTCTTTCAAAAACTAGGAGGGAAAAAATGGATTTAACAATGTATACGAACTTGGTGGTAAATGCTTTTCAAGATGTGGTGAACCTCTTGAGACCATTGCCTATGGTTATCGTCAGTTTAATCGTTTTAGCAGTAGGTTTTTTTATTGCAAAACTCGCTGGCGACTTAGTGGGGGGCATTCTTAAAGAAATTAAGCTCGACCAACTTTTTTCGAGCTTGGGACTGACTTCAAAGAAAGACAAGATTAGCCTCTCTGCAATGCTAAGTTCTCTCGTATCAGGTGGCATTGCATTAATCTCTTTAATTGTCGCTTTTTCTTTGCTGGAAAGTGATGCTGTCATCAGAACTGCTGAAACAGTAATCATGTTACTCCCATCGCTTGCAAAAGCCATCATTATCCTCGTGGTTGCAGACATGCTCGCAAAATTTGCTATCTCATTAGCAAAATTGTTCACTTCTGTTACCAAACACGAAGACAACATGACTGTAGAAAAAGTGATTCATTACGGTATTTATATTTTTGCCGTAATTTTAGCTGTCGACCAAATTCCTTACCTTCGTGATGCAGTTCCTCAATTAAAAGCTGCCATCATGTGGGTGATTGGCGTTGGCATCGGTTACAGCACTCTGCCAGCTGTCCGCGAATTAGTGGATAGAATTGTTGGAGGAAAGAGAAAATAAGTTTTCTTTTTCGATAACCTTTAACCAGGGGAAAGGCCTGTCGTGGAAACGCGCAGGCCTTTTTTATTACTTAATTATTTACCAATACAAAATTTATTGAAAATCTCAGTTAGAACCGTTTCACTTATCTCTTGGCCAGTAACTTGTTTTAAAAATTTCACTGCTTCTTTTAAATCAATACTTAGTAAATCGGCTTCATGATTTAAATTAATTTTTTGCTTCAAATTTCTAAGCAGATCGAGCGCCACATAAAGTGAGTCACGGTGTCTTTGATTAATCAAAATTTCATGATTGGTAGTCGCACTGTAAAAAAAGTTTAGTTCTTTTTCAAACCGATCCCAAAATTGAGAGATACCCGCATTCGTCAGAACAGAAATAGGGATAACAGTTTTGTCTTTGAACACTGCATGATCTTGAGAAACCAAATCAATTTTATTAAAAACAATTATTTGATTAGACAAAACCTCTGGCTTGTCTTTTAAGTCATCAATTAAAAAAATAACTAAATCAGAATTTTTTATTTGTTCTTTTGCTTTAGCAATACCGATTTTTTCAATTTCCTCAAACGTCTCACGAAGGCCAGCCGTATCAATCCATTTGATCAAATGGCCTTTGTAATTCATTTCTTCTTTTAAATAATCACGGGTGGTTCCGGCAGTCGCTGAAACAATCGCTCTGTCTTCTTTAATTAGTAAATTAAAAAATGAGGATTTGCCAACATTGGGCTTACCAACAATGGCCACACGGACGCCTTCACGAATGACCACGCCTTCTTTGGCGGTTTCGATTAATTTTTCAATTTGATCACTGACTTCATCAATAACTGATAAAAATTGCTTGTCCCCTAAATCAACGACTTCTTCAGGAAAATCAATTGATGCTTCAATATGTAAAAGAATGGCCAATAGTTTCGCAGCCATTGTTTCAATTTGATTTTTTAGCTCTCCGTTTAAAATACTTTGAGCCAAGTTTTTTTGAGAAATAGTTTTTGCATTAATTAATTCTCCGAGTGCCTCAGCCTGGGTGAGATCCAGTTTGCCGTTTAAAAAAGCCAGTCGCGTAAATTCTCCGGGCTCGGCTAAACGCACTCCCAGCGCAAAAGCATTTTCTAGAAGCTGCTCTTGGACAATGGGGCTGCCATGGACGTGAAACTCTAAAACTTCTTCTCCAGTAAAACTTTTATTGTCTTCGAAATAAACAACCAGGCCGGTATCAAGCAATTCTTTTTTTAGATCGTAAATAGGACTTAAAACCATTCTGGCAGGATTATTTTTTAAACGAGCGATCGTCTTATCCGGAAGAAGAGCAGAAAAAACTTTTAATAGATTATTGCCCGAGACCCGTGCCACAGCCACCCCTGCGACGCCCGGAGGCGTTGCAAAAGCGATGATCATTTTTTAGGAGCAATGACGAGATGGCGATCTCGACCTTCGCCTTGGCTAAACGTTTCAACTTCAGCGTGATCTTGCAAAAGCATGTGCACCAAACGGCGATCTGCCGCCGACATAGGCTCTAATGGTACTTCACGATTTTGAGTCACAGCCATTCTCGCAGCATTAATGGCAATTTTTTCAAAGTTTTTTTGGCGACGGTTTTGGTAATCATTAGCATCTATTGAAAGGGAAGTGCGCTGTTTTGATTTACGGTTAACAAGAGTCGTTGAAAGAGTTTGTAAAGATTTAATAGTAAAACCTTCACGGCCAATAATTCTTCCAATATCTTCTTCTCCGCCCAGTTCATAACGGGGACGATTATCTTTAACACCCGCAAATGAAACAGTTAAATCAAAACCCATTTTAGAAATAAGCTCTTCGATAACTTGCTTTCCTAAATCAATGGTTTCAGAAGAAGGTTCTTCAAGGGGAGGAAGAGTACTTTTAGATTTATCGCTTGCGCCTTTATTATTTTCAACAACAGAATCTTTACTATCTTTTTTACCAAATAAACCAAATAGGGCGTGATTAAATTGATACATAAAAAACTCCTTTTAAAATCTTATGTGGTTAAGATGAAACTGCTGTGGATTGATTACTAGCAGCCATCATTTGCATTTGTTGTAAAACGGTCGCGAAATTTGAAACAACCCAATAAATTAAAACGCCAGAAGGTAAATTAACGCTGACAAAAAACATCATGCCAGGAATAAAAATGGACAGCATTTTTTCAGTCTGAGGATCAGCACCACTGCCTGACATCATTTTTTGAGTCAGATAAGTTGAAACCGCAACTAAAATTGGCAAAATAGATAACTTAAATAAGCTGCCCAGGCCCACTAAAGCCAATAAATTGAGAGGATCCGGTTTAGAAATATCCGTCATCCATAAAAAGCTCGCTTGAACGCCGGGGGTTTGAATAATTTCTTTAAATGTTTGACCGTTAAGGGCTAAAAACAATCCAATCAAAAAAGGCATTTGAACAAGCAAAGGCAAACAGCCTGCCAAAGGGTTCACTTTGTGTTTGCGATACAGCTCCATCATTTCTTTTTGGAGCTGTTGAGGATTTTGTTTATTACGTGTTTGAATTTCTTTAAGAGCTGGTTGCAGTTCTTTCATTTTTTTCATACTGGAAAATTGTTTTTTGGTAAGAGGATAAAAAACAAGCTTAATTAATGCGGTTAAAATTACAATCGACCAACCATAACTTTGGGTCAATTGATACAAAATTTGTAGCAAACTTAAAATAAATTGTTCTAATGAATGAAACATAGTTAATAGTTATTTCGTCGTTATTTCTGTTTTTATTTTTTGGGCACAGGATCAAATCCACCCTCACGCCAAGGATGGCATCTTAGCACCCGCTTAATTGATAAGAACAGAGCGCGGTGAATCGGAAGTGTTTGAAAACATTCTTCAGTGTAATGCGAGCAAGTGGGAGAGAAACGACAAGCATGCAAAGGAAAAATAAGATGATTAATTTGTCTTAAAACTGCAAAAAGGATTTGATAAAACTTTTTTTTAAACATTATTTACCAAGAGGCTTGAGCCAAAAATTGGTTAATCTGAGCCTGGAGCTTTAAAAAACTTAAATCACCAGGGTTTTTAAGGGTCGTAATTAAAATATCATATCCTTGTGCGGGTTCTGGGACCGTTTGAAAAACTGCTTTTTGCCAACGTTTGATTTTATTGCGCAAAACGGCATTCGCTAAATTTCCTTTGGTTGAAAAACAAAATCGTGAATATTTTAAATTGTTTGAAACAGCCCTAAAAAAGAAATGCTCTGTTTTAAAACCCGCTCTTAAACGATAAAGATTAGAAATTTGGTCGCGGTCTTTGATGGTCACGATCCGCAAAAATTTTGATCCTTAAGCAGCTAACTTTACGCGGCCTTTAGCGCGGCGTGCGTTGACAATTTTACGGCCACTTTTAGTGCCCATGCGCACCAAAAAACCATGCTTTTTTGCACGATGGCGAGAGTTGGGTTGAAAAGTTCTTTTCATGAATAATCTCCTATAAAAAAATGTAAGGATCGCGATTATAAATACTTATCCACAGTAGAGCAATGCCCGAAACCTAAAATAAAAAGACTTGCGTTGTGGGCAGACTGTGCTTATATTCGGCCTCCCAATAGCTAACAGTATCTGTGCATAACTGGGGATAAATATGTGGATAAACAGCGAAATTGTCCACATACAGAGAGAGAAAATGAACAAAACGACGACAGAAATATGGAATGAGGTTATTGCAGCGCTTAAGGCTAAGCTAAGCGTTCCTGGCTTTAAGACCTTTTTGGCATCAGCCAAAATGTCTAGTTTTGAAGATGGAATTCTTACTATTCAAGTTCCTAACGAATACACCAAAAAATGGATTCAAGAACGCTGCGAAGCCCTGATTGGTGAACACCTAAACACCATTTTAGGAAACCAGACTTTATTACAGTACAAAATTAATCCTCAAGAAGAATTGAATCAGGAAATTGATGAATTAATTAAAACGCAAACTCAAATCGGTGAACCCGTTAAAAACGATTTCTCACCGACGCTGGCAGGAAATTATTTAAATCCTAAATATACTTTTGAAACTTTCGTGGTGGGTCAAAATAATCGTTTCGCCCAGTCTGCAGCGCTGGCTGTAGCTAAAAACCCATCTAAAGCCTACAACCCGTTATTTATTTATGGCGGTGTAGGCTTAGGAAAAACCCATTTGCTGCAGGCAATTGCGCACACAGCTCTTCATAACAATCCCAATTTAAAAGTGGTTTTTGTTTCGTCAGAAAAATTTACAAACGAATTAATTAACGCCATTCGAGATGGTAAAAATGAGGCTTTTAGAAGTTATTATCGAAACATTGATTTACTTTTGGTTGATGACATTCAATTTTTAGCAGGCAAAGAACGAACTCAAGAAGAATTTTTTCATACGTTTAATACGCTTCATCAAGCCGGTAAACAAATTGTTTTGTCTTCTGACCGATCCCCAAAAGAAATTGCTAATTTAGAAGCCCGACTTCGATCACGTTTTGAATGGGGCTTAATTGCCGACATTCAAGCGCCCGAATTTGAAACTCGTATTGCGATTTTGCGTAAAAAAGCAGATGCCGATGGCATGAAAATTCCAGACGAAGTGATTACTTATATTGCTTCTCAAATTCCTTCTAACATTCGTGAATTAGAAGGAGCGCTCGTCAGTATTGTGGCTTACTCGTCACTTGTTAATTCAGAATTAAACGTAGAGTTAGCCGCTGATGTCATTAAAGATGTGATTGCACCTAAACAAAGTGAAAAACCGATCACCATTACTTTAATTAAAAAAATGGTCGCAGAATATTTTCATATCGATAAAGAAGATTTGAACGCCAAAATTAGAACCAAAGAAATTGCGCTGGCTCGCCAAATTGCAATGCACTTAAGCCGTGAACTCACCAACAGTTCGCTTCCTAAAATTGGAGAAGACTTTGGCGGACGCGATCATACGACTGTCATGCATGCTTGCGATAAAATTAAAGAATTAACCTCTAAAGACTCGAGTATTAATGATATGGTTAAAAGTATCGAAAACAGTATTTTAAGTGCCAGCGAATAGTATAAGAATAAGCTGTGGACAGGTGTGGATAAAAAAACATTAGTCATAAGGGTAGAGAAAAAGAAAGAAGTTGTTCCCAAAAATGAGTGGGCTATCCCCAGCTAACTAGGCAATTATCCCGAGATTATCCCCAGATATATTTGTTAAATTTGGCTATAATTTCCACTAGTTGCCCACAAATTAACAGGGCATACTACGGTTACGACTGTTTTTATATTATTAAAAAATATTAATTAGGATGTAAGAGCGATGCAAGTATTGTGTATAAAGTCAGAACTTCAAAAATCGGTCCAGATGACCGAAAAAGCAGCGGCCGTTCGTAGCACTCTACCTGTTATTAGTAATTTATTAATTGAAACCAATAAAAACTTACTCACTTTAACCGGATACGATTTAGAGGTAGGAATTCGTGTTTCAATTAATGCTTCAGTTAAAAAAGCGGGTGCTTTTTTAGTTCCTGCAAAAACTTTTTTAAATATTGTTTCAAAACTTGATGAAGGGGAAGTGGAATTAAGTTTAGAAAGTAAGGGGAATTTAAAAATTTCTAACCGCAAATCGGTTTTTAATATTCACACCTTAACCCCAGATGAATTTCCAAAACTTCCTGAAATTAAAGGGGCAAAAATTTTTCAAATTGGTGCAAAAGGTTTACTTGAAATTGTAAAACAAACTTTTTTTGCGGTTTCGCAAGATGAAAGCAAACAAGTCTTGAATGGAATTTTTATTCAATTACAACAAAATCATTTGAGTGCAGTGGCAACCGATGGTTATCGTTTAGCAAAGAAAAATTATACTTTAGAACAAAATTTTTCAGACCAATCGCAAATGATTATTCCTGCTAAAGCGGTTTCAGAATTAAGTCGTGTGCTGCCCGATGAAGAACATTCAGTAAAAATAGAATTTTCTAAAGAAAATATTTCATTTCATTTTGAAAATGGATCTGAAAATATTTATTTAATTTCTAAACTTATCCCAGGTCAATTTCCTGATTACAAACAAGTGATTCCTGCTGAAACCAATGCCAAAGTGGCAGTAAACCGTAAAGAGTTAATGGCTGCTTCTGAACGTTCGGCGATTATTGCTTCTGCTTCAGCGAATATTATTCATTTGGAAGTGGTGGAAGGTCAGGTTCATATTACGGCGAATACTCCCGAAGTGGGCACTAGCTCTGAACTTTTACCGGCGGCCATTCAAGGAAATTTTAAAGACATGATCGCTTTTAATGTGCGCCTCCTTTTGGACGCACTAAAAATTATTGATGAAGATGAAGTGGTTTTAGAATTGTCTGGAAAGTTAGCACCCGGCGTTTTACGCCCTAAGATGGGTAAAGATTATTTATACGTGGTGATGCCGATTCGTACGGCAGAACCCGTTAATGCCTAGTTATCTTTTTTAGTTTGTGGGGATTACGTCAGTTACTCTCAAAAACTTTCGAAATTTTGAAGAACTCACGCTTGATTTAAATCCTGAAATTAATTTTTTGATTGGCCGAAATGGCCAGGGAAAGAGTAATTTTTTAGAAGCAATTTATTTTGTGGCTTATTTGCGGTCACTGAGAACTTCGCAAATGAAAAATTTGGTAAAAATAAACGAAAAAGAAGCTTTTATTGATTTGAATTTTTTAGAAGGATCTAAAAATAAAAATTGGAAAATTTTATTAAATGATGCGGGAATTCAAAATTTAAGAATCAATGGTTCGGAATTAAGCAGCACGCGAGAAGCGTTGGGACAATTGCCGCTGATTTTTTTTCAAAACGAAGATTTGGAAATTATTTCGGGCTCGGCTGAAAAAAGACGCCGTTTTTTAGACTTTTTTTTAGCCTCCTGGTTTCCGTTGTATGCCCTCAATTTAACGCAGTATCAAGCCATGTTAAAACAAAAAAACAGCTATCTTAAAAAAGTGGTTGTGGAGAAAATAATGCCTGACATAGAACTTTTAGCCACCTACAACCAGAGCTTGGCCCAAAAAGCAGATGTGATTGAGAAGTATCGTTGCCAAACCATTCAAAATTTAAATCAGTCGATGCAAAAATTATTTAAAGACATTTTTAATTTAGAAATAGACGTGCGCCTTGATTGGGTCAACGAAACCGGACCCTACCACAGCGACTGGAAAGAACAGTTTTTGCAACTTTTAAACCGCGGCATGGCTCAGGAAATAAAAAAAGGCCGCTCTTTGGTTGGGCCTCATCACGACGATTTTTATGTTTATTGGAATAATTTAAATGCACGTTATTTTTGTTCGCAGGGCCAAAGAAGACTACTGGCTTTAGGGCTACGTTTATTTGAAGCCCAGAGGCTTAAAGAACAAAATTTAGAGCCCGTTTATATTTTAGATGATGTTCTTTTAGAGTTAGATTCAGAGCGCATCAAGTCGTTTTTGAATTTTTTTAGTGGGACACAGGCCGGTTTCCCTCAGGTTTTATTTGCCGGGACGAGTTCTGAAAATTTTCCTGAAGATTGGAAAAAACGAGCAAAGGTTTTTGAGGTTTTGGACGGGAAAATTCGATAAACTAAATAGATATGCATTTAAAAGAAATTATTGAAGAACTGGCGCGCGGTTCCAGTGTTTTTCGTCTGGCTTTAAATCAAAATCAAATTCAAAAAATCTGGCAAAAAGTTATGGATCCCGAAATGGCCAAGCAAGTTTGGGTGGCAGGCCTTAAAGAAGCAAAAGGGCAAATCACCTTGCAGCTTGAAACCAGCAGTGCCGGATGGAATCAGCAACTGGTTTTTATGAAAAAAGAAATTATTGAAAAAATGACTTCGGCAGGAATGAAAATTCATGCCGTGAGCTGGCAACAAGTGACTGGATCGACCCGAGAAACTGAAGAAGAAACAAAACCTGTGACAATGACCGTCAGGCCCTGGCAAGTCAAAGCTGATTCTGGGATAAAACAGAAGAACTTTGAAACCCGATTGATGTTTATGGAATATTATTCAAAAGAATACGCAGAGCTTTGGCAGTCACAAGGCCTTTTAAAATGTAGCAGCTGCGGGCGTCGTTTTAATGTTCGAAAACAAACAGGAATTTGTGTTTTGTGCGCTCAAAAAAATAACGAAACCAAAGAAAACAAAATTAAAAATTTATTAAAAGATGCGCCCTGGATTAAACCTGAAGAGGCCATGGCGGAAATTAATATTTCAGAAGATGAATTTTCAAGACTTAAAGAAAAAATGATGGCCGAAATTCGTGACCGCTACATGCAGGGAATTTATGAGTATGAAAAAACAAAAGATTTGGTCACGCGCCGCAGTGTGGAAAAACATTTTATTGATTACACGCTTTTAAAAACTGCCCTGACTCCCGATGTGATAAATGATAAGATCATCGAGCAGGCAGTGGGGCCTAAGATTTATAAAAAGATTTCAAAAAAATAATAAAAAACGCATAATATAAAAAAACATCATGACTAAAGTTTCAGCAAAATACGATGAGTCGCAGATTAAGATCTTAGAGGGTCTTGAAGCTGTCCGCCAAAGACCAGGCATGTACATCGGTTCGACCGATAAATCAGGTCTGCATCACATGGTTTATGAAATTGTCGACAACTCAGTGGACGAGGCGATGGCCGGATACTGTACTGAAATTGAAATTTTGATCGGGAAAGATAATTTTGTAACAGTGAAAGATAACGGACGTGGCATGCCGATTGGAATTCATGCCAAAG
>CAYMKA010000025.1:0-13950 GCA_964390935.1 uncultured bacterium
CAAGTAAGTATAAACATATATAGGATGCGGTCAGTACTGGGCAAAAAAGGCCATTATTCAGGGGTGGGGTACGTCAGCAATCGCGCTGGACGATCAGAGTAAAGCGATCCCTCTCGTCGAAGTTGAAAGGCCAGGGTTGTCCAGTGCCGATATTATTCGCGCAATCGGCGTCAAAGCACGAAACGCTCACGCGTTTCATCATTAATAGCAGCGCCAAAAAATAAAGAACCCACTTTGCTTTCGCTCCGTGGGTTCTTTATTTTTTGGCGTCCCCTAGTGGACGATTTCAGAACCGACAGCGCTGAAATTCATGGGGGGCCAAACCCATGAAACGTCTACCAAAAGGAACGGAATCCGGTGAAAGCGGACTCATTAAAAAAACAGCCCAACGAGGTGATAACAGAACCAAAACGGTTCGTACATTTCTATCTGGGCGTCCTGGCGAAATTAACGCTACCCCGCCAAGCCTGACCGACCTCCTGACCGCTTTGCAGTTTGGAGAGTCCATCTTGGGGTCGGCCCTGCTGCTTTCCGATCGGTTGAATCGGGTAAACGGCGACTTTGCGACCCGCGCAATTGGGGAAACCTTAAAGCTCGCACAATCGAACTTCGAGGCATTCCGCGCCCGAGCTCTGGGTCAACCCGCGAGGGCCGCACCATGAAGCTTACAACGCTGATTAGGCGGCTCCAGGGGGCGGATCGGTCCTACCGAAAGAAGTACCGATCCGCGCCCCACGCGGTCGAAATCTATACGCGGCGAGATTTGGGAGACCATGTGATCGTGCTGAGCAGAGGCGTTCAACGCAGAAGCTCAAAATACGGACACATCCTCGAGGACAAAGGGCGCAGGCGGAGGCTCACGATCCAACTCTAAATTTTTAACGAAGTGAAAACAATCCCGATGCCATGTTGGCGACGGGCTCCTTTCCGCACGTGGCGGCAACTTTGCGTCTATGGAAGGAGACTCAAATGAAACAGAAATACGATGGCATAACCATCATCATCCCAGGTTTTGAGAACTACAATGGGAGGAAGGACATCAAGAAATGCTCATGGCTTCGCCTGGAGAACGCTATTTCTACAAGCGAAGCCATGTTCGGTTTGGATGCGGCTGAAAGATACGTCTTTGTTGAGATACTGTGTCGGGCCTCAGAAAAACAGAATAACCAAGTCAAAATCAACGTCGAATATTTGGCACAAAGAGCAGGTGCTACGCCCGCGCAGGTGTGTTCGTCGCTTTCAAAGCTGCTTGCAAACGGTACTCTCCAACAGCACGAACAAATCCGTCCGAATCCGAACGGATCTGTACGGACTCAGGAAGATAACCTGCAAGCACGATCGGACTCGGAAGGATCACGTTCAGATTTGGCCCTTACGAACGAGACGGACGGACGGGACGAACCTGACGAGACGGACGAACGAGACGATGTAAAGGCCGACACGGAAAATCCGGTCGTCCTCCACGAAGCGCTTCGCCCCTTTGACCCCGAATCGAAAATTGAACTGACATTTCTTCAACGGAAGGTGCCGCTCACCACACAGCAGGCTTTGCTCGATGCGTACCCCGACCCGAAGTGGGTTGCTCAGCAAGTGTTCAAAGCACTGGCTTGGGAAGTGATGAACCCTCACAAGCGGAAAAAGAATTTCCCGCGCTTTTTGGGGAATTGGCTTTCGCGTGGCTGGGACGAGTACACTACCAAGCTTCCAAGCAATTCAGCTCGACCGAAGGGCGGCTTCCAGCGACCTGCAGGCGCGCACGAACGCGACGATGACCTCGATGCGGTGATCGAAAAAATCAAAACCGAAACCTACGCGGAGACTCAGGGAGGCGTGAATGCAGCCGTTGGCTAAGAGCTTCACGCCCATTCTGGTGTCGAACGTGGAGGAACTTGAAACCCCGAAAGAACGCTGCCCAGAGTGCGGTGATGTTTTTCGTTACGAGAAAAATCCCGAGTTCACTCTGGACGACTCAAAGGCGCTCCCTCGGGCAGTCTTAGGTCGGCTTGCGTGGAGAGCTATCGCCCATCCGAAATGCGATGAGGTGGCGCGCGAACGCGAGCGCGTGGCGGCCGCCATCCGAAAGCGCCAGGAGATCGCTCACATGCTCAAGCGCTCAGGCTTTCCGGGGAACATCACGACAAAGACGCTTCGGTCTTTTCAGGTGGACCCCGATTGCGCGCGCGAGTTGGAGCTCGTCAAGAAATGGCGTCCGACTGATCGGTATGGATTTTGGCTTCAGGGACCGCCAGGTTCCGGCAAAAGTCACCTCATGGGTTCCTTCGTTCACCGTTACATCGAAGCGGCCACCGAAAGAGTTCCGCACATGGTTTGGTGGTCGGTCCCGTTCCTATTCGACCAAATGACAAAAGATTTCGCCCGCGAAGATCGCGCGGAACCCACATTCAACGAATCCCTCAACGCCGATGTTTTGTTCCTCGATGATTTGGGCACTCAGCAAGGAAAGCCGTGGGAAACGGAACGCCTATTCCAGATCGTGGATCGGAGACTCAATTCCGAGTTGCCGACCTTCGTGACGACGAACCTTGCTTCGGGCGAAGTAAAATCCCTGATGCACGAGCGGCTTGCATCGCGGCTCCTGGGTCTGTGCGTGCCGATTACGCTTAAGGCTAGGGACCGAAGGCACGACATTCTCGCTGACCGTCTGCGGGAACTGCAAAGGAGGTAAAATGGCTTATTTTGCGACAAACTCAATATATTGTAATCCACGGGGTTTTAAGGGCTATTTTACCAAAAATACCCACTTGATGACTTTGGGTGTTTTTGGTAAAGTTAGAATTATGAGAAATCCAGGTTTTAAAAAGCTCCTTCAGAAAACGTCCTTCACGGGGCGAGATGCGAAAAGTTACGGCGTTGATCCGCACCTGCTGTCTTACTACGTGAAGAAAGGCGTTCTGGAACGAATTGCCCGAGGGGTCTACCGAAACCCCAACGCCGAAACCACTGCGCCGTTTGAGTGGCAGGATCTCCTTGAGACCGCGCAGAGCATTCCCGATGGAACCATCTGCGGAATTTCCGCGCTGAACTACTACGAGCTCACCCAAGAGGTCCAAAGGCAGTTCTGGATCGCAGTCCCGCATTCCGCGGCGGCGGCCAAACGTCCGAAAACCAAGATCCTAAGAATGAGAAACCTTTCGCTCGGAAGGATCGCGCTGAAGGTGGATCAATACCGCACTTTCATTTTCGACAGGGAAAGATGCGTGGTCGATGCGTTTCGCTACCTCTCAAGAGAGTCGGCGCTGCGCACGCTGAAGGAATACCTCAGACCATCCAAAGAACGAAAACCGGATGTCTCGAAGCTTGCACGTTACGCAAAGGCGCTTCGAGTGGACATCGTACCTTACCTAGAGGCACTAACATGAGTCAGGCAAAAGAACAGTCCATCAAAGAGCGCGTAAAGAAGATCGCCGAAAAACAAGGTCGCACCTTCAACGACGTTTGGCAGGAGGTCGTGCTCGAGCGCTGGCTTTCTCGTCTCGCAAAATCAAAATACAGGAAGAATTTTATCTTCAAAGGTGCTCTCTGCCTACAACGCTACATCGATATTCAACGCGAGACGCGCGATTTGGATTTCTTGCTCAGGGATTTGCAAGGCAGCATCGAAGACATCCGAAAATATCTGGGAGAAGTTTCCGGCTCCGATATTGATGATGGGTTTTCCTTTGATTCGTTGAACGTCCAATTGCTCGCCCATACGCACATGCAATATCCCGGCTACTCCGTCTCGGTAGTTGGGCATCTCGGTAAGACGAGAACCAAAATTTTCATCGACGTGGGCGTTGGCGACGTGGTGAAGCCTACCGAGATCACCATGCGCCTGCTTGGAACCGACAAGGCACCACTCTTTGAAAAAGACATCGACCTGTGGGCTTATCCCGTGGAATCCATTTTTGCCGAAAAACTCCAGACCGCTGTGGCGCGCTCGGAGCAAAATAGCCGCATGAAAGACTACCACGATCTTCTGTGCTTGATCCGAAACGATGTCGTGGACATTTCGCGCGTGAAACCCGCCATCAGCGAAACCTTCACCCACCGAGGAACCGCGCTCGGCCCGATTCAAATCAAGAACTCTGAAATCGAGAGAACCCAAAACTACTGGAATGAATACCTAAGAACACTCACGGAAGAAGCCAGAGGAGAACTCTCCGCCGACTTTAAGGACATCATCGCCGAGGTGAATAAGTTTTTGGCAAAGCACTCTCTCGTTCCCGCGAAGAAAAGCGGAAAGGACTGATGATGGCTTCAAAAAATTGCTCAACCTGCAAAGCAGAGCTTATTCCAGATCCGTCACCTGATATGCGCGAAAATCTCATTTGCGTGGAATGCGACTTCACTCCCGAAGCGATCAAAAAATTCTATCAAGAGACTTTCGGGAAAATGCCCCGATACGCTATCCGCGATATTGAAGACGTTCCGGGCTTTCCTCCAAAGCAAAAACCGATCTTCGAGCCCAAGTCCGAAATGAATCCCTATCTCAGAGACGTTCTTGCTCTCGTCGATGGCGATCAGTCGGCACTCCGAGACAACATGTTCGGAACGGGCATCAAATACGGAATGCTCCTCTCGATCGCGCGCCAGCGATACGTCTACAAGTACGCTTGGGCGATACCCTGCAAGCGTGCGCTAGAAGTGATCGCTCAATATTCACCCATCGTCGAGGTCGGTGCAGGCAGCGGCTATTGGGCTTCGCTCCTTGCACAAATTGGCACGGACGTGGTGGCTTACGATATTTCGAGCACGAAGCAATACAAAGGGTCTTACAATCATTTTCATAAGCACTACTTCGCCGTGAAAAAAGGCTCGGAGAGCGCTATCAAGGATCATGCGGACAGAGCGCTCTTTCTTTGCTGGCCGCCTTACAATGACAAGATGGCGTTCAATACCTTGAAGCAATATCGTGGCGAAACCGTGCTCTACGTTGGCGAAGGAAAAGGCGGTTGCACGGCATCGGATTCGTTCTTCAACTTACTGACAAAAAACTTTTCCGAGGAAGAATCGGTAGAAATCCCTGTGTGGTTTGGAATCCACGATAGGCTTTTCGTCTTCCGTAAAAAGTGATTTCGTTCGTATAAACCGATTTTTTCCCTATTTGATCCATGCGGCGGCGCACAAAGTAAGCCGGCTTGACATATCCTATGGGGGGGGATAGGATAGTGTTTATGGGCGTGCATACCGAAAATAAAAGCATCCTTGCCAGGTTGAATCGAGTGAATGGTCACTTGGCTAAGGTCATCGAGATGATTAATTCTGAGTCTGACCATCTCATCATTGCCCAGCAGCTCCAGGCAGTAGAAAGCGCAATTTCCAGCGCTAAAAAAACCTATATTCATGACCACATTGAGCATTGCTTAGCAGATGCCCAGGACAATCGAAGTTTTACGAACAAGCTAAAAGAGTTTAAGGAGATTTCAAAATATCTGTGAGGATATTCTGATTCGGTGAGTTTATGAGGAAGCTGATAACGGTAATTTTAATGTTGGTAGGGTTCTTGGCGTTGATCGCGCCGGAGTGTCCTGGCCCATTAGCTTCCGCCGAACCCAACCAGATCACTGTTTCGGCGACTCCCAGCGATTCTCTCGTTGCCTCCGCATCATTCGCTGCCGAGGACGATCGACATACTTCCCCGCAAAATGACTGCGATGATTGCGGGAATCCAAACCACGTTTGTCATCACTGCCATTTTGGTCATTGTGGATTTGTTGCAAACCAGACCAAATTTTCGCCTTTTGAAAATCAACAACAGTACGGCAGTGTTTCTCCAACCTTAGTTCTGAAGTCATTTATCACCAGTCTTTTCCGTCCTCCTATTGCCTAATTTCCAATTCTAACTGTTCTCGTCCGAGAATTTGAGCGTGACGTGCATTTGTGCGCGTCGCTGAAATGGAATTTTTTAAACGCAATAGGAGAAGAAAATGAAAAGAACATATTTGTTTGCCCTGGCTCTTTTGATGAGCGCAGCGAGTGCCTACGCAAAAGAAGGCGTTGATCTCTCGAATCGAAAACCGTCCTCTGCAGACCCAGAAGTTGTTAAGTGGGTCGGTGAAATCACCGATTCCGCTTCCGACCATACAACGCTCCACAATCACAGCCTCGAATTTAAGAACCGGGAAACCGGCAAAACGTATGACATTGTGGACAGTCCAGAGTTGGTCAAAATTCATCACGAAAACGAAAAGAACTACTTAGTTGAGATTGAAGCAGAAAAGACACCTCGCTTCCTCTTCTGGGGAGGAAATCTCGTTGTGAAGAATTTCAAAGTTCTCGGAGAGACCGCCTCAGTTCCGCACTTGCCTCCACAAGAGTCTCCAAGGCGCGAATTTCGTGGCGGTGGTCGTCCTTAACTGAATTGTGAGCTGGCGCTGCTTCCGCACCGCCAGCTCACTCCTCAAACTTTGAAACAAAATTTGCTGCGGCGAAGATTTCAGATCGGCGACGAGCAGACGAAAGGAATACATAGTGAAGTCTAAAATAGCATGTATAAGTGCGCTCCTCGCAATTCTATTGGGAGTGAACGCATTTGCCGAACCCACAAATATTGAGCGCTGGAGCATTGAGAAAATCGTTGCTCGGGCTGCGGAAAAGACCCCGGAGATCAATGCACTCCTTAAGGACATTGAGAGCGCGGACAACTTGGCTCGGCAATCCGGGAAGTGGGACAATCCCGATTTAGGGTTTTCAGCGGGTCCAATGACTCAAGCCGGAATGTCTGGTCGGACAATTGACGTTTCGATCAGGCAAAGTGTTCCTCTTTTTGGGCAAAAGGCGATCGCCGAAAAAATTGGGGAACAAAATAAAGCTACTGTCGAACTGTTATCGAAAAAACAAATAGCGCTTTTAAAGGCGGAAGTGATTCGTTTGGCAGTCCGATTTGCGGCCTTAGATGAACAAGCGAAACACACACTGCATCGGCGAGAAAAAATCAATTTGGTAGCCAAGTTTCTTGGCACTCGCCCCTTCGCCTCACCAGCACAGGCAACAGAAAAAACTCTTATTCTCAATCGGCTACGAGAGATCGAGGAAAAATTCATTGAGATTTCAACGGCGCGAGAGAACGCTTGGAAAGCGCTGAATGTTTTCTTGAACCTCGAGCAACAGATTATTCCCGATGCAAAATGGACGAATGCTCCAGCCCTACCGGACCGAGAAAAATTACTACTTAGTTTTGAGCAGCAAAATCCCGACTTGCAAAGTCAGAAGAGTTTAATTGCGAAAGCTTCACTTGAAGCTGAACAAGCCGGGAAAAAACGCTTTCCAGATATTCGATTGGGTGCGGGCTACAACGAGCAAACTGCCGATTTTCCCCAGCGGACATATACCGGAACGATCGAACTTTCTTTACCGATCGTTGATCGCGGCGACTATGGCAAACGAGCCGCTCTCGCTGAAAAGGAAGCTGCGACATATCGTTTAGAGCAGAAGCGACGAGAATTGCTTAGTCAATTTGAGCAAGGTTGGACAGCTCTTCTACAAAGTAAAAAGCGAATCGAACTATATCCGCTCTCACTTGTTTCCTCGCTTGAATCACAAATGGATCGGACTGAACAGAATTGGAAGAAGGGCTTAGTTCCAGTTACTTCATATCTGGAGCTCGAAAATCAGGTTCACGAGCAAGCCTCCAAAGTTTTCGATGCACAGTCTGGTTACACGGAAGCACTAACTCAGTTGAATTTACTGTCCGGTGTCGATTCCGGCGTTGGGGAGAAATAATATGTTAGAAAAATTAGTCGAATCGGCGCTAAAGAATCGCCTTTGGATTTTTTCAATATTCGCAGTCATTTGTCTCTTCGGAATATTTGCGACAGTAAAGCTTCCTATTGATGCAGTTCCAGACATCACCAATGTTCAAGTCGTTGTTAATACGAAGACTGGCGCTCTGGAGCCAGGGAAAATCGAAGAACTTGTCACTTATCCCATTGAAACTGAGATGACTGGCCTTCCAGGTGTGGAAGAAGTTAGATCGCTTTCCAAGTTTGGTCTCTCTCAGGTTGTCGTAATATTTGAAGAGCAGACGAATATCTACTTCGCAAGGCAACTCATCTCCGAGCGGCTTCAGAATGTTCGATCAAACCTACCCGAAGGACTTACACCCGAGCTTGCCCCCGTCACGACAGGCCTCGGCGAAGTTCTTATGTATGTTGTTGAGCCGAAACCGGGAACAGCGCTCGCGGCAAAGTCCGAAAAGGAACGCTTACTTTATCTTCGAGAGGTACAGGAATTCACTCTTCGCCCGCAGTTGAAGAAGATTGCTGGTATTGCCGACGTTGACACCAACGGAGGGTTAGCGAAGCAAATTCACATCAATGTCTTTCCAGATCGTCTCGAAAGATATGGTCTCTCGCTTGAAAAGCTGATGTCGAAGTTGGAGTCTCTGGGTGAAAGCTTTGGCGGTGGCTATATTCAAAACGAGGATCGCCAGATCATCGTTCGCGCTACCGGCAATGTTAGCAACCTTAGCACCATTGAAAACCTGCCGCTGTCACTGAATGTAAGCGGTAGACCTGTACGAGTTCGCGATGTTGCTGATGTTTCTATTGATAACGCGCTTCGAGTCGGAGCGGCTACCTATGAAGGAAAAGAGACGGTCTTGGGGACTGTCCTGATGCGAATTGGAGCGAATAGCCGAGAAATCGCATCAAGCGCGGAAAGCGCTATTCAGAATGACATCAAACTACCAGCCGACGTTGACGTAAAAATCGTTTACTCGCGCAGTCACCTCGTTAACGACACAATCAAAACCATCATTAAAAATCTCGCCGAAGGTGCGGGGCTGGTCGTGATTGTCCTGTTACTGCTTCTTGGCAATTTACGAGCGGCCCTAGTCGTGGCGCTTGCCATTCCGATCTCAATGCTCTTTGCCCTAAAAGGTATGGAGATGTTTGGTATCTCCGCGAACCTGATGAGCTTGGGAGCGATTGATTTCGGCCTTCTGGTGGATGGTGCAGTAGTTTTGATTGAAAACGTCATAAGACGTTTTGAACTTAGCGCTGCTTCGGGCGCCGTTTTGAATAGGAAAGATAAATTCAAAATCGTTCTGGAAGCCAGCCGAGAAGTTATCAAGCCCCTGGTCTTCGGGTTGTTCATCATCATGCTGGTGTATGTGCCAATCCTTTATCTGGAAGGCATCGAAGGGAAAATGTTCAAGCCGATGGCGGCCACTGTCCTCCTAGCGCTTGGGGCAAGTCTGCTCGTGGCGCTCCTGCTCATGCCAGCGCTTGCATACCTTTTTATCCCTTCCAAGGTGGAACACGGAAACGAACCCTTCTTGTTCCGAATTATCCATCGTGGTTACGAGCCAATTCTAAAGTCGGCGCTGGAGCGACGCTGGATAGTTATTCCTGTGATCGCCATTCCCGCGATTGTTTCAATGGCACTGTTTTTCCGTCTCGGTTCGGATTTCATTCCTCAGTTGGATGAGGGTGACCTTGTCATCAATCTAACCCGAAGCACTCAGCAAGGGATTGATGCCTCGGCTCGATGGCAAAAACGAGCAGAAGAAATCATCATGAAATTTGAAGAAGTTGAGCAGGTGTTCTCACGAATGGGAACACCGGATTCAGCGCTAGATCCAATGGGACCATATCTCGCAGATACCTTTTTGGTTCTCAAAAAGGACCGTAAGACGTGGCCGCTTATTGATGGCAAGAGACGAACGAAAGATGAGCTGTTCGCAGCGATCAAGGAAAAGTTGGAGGCTGATAATAAGGAGCAGGATGTCTCAGCAAATCAACCCATCGAAATGCGATTCAATGAAATCTTAGAAGGCTCAAGAGCCGACGTTTCATTGCGGATCTACGGGCCTGATCTCGACAAGCTTCTTGAATACTCGAATCGGTCAAAGGAAATTTTGGAAAGCGTAAGCGGAATTGGAGAGCTCGAGTCCGACCCACTTACCGCACTTACAAAAAGCCCGATGCTGGATGTGAACCTCAACTACGACAAGATGGCTCGTTACGGAGTAGCGCTCAAAGAGGTAAATAGCATTCTAGAATCTTCGATGAGCGGAAAAGAAGTTGGTTCGTACTATCAAGAGGATCGGAGATTCCCGATCTTGGTTCACTTGGATGAAAGTCTCCGAAATAACATCAAGGAAATTTCCAAGGTTCCAGTAGGTCTTGAATCTGGCGGCACCATCCCACTTTCTGCTGTCACCGACATCAGAGAACATGAGGTCGTAACGACGGTAGCTCGTAGTTCGGCGCGACGTTATTCATCCATCGCAATCAATCTGAAAGACCGTGACGTTGGGAGCTTTGTCGCTGAGGCCAAAGCCTTAGTGGAACAAAAGCTAAAATTAGAACCCGGATACGAGCTTTCCTGGGGAGGACAATTTAAGAATCTCGAAAAAGCGAGAGATCGGTTGATGATTATCATCCCAATCACCTTGATCGTCATTTTTATTCTTCTCCTGCGCAGCTTCGGGACGCTCAGGCACGCGACTCTTGTTTTTAGTGCGATCCCATTTGCAATGGTGGGGGGCGTGTTCTCGCTCTACCTTAGAGGCATCAATTTTAGCGTATCGGCCGCAGTTGGGTTCATTGCGCTTGCCGGGATTGCCACACTGAATAGCATGGTGATGGTCAATTTCTTCAACCAACTCAGGGCTGAGGGAACAAGCATTGCCAATACAGTTTTCAAAGGTGCTTTGACACGACTTCGTCCCGTTTCAATGACTGCTCTTGTAGCAAGCCTCGGGTTCATCCCAATGGCGTTGAATACAGGCACAGGGGCCGAAGTCCAGAGGCCTCTTGCAACCGTAGTTATTGGCGGACTCATTACTTCCACGGTCCTAACTCTTGTTTTGGTTCCGGTTATATATAGCTGGATTGAAGAACGCTTTGAAAGGCGTGGCCAAAAGAATGAGAAAGAAGCGTGATTTTAAAAACAAGTGGGCGATCGAAGTTTTGCTTGAATCTCAGAGAGCAAAGTTATCGTCCACCTCAAGATAAAGGAGATTGAAATGTCAAAAATTAAATTTTGTTCGGTGGCCTTGATCCTTATCGGATTTGCTACTGGCTGCGCACATATCCATGAGGTCGGCGGAGTTCAGGAAAAAGCAGAAATTCCAGAGGGAACAAGGGTCGGCATTGGCGGTGCCGAAGTTAAAGAAGGAGAAAAGGTCGCGGTTATGAAGTCGTTCTGCAAAAAGGTCAACCGCAACCGTGGAGGCAGCATCAGCCAATGCAGCTTTCAAAAAGTGGGCGAAGCGCTCGTCATCAAAGTTCTCGATCATGACTCGGCGATTGTTCGACCAGACGAAGGAATTCAAATGGATAGTTCGATGCGAGTTGAAAAACAGTAGGAGGTTGAGGTGGATTGTACGAATTGCCAACAAACAGAATCGAATAGCGTCACTGACTTGAAACCAATGCAGGTCGGAGAGGTCGAGAGCGTGTTTCAAGTATCAGGTGCTGACTGCAACGATGAAGTTGACGCTATTAAAAGAGCTCTAAATGGGATCAGCGTATCTTCTGTAACGGTGAACCTTGTAGCCTCTACTGTTACTGTCAGACGCCCAAAGCATATCTCCGAACAAAGCATTTCTGACGCGATTGAAAGCACCGGAGTAAAAGTCGTTAAGACCGCAGCCGTTGGCTTCGTTTCGGCAAATAAACGCCGAATTTCCCTCATTGCCTCGTCTGGCTTACTTCTTTCGATTGGAATGCTTTTGAATTGGCTCGATCTTCTGGGCCCAATTCCCTCGTTCCTAGTCTTTGGCTGCGCGACTGCTACTGCGGGATTTCTCGTTTTTCCAAAAGCATGGAGAGCTCTAAAAGAGTTCTCTTTGGACATGAACGTCCTCATGACAGTCGCGGTTATCGGCGCGTTTGCAATCAAAGAATATTCTGAAGCGGCTACGGTGGTTTTTCTTTTTTCCCTAGCAGAACTACTTGAGTCTTTCAGCATTGATCGCGCCAGAAAAGCGATCCGTGAAGTTCTCAAGCTTACTCCGCAGGTCGCATCGAAAAAGGTCGGCAGCTCGATCGTTTCCGTGCCAGTGCTCGAAGTGAATCCGGGCGACCTTCTGATAGTGAAGCCTGGAGAAAATATTCCTCTTGACGGGACGGTGAAGGAAGGAACTTCGGCGGTGAATCAGGCGCCGGTTACGGGCGAATCAAGGCTCGTCAGCAAGGCCGCTGGAGATTCGGTTTACGCAGGCACTTTAAATGAAAATGGAGTTCTTACGGTCGAAGTCACCAAAGCTTTTCAAGACTCGAAGATTTCAAAAGTAATGCGTTTGATCGAGGAGGCACAAGCGTCGAAAGCCCCTTCAGAGCAGTTCGTAGATCGCTTTGCAAAAATATATACGCCCATCGTCTTCGTTCTTGCAGCTTCAACCGCTTTCGCTGTCCCTTTTGCTCTGGGGCAAAGTTTTGATCTTTGGTTCTATCGTGCTCTGGTTCTTTTGGTTGTGGCGTGCCCTTGCGCCCTTGTTCTGGCCACTCCTATCTCGGTCGTATCCGGCCTTGCCTCGCTCGCTCGTCGTGGGGTTCTGGTGAAGGGGGGTGTTCACCTTGAGGCACTTGGTAAGTTGAAGACCATCGCTGTAGACAAGACCGGCACCTTGACCGAGGGAAAATTTAAGGTTCAAGCTTTTCGGCGTTTCAGCGATGTCAGCGATGTCAGCGAGGCTGATATTTTTCAAGTAACTGATGCGTTAGAAAGCGTATCGTCACACCCGCTGGCTAAAGCCGTTCTCGATTTCATCGCTGAAAAAAATCTACCAAAGAAGTCGGTCGATAAATACAAGACAGTTCCCGGTCGAGGCGCCGAAGGTTATGTGGACTCGCACCTGTATTTTGTCGGTAATCACCGCTTCGCACATGATTTGGGCGTTTGCACGCCAGAGCTAGAAAATTACCTTCTTGAACTTGAATCCGAAGCTTTATCTGTCGTCGTCGTCGGACATGCGCCACACGACGGGCACGCAGGAAATGTTCTGGGGGTCTTCTCATTGGGCGATACCCTTCGCGCGAACGCTAAGGCCGCAGTTAAATCGTTGCACGCAATTGGCATAAGCAAGGTCGTCATACTGAGTGGCGATAATCAAAAGACTGTCGATGCGATCCGCGAGGCCGCCGGCGTCGATGAGGGATTCGGCGATCTTCTGCCTGAAGATAAGGTCAACAAGATGAAGGCGCTGACCGCAATAGACAAGAACGTGGCGATGGTTGGAGATGGGATCAATGATGCTCCAGCTCTTGCCCACGCTTCTGTCGGAATTTCGATGGGTGCTGCCGGGACGGACGCCGCCATTGAGACTTCGGACATCGCTTTAATGCAGGATAATCTCGAGGAGCTTCCTAAGGCGATTCAACAAGGACGGCGGGTTCTAAGGATCATTCGTTTCAATATTGGATTTGCTCTAGCAACGAAGATTGCATTTTTGGTTCTGGCCTTCGCCGGAATTTCAAACTTGTGGCTAGCCGTCGCCGCCGACATGGGTGCCTCAATTTTTGTTACAGCAAATGCGCTCCGCCTACTGCGCACAAATCCAGGGAGGCAGGCATAAAGTGAAGCTGACAGCCTCTGGAAGTGCGGCTAGAATTCGCACTCCAGCGACTGATGGAGGGCTTTAAATGCAATGCGGTCTAGAACGAGCAAAGTTTATGAAAAGAGAAAAAGATTGAGGTCAGAAAGGCGTGAGAAAAACTGTTAGCCTAAATTTGGATGATGTTCCACTGGTTAGGCTCGGAGACGAAAAATTCGTCTCTGGACAGCAGTATTTTTACGAGAAATCATTTACTGACTCTGGCTGGCATCGACACAATACCGGCATTCTTTTATGGGTAGAATCCGGTCTCCTGGGATTGAGAACTGAAACAGAATCGATGGTCGTTGCCTCCGGCACCATTCTTTATCTACTCTCTGGACTTCACCACATCGTGCATGGAGTAGGCATTGAATTTCGTGGTTGGTATATATGTCTCCCTG
>CAYMKA010000026.1:0-13915 GCA_964390935.1 uncultured bacterium
CTAGGTCATTCAGTTATTGAAATCCCAAATGAATCACGATTGATATTTAACCCAATCTTAGAAATAGATTAGAAGAACAACCAAAACAGCTATCTTGATCATTTCAGGGGTCTAATTTTATTGTCACGACAGCAAAAAAATGCCTAGTTATTTTTTTGATTTACGATCAAGCGACAGCCTTCTAAGCTGTTGGTCGGACGTTCGAATCGTCTCGGGGACGCCAGATGAATTAAGTTCTTATGAGTAAAGCTACAGAAAAATTATTGGCAGCTCAACAGCTTGCATTGAAAGTTAGACCCAAAGTTGGCGGTTTTCCTTATTTGGCAGAAATTTTAAGACAGGCTGGAGTCACTAAGAATATTTGGACACTCCCAGCATGTCAGGCTGTGTATTTTATGGAAGAAGGTCCGGTTGTGATGCAGATGCCCCCTTTAACTTCAGGCGCAGTGGATGTGCCTACTTTTAATAAAGAAGATCTCATTAAGGCATTACGAACGAGTCAGGCTGGCGAAAGTACCTTTCCAGAGTTTTTGGCGGCATCATGGAAAGCTGGAGTTGTGCGCTATGTGGTTGATACTCAAAAACGCAACGTCACTTACTTTGGCGCTAAAGACGAAGCTTATATAGAAGAATACCCGGCAGTTAAAATTTAGATTCCTTTTTGAGTCTGTTCCCCCGAGTTCTATAATTTTTAGTGATGAACTGGATCGACACCATCTTTTTGACGGTTTTGGCTGCCAATTTTTTAAACGGTATTCGTAGAGGTCTTGTGCGCGGTTCGTTTGATATTTTGGCGATGGTCGGCGCTGTGTATGCTTCATTATATTTATATCCAATCATCACACCCTATGTTCATAAATTTCTGCATTTAAATGATTGGATGACTTTTAGTATTAGCTTTTTAATGGGCGGTGCTCTTGTTTATGGCGTCATTAATGTGGTGAGTGGAACGCTTTATCAGCTGATTAAAAACACTTCGTTTTTATCGCCGTTTGATATTTTTGGAGGGGGTGTTTTGGGCGCCCTTAAAGGTTGGGTGTTTGGGCTGCTCATTTTAATTCCAATGGCTTCGATTCCGTTTTTACCCAGAGATTTGAGCGGACCACTGCAAAAGTCTTATCTGCTCAAACAAAGCATGCCGATTGTCAGCCAATCGTTTCCGCATTTGCAGGACTGGCTAAACGATTTTTCACAATTTAATGGAAATTTGAATCTCAATACTCCTAAAAACAATTGGTTTCATTTAAAGAACACAATTTAGTTATTGCCTGTTAAAATTCACGCCCGATAGGAAAGTCCTGGCCACATAGCTCAGTTGGATAGAGCGACAGACTTCGAATCTGTAGGTCGTAGGTTCGATTCCTACTGTGGTCACCATTTGATATCATGCGCCGCTAGCTCAGTTGGTAGAGCAGCTGACTCTTAATCAGCGGGCCGTAGGTTCAAATCCCCCGCGGCGCACCAAACTTACTTCGTAAAGTGATTTACGATGTGAACTAAATAAATCGGACTGCAAAGCGGCGAAAACGTCGCGGCGCACCAAAATGTTTTTGTTAGCACATGCGAGTATGGCGGAATTGGCAGACGCGCTAGACTTAGGATCTAGTACCGTAAGGTGTGTGGGTTCAACTCCCTCTACTCGCACCAAATTAAACAAATTAAAATAACTCCCATGAAAAAGAAAAATAAACCAAAATCAAAAAATAAATCAAAAAGCCGATGGACTCTCAAAAATAAAATTATCTATTGGTTCTTCACTCTGTGGCTTTCACTAGGAATGTTTTCAACCGGACTTGTGCAATTGTTCCAAGTAAAATCAGAAGTCGAATTTATTAATAAACTGGGTTATCCCGCATATATTTTGATCATCATCGGTGTTTGGAAAATATTGGGTGTGATTGCTGTTCTTATTCCTAAAAAAGCCCTTCTTAAAGAATGGACATACGCTGGTTTCTTTTTTGTGATGTCTGGCGCGGTGGCTTCCCATATTTTTTCCGGCGACCCATTAAAAGAAATATTTCCGCCATTTTTACTTTTAACTTTGACCATTATTTCTTACTTCGCCAGACCTGCAGATCGAAAAGTTAGTTCAAAATAATAAATAAATGAGCAAACCTAATCCTAAAGTCGATTTTTATTTTAATAAAAATAAAAAATGGCCTAAGGAAGTAGCGATACTGCGTGAAATTGCTTTAGCCAGCGGCCTGACCGAAGAATTAAAGTGGGGCTGTCCTTGCTACGCCTTAAACGAAACCAATGTTTTTTTAATCCACGATTTTAATGACTACTGCGCTTATTTATTTATGAAAGGTGCTCTGTTAAAAGATCCTAAAAAAATCCTGATTCAACAAACGAAGAACGTGCAGTCGGCCCGCCAAATTCGTTTTACCAGCGTGAAAGAAATTACCGCTCAAAAAAGTGTTTTGAAAGCGTATATCGCGGAAGCCATTAAAAATGAAAAAGCGGGCCAGAAAGTAAAACTTAAAAAGACTTCCGAATTTGAAATGCCTGAAGAATTTCAAAAACAATTAAATAAAAATTCTGCTCTTAAAGTTGCTTTTGAAGTCTTAACCCCGGGCCGCCAACGAGGCTATCTGCTTTTTTTCTCAGCGGCCAAACAGTCGGCTACCCGCGAAGCACGTATTGAAAAATGCATCGATAAAATCATGGATGGCGTGGGCTTAAACGACTAGGGGCCTTCAAAAGATATTGAATTGTTAAAATATTTTTGGCGATACCTGTTATGCCTTTATTGAATTTAAAAAATTTAAGCTTTCAACTTAGTAATGCCATTGAAATTGAAAAGTATAAGCATTCCATTCAATTTGAACCCCAAAATCTTATTTACTACGATTTTTTGGCCCATCATTATATTTTGAGGGGAGATGAAGAGAGTCGGGCCGGCGCAGACTTTATTCTCACCGAAACTAAAAGAAAAATTTTTGAAAGTTTTATTTGCTATGACCCAGAACTTTTAAGAGATCTTTCTTTTGATCCCTTTTACTTGAAATCTAAGTTAAGTGATCGGCTTACTCACAGTGCCCGCTTAAATGATCTGGAATCTTTTTTTGAAAACTTTCCCCATAACTATATTAAAAGTTCATTTAACCACTTTGAAAGAATTAAATTATTTTTTCCATCAACTTTTCAATTTAAGCTTTTATCTATTTTGATGAATAAAAGGCTTTGGAAAGATATCTATGACCGTCATCAATTGATGGATTTAACTCAAGATTATTTAGATGATATTTGTGAATTTTTTGATGCGGACAGCATCAGTCTTTACTGGCATCAGGAAAGCCTTATTAAAATTTTAAAATTTCTCATCAGCTCTATTCACGATAAAAGAGAAAACGATCGAGAAAGTATTATCTACACTGCTTTTGTGGTTGCTCTTCTAGCTTACATGGATGATGAGATGGGTCCACACATTATTGAAAATGAATACGACCATCAAGAGCTGCAGATCATTAAAAGAATCTGGGGACATCGTTATCAATCTTTTCAAAGTTTATTAGATCAACTGTGGGATTACCGCGAAAAACAATAGGAATCGAGAATTCTATTTTGTGATATATTTCGTATCCATTAATTGCTTTGCGTGGTGGACGTAGCTCCCCCGAAGGGTGAGCGCGCGAAGCGTTTGTAGTTAGACTGATAATTTATTGCTAGTTAATTGCTTTGCGTGGTGGACGTAGCTCAGCTGGTAGAGCTCCAGATTGTGGTTCTGGCTGTCGCGGGTTCGATCCCCGTCGTTCACCCCACTTTTTCTCCCTTAATAGGTGTTTTATCCCACTGATCAGAGTAAAATAATAACGTAAATTTTGGATAGATAGTGGGTATAAAGACAATATGTTGTATACCAAGCTAATAAAAACTGAAGAAGAGCAAATAACCATTAAGCATGATGCAAAGGGTCCTCCTGAGCTTTTTATTCGAAAATGGGACTCAAAAACAGAAGCAAAGTGGCTTGAATTTAAAAAACTAGTTCCCAATGAGTTTGAACAAAATGTTTACTTGTCTGCTCTTGAATTTGTTAACGAGGAACTTAAAAAAGTTGGTGCGGATAAGTTTAAATCCAATAAAGATGTTATTTCTCATAATATAGATGGTCTCATCAAAGCCGCGATTGCTTTCCGGGGGCCTCGGGCCATGACACTCGCCCAAAAAGAACAATATCGTATCGAAACTTTTTTAAATATTATTTTTCATAATGTTCAAAATAAAAACTTTGTAAAAGATACGTTGCATTTCATTCACACAAAATTAGGCAAAATGGAACACAGCCAAGATATTTCTAAAAATATTCGCAACAAAAAAATGACAGAGATTTTTAATCCAGAGCAAGCCTATAAAAATTATTTAGATTATCAAGGATTGCTTCATAAATGGTCTAAACTTTATGGTTTTGTGCATCCTGACGATAACAAACTATTGGCCCAAGCTCTGTTTCAAGAATATAAAGATCGCCCTGTGGTTTTAGAAACCTATTTAAATGATAAGAGCGCCAGCCTTAATTTATCTTTGAAGGATACCATCGAAATTAATAATACGATTAAAGAGATCCCCCTTATTACCACGTTGTCTAAAATTTTTAATCGTGAATTTCAGATTCACGATAAAGTTTATGCAATCGGCGATTCTCAGAAATTGGAGAATTTGGCCTTCGCAAGACGGTTCCCTGCGGTCACGGCTTTATTTTTAGAAAAATTTGAAGAGCATTTTGGATTGAAGTACGAACATATGAATATTTTGGCACAGGGCGGCAAAGCCCAAATTGAAGAAATTATTAAAATGGGCATGAAAAATAATCCCCAAAAAATTCACGAATTTATTAAACTATTTTTAGGGGGACAACATGATCACTTCGAAATTAACTTAAATAAAATTGATGATATTTTTGTTTTATCTAGACCAAAAACTATCGAGCAGGATTTGAGAAAGATTTTAGAAAAAAAAGGTTATGTCAAAGAAGATGCCCCAATCGATTGGTCTGATAAAAAAGTTTACGATTGGTTAACTGAAATTAATTATTCTAGTGCTTTTGAAAAAATAAAGGACATTATCGGACATACGATTATTATCCCGGATGAATTGTTATTTGATTTAACTCCTGTTCCGGCCAACTCTTCTGAAAGACAGAAAAAGGAACGTGTCAATTTGATGCAACAAATTTGTGCTTATCTTTCAGAATATCTTTTACAAGAAGCGCTCCTAGTCCCGGAGGGGTTTAATCCGGATACAGATCGAGTGACAGAAACACAAATTTATTTAAGAGACCGTAAAGATCGCAGTAGTCTCCGGCGATATCATGATTTAGGTAAGAACAATAAAGCTGTGATGGGGAAATATTATATTCTTCTCAAACGTACTCGTTTAAAAGAAACGCCTGAAGGGGTGAAGCCAGTTTCTATCAGAGTGAACACAGAAATTAATGCGCTGACTTTAGCTCAGCATTTGCATAATGAAACTGATGAATCAGACAGTCATTTAAAGTATCGCTATGGCATTGGAAAAATTGCTGAAGATTCTGTTTTTGTTTTAGTGGCTGATAAAAAATCTCAAAACATGAGAATCAAACAAATGAAAAAAGGTGATGGCCCCATTGAATTATTTATGGCCTTAAACCCGGATATGCATGCGCGAGATATGAGTTCTGATTTCAAAGTAAAATTAGAGAAAATTAAATTTGATCCCAAGCAGGACAATGTTTTTTCAAAACGAGACGCGCTTAACTGGTCTGAAACAACATTAAAAAATCTAGATATTATTAGTTTTAGTGATGGCTATAGTCCATTTCCGCGTAAAAAACTTTTCGAAGCTTTAAAGAAAAGGGAATTCACTAAGATGAGAGAAGTGATTGATTCGACCCGCGGCAGAGCAGAACAATAATCTAATTTCCCACTTTCCAAACGACCACATCACCGTCACGCATCACATACTCTTTGCCTTCTAAGCGAAGGAGCCCTTTTTCAGCCGCTTTAGACATGCTGCCTTCACGAACGAGATCGGCATAAGAAACCACTTCTGCTTTAATAAAGTTTTTTTCAAAATCAGTGTGAATGACACCTGCTGCTTGAGGCGCTTTGGCGCCAATCGGAATCGTCCAGGCTCTGGTTTCTTTTTCGCCGGTGGTTAAATAAGTTTGCAGCCCTAAAAGTTTAAAACAGGAATGAGCAAGCTTATTTAAACCTGACTCAGTGATGCCTAAATCTTTTAACATGGCATCAGCGTCTGCTTTGTCCAATTCTGAGAGTTCAGATTCAATTTTGGCTGACAGGGCCACCACTTCAGCTTTATCTTCAGCGGCAATTTTTTTAAGTTCTTGAAAATAATTGTTAGTGGCTTCTTTGCCAATCTCTGTTTCGGCGATATTCCCCACATAAATCACCGGTTTATCGGTTAAAAGCTGTAATTCTTTTTTTAAAATTATTCTTTGTTCGTCATTTAAGTCAGCAAGAATCGCCAGTTTGCCTGCACTTAAAACATTTTTTACCTTTTCTAATATATCGTTTAGAACAATCGATTCTTTATCACCGCTTTTGGCTTTTTTAGCGACAGCTCCAAATCTTTTTTCTACAGTCTCTAAATCTGAATAAATCAGTTCAAGTTTAATCGTTTCGACGTCACGGCGCGGGTTAACGGAACCTTCGACGTGAATAATATTGCCGTCATCAAAACATCTAACGACATGAGCAATTGCATCCACTTCACGAATATTGGCTAAAAATTTATTGCCCAGACCTTCGCCTTTACTGGCGCCTTTCACAAGTCCGGCAATATCTACAAATTTAATAATGGCGGGAATTATTTTTTGAGTGTTGCTGAGCTTTGATAAAACATCGAGTCTTTCATCGGGCACTTCGACAATGCCTACGTTTGGCTCAATTGTACAAAAAGGATAATTGCTCGCCTCGGCGTGAGCGTTGGTAATGGCGTTAAATAGTGTCGACTTACCGACGTTTGGGAGACCTACAATTCCTACAGATAATGACATGAGAGTGCGATTATAATTGAGATATGCCGATTATTCGATCTTACGCCAAGCTCAATTTATTCTTACGTGTGATAGGAAAACAGGGCGGTTATCATCTTTTACAAAGCCTAATGCAAACCATCGATTTGCATGACGAAATTTCTTTTGAAGAATCAAAAGACTTCCACTTTTCTGCTAATAACCCGCTCCTTTCTAACGACAATTTAATTGTGAAAGCATTTGTGACTTTGCAAAATGATTTCTCTCAAATTCCCGATCAAAAAATAACACTTATTAAAAATATTCCAGTGGCTGCGGGACTAGGTGGTGGATCATCAAATGCGGCAGCAACATTAAATTATTTAAATCAAAAATATACTCTTGGTCTTTCTACTCAAAAACTAAAAGACTATGCGGCAACACTGGGATCGGATGTGCCCTTTTTTATTGAAGGCGGGACACAACTAGCCGAGGGCAGGGGGGAACTATTAACCGTTTTACCCAAACTGCCTAAAAAATATTTTTTATTAGTAAATCCTAATAAACCTTGTCCGACCGGAGCCGTTTTTAAAAATGTAAGTGATTTTACAGATATGAAAAACTACGAAGAGCTAGGTAAAAATATTAATTCTTTTTCTAATTTTTTGGCTAACGACCTAACCTTGCCGGCCATGAAAGTGGTTCCTGAAATTAAAATTATCATTGATCATTTGAGATCGGCAAAAGGCTGCGAATATGCCGGGCTTTCAGGCAGCGGAGCCACTTGCTTCGCTATTTTTTCAAATAAGCAGGACTGCCAAAATGCTTATAATGCCTGGGATGAGCCCACTCACCTTACTTGGATCTGCGAATCAATTTGATTTTTATCAATTTCAGACTCAGTTAAATTCGGTTCAACTTTATGAAGTCTTGCGCGGCCCGGGGAGTTTTATTTTACAAAGTTCTCCTCAGCTCTCTGCCCAAAGTCGTTTTGATTTTTTGGGTATAGGACAAATTTTTGAGGGCGACTGGTCTGAGTTTGAAAAAAAATTTTCAAATTTCAAAAATGAAGTTTTTGAAACGATGCCCGGTCCTTTAAAAAATATTTTAGATGAAATCCCTTTTGTGGGCGGATATTTAATTGAGCTTGATTATGATGCGGTCTATCAATTTGAAAAAAAACTAAATAAATTAGCACAGATAAAAGCCGATTCTGTTTTTAAAATGATTCAGGTCGAAACGCTTTTGGTCATTGATCATCAAAAAAATACAAATTATTTGATTGAAAATTCAAACTCAAAGAAACAAACGTCTACTAGTTTACAAAAGCTGCTCACAGCTTATGCACAAAATGACCCCCTTTATCCACAGAGTTATCAACAAGACAAAGACGTTAATTTTGCTGTTGTGACAACAAAAAATGAATACTTATCCAGATACTCACAAATCATGGACTATATCTCGGCTGGGGATATCTTCCAGTGTAACTATTCTGTCGAATTTAAAAAAATTCATAGAGGAGATCCTTTTCAAATTTATAAAAATTTAAGGGCAATCAATCCTTCACCTTTTGCCGCTTATGTCGAATTTAATAATCCGTTAATTTCTTGTTCGCCGGAACGTTTATTCAAAGTGGATGCTCATCGCAATATTTTGACCAGGCCCATTGCCGGCACTCGTCCGATCACTGGAACCGATCACGAAGATCAAAAGCATGAACAAGATTTAGTTTTGAGCGATAAAGAGCAGGCTGAGCATTTAATGCTTATTGATTTAGAGCGCAATGATTTAGGCCGCATCTGTAAAACAGGTACTGTCATTGTGGATGAAAAAATGACAGTCGAAAAATATTCGCATGTGCAGCATCTGGTTTCTAACGTTTCAGGTGTTCTTGAAGATGGCATTAATATGATCCAAATTTTTAAAGCGCTTTTCCCGGGAGGCACAATTACAGGCGTTCCTAAAATTCGCTGTATGGAAATTATTCATGAAATGGAATTAAAGCCCCGCGGAGCTTATTGCGGAGCATTGGGTTATTTAGATGTGCGAGGATTGATGGACTTTAATATTTTAATTCGTACGATGACAGCTTATAAAAATAAATCAGAATTTGAAATGGTTTTTAGAGCAGGTTCTGGGATTGTAGCCGACTCAGTGGGAGAGCAAGAATTTTTGGAATGTCTGCAAAAAGCCAAAGCGCTGGCTAAAGCATTAGGGGTCGAACAGATAGAATCATACGCCAAATGAAAACACAGAAAATTTTAATTTATTTTCAGAATAAATGGCAAAAGCCGGGCAGTGCCAAAATTTCTATTTTGGACCGCAGTGTTTTATTTGGAGACAGTATTTTTGAAACACTCAGAACTTCTGCTCAAAAGTTAGAGCTGTTTGAAGAACACTTTAAACGGCTTAAACAATCTTCAAAATTAAGTGGGATTCCTGTTCCAAAATCAAAAAATGAAATTAAAAAAATAATGTTTCAAGGAATTAAAAAAATAAATTCAGAAAATAATTTAAGAATAAGGCTTGTCGTGACTCGGGGTGAAAATGAGTTGATGCTGATGCCGCCCCAAAAGGCAAAGCCGGAGCTGTTTATGATCGTTTCTGAAATTAAATCGATCAAACCTCCTTTAAAAGTTTTAATCAGCTCTTACGAGCGAGTTTCAAACAAAGCCATTCCTTCTATTATTAAAAACGGAAATTACTTTAATCAGATTTTGGCGCTAAAAGAAGCACAGACCAAAGGTTTTGATGATGCTGTTTTTTTAAACAGCCAAGGCTTTGTGGCTGAAGCGACGACTAGTAATGTGTTTTGCGTCAAAAATAATGTTTTATATACGCCGCCACTTGAAAACGGTCTTTTAGCGGGAACCATCCGTAAACGAGTCATTCAAACGGCGGGGAAGTTAAAAATAAAAGTGGTGCAAAAAAAGTTTAAAGCTGGCTTTTTATTAAAAGCCGATGAAGTTTTTTTAACCAATTCGGTGCAGATCATTATGCCGGTCGGGCAGATTAATAAAAGAAAGCTGAAGAGATTTGAAATTACGAATAGATTGAAAGAAGCGCTATAAATTTTTACCCCTATCTGTCCTTTGGGCATCTTTCCCCGCTCCTGCGGAGAAAGAAGTTTGAAATAAATCCTTTCTCCATAAAATGGGGAAAGGTGACTCGCCGCAGGTGAGTCGGATAGGGGTAATATGTATTGAAGCGATCATTGCTGATATGATTCCCTTCCAATGTTGCGTCATAACTGGTCAAACTTCGAAATAAAAGCTTTATTTGAACTGCCTTTGCTTGATTTGGTTTATCAGGCAGCCTCTGTTCATCGTGAAAATCAAAAGCATAATCAAGTTCAACTCTCTACATTAATATCTGTTAAAACCGGAACCTGTCCGGAAGATTGTAAATATTGCTCGCAGTCGGCACGTTACGAAACCAAAATTGAACTCAATAAATTAATGGAAGTCGACCAAGTTTTAGAAACTGCCAAAAAAGCCAAAGAAAACGGTTCTTCAAGACTTTGCATGGGTGCTGCATGGCGTAGCCCTAAAGACGGACCTGATTTCGACAAAATTTTAAAAATGGTCAAAGGCGTTAAAGAGTTGGGTTTAGAAACTTGTTGTACGTTAGGGATGTTATCAGCCGATCAGGCTAAAGCCTTGGGTGATGCAGGACTCGATTTTTATAATCACAATCTTGATACGTCTCCAGAGTATTACAAAGAAATTATTACCACCCGTTCCTATGCTGATCGAATTGAAACCATTAAAAATGTGCGTAGTGCTAATTTAAAAGTGTGTTGTGGCGGCATTGTGGGCATGGGTGAAACGCTTGATGACCGCGTGGAATTATTAAAACAATTATCGAGTTTAAATCCCCATCCTGAATCCGTTCCGATCAATGCCCTTGTTCCCGTTGCGGGAACACCACTTGGTCATCTTAAAAAAATTGAACCGCTCGATTTTGTACGTATGATTGCCGTCACCCGCATTGTGATGCCCAAGTCGACCGTGCGTTTGTCAGCAGGACGATTAGAACTTTCTAAAGAAGCACAGGCGATGTGTTTTATGGCCGGAGCAAATTCGATTTTTGCAGGGGATAAACTTTTAACAACGCCTAATCCGGATGCCGCTGAAGACAATGTGATGATGAAAGAATTGGGTTTAACGAAACAACCTGTACACGCTCACTAAATGGAAATTATTTCGAGTCTCATTAGTTTTATTTTGCATATCGATGATCATCTGATCACTCTTTTTAATACCTATGGTTTGTGGATTTATTTGATTTTATTTTTGATCGTATTCTGTGAAACCGGGTTAGTCGTGACTCCTTTTTTGCCAGGGGATTCGCTTTTGTTTGCAGTCGGCGCACTCGCGGCTGCCTCAGGACTTCCGATTTTGCTGTTATTTTTGATTTTGGTGTCAGCCGCTATTTTGGGAGATACCGTAAATTATTGGATGGGACATTGGATCGGTCCCAAAGTTTTTAGTTCGAAAAAAAACTGGCTGTTTAACCAAAAGCATTTAAAAGAGGCCCAAGCTTTTTATAAAAAATATGGTTCGAAAGCCATTATCTATGCTCGTTTTATTCCGATTGTGCGCACTTTTGCGCCGTTTGTGGCGGGCATTGGCAAGATGAACTATTCGAAATTTATTCTTTTTAATATTGCGGGAGGCCTTGTTTGGGTAAGTTTGTTTTTAGGCATGGGATATATGTTTGGCAATGTATCTTTAGTCCGCGAAAATTTTAGTCATCTGATTTTAGGAATTATTGGAATTTCACTGCTGCCAATTGTTTGGGAATTGCTCATAAAACGTTCAGCAAAAAAATAATTCTTGCCCTATAATCCCTAAAGTGGCAAAACCAAAATACAAAAGAATTCTCTTAAAGTTATCGGGTGAAGTTTTTATGGGTGAACGCCAATACGGCATCGACCCCAAAATGACTATTACCATTGCAGAGCAGGTTAAAGAAATTCACGATTTAGGTGTTGAAATTGTCATTGTGATTGGCGGCGGAAATATTTTCCGCGGCATGTCGGCCTCTGCCAACGGCATTGATCGTGCGACTGCTGATTATATGGGCATGCTCGCAACAGTTATGAATGGCCTGGCTTTTCAAGACGCTCTCGAAAAAATTGGGGTTGCGACTCGCGTGCAAACCGCTTTTCAAATTCCTCAAGTGGCTGAACATTTTGTACGTCGCCGTGCGATTCGCCACTTAGAAAAAAAACGCGTCGTTATTTTGGCAGGCGGAACCGGCAATCCTTATTTTACGACCGACACCACAGCGGCTTTGCGCGCAGCTGAAATGAATACGGAAGTGGTTTTAAAAGCAACTAAAGTAGATGGCGTTTATGATGATGATCCCGTTAAAAATCCTAAGGCTAAAAAGTTTGATCAAATTACTTATTTAGATGTTCTGAAAAAAGAATTAAAAGTGATGGATCCTTCAGCGATTTCGCTCTGCAAGGACAACCAAATTCCTTTGCTTGTTTTTAAATTAGATGTGCCAGGCAATATTAAACGTGCCGTCATGGGCGAAAATATTGGCACTCTTATTACCGCAAAATAATTTAAGGAGCGTTTTAAATCATGGATGAATTAAAAGTAAAAATGGAAAAAGCCGTAGCCGCAGTGGAAAATAATTTTTCGCAAATTCGCACTGGTCGTGCAAACCCCGCTCTTTTAGAAGGCGTCAAAATAAAATCTTACGGTCAAGAAATGGGTATTAAACAATTAGCCACTGTCAGTATTGCTGATGCGAGGACTTTAACTATTAGTCCTTTTGATAAAGGCACCATGGGCGATATTGAAAAAGGCATTATGGAATCAGGTTTGGGTTTAACTCCCATTAATGATGGAAAGTTAATTCGTATTTCGATTCCGGCATTAACTGAAGAACGCCGTAAAGATTTAATTAAATTAATTAAAAAAGAAGCTGAAGAAGGCAAAGTGGCTTTGCGCAATATTCGCCGCGATTATTTAGATAAAATTAAAAAACAAAATAAAGATGCAGGCCTGGGCGCTGATCAAATTAAAGGCACTGAAGATAAAGTTCAAAAAGTGGTGGATGAGTTTGTTAAAAAAATTGACGACCACACCAACCGCAAAGAAAAAGAACTGTTGGAAGTCTAGATTTTTTTGTTTTTTAAAAAATCCCCTGTTAAATTAATTATTCCTAGGCATGTGGCCATCATTATGGACGGCAACGGCCGTTGGGCTAAAAAAAGAGGACTGCCTCGTAGTGCCGGACATGCTCAGGGCGTTAAAGCTTTGAAAAATATTATTGAACCCGCTGGAAAGCTGGGCATTAAATATTTATCAGTTTATGCATTCTCGACCGAAAATTGGAAACGACCTCAAGACGAGGTAGAAACCCTGATGAATTTGCTTTTAGAAAATATAGGTAAAGAACTGCCCGAAATTAAAGAAAAAAAAATAAAATTACGTTTTTTAGGTGATATGAAAGTTTTAAATGAAGCGCTTCAAAAAAGTATTATTCACGCCGAAAAAGAGACGGCTCAAAATTCTGCTCTTCAAATCAATATTATGCTTAATTATGGATCGCGCCGTGAAATTGTTCAGGCCATTCAAAGCGCAGCTCAAAAAGGCGTTGATTTAAAAAATATTAAAGAAGAAGAGTTTGAGAAGTTTTTATATACCCAGGGGATTCCCGACCCTGACCTTTTAATCCGTACCAGTGGAGAATTGCGTATTTCTAACTATTTATTGTGGCAAATTGCTTATACCGAGATCTACATTACAAATACCCTGTGGCCTGACTTTAATGAAGCCGAATTAAAAAAAGCCATTGAAAGTTATAGCCAAAGAGAGAGACGATTAGGTCATGTCCAAGCCCTTACTCTTTAGATTGGCTTCCGCCCTCATCGGCGGCCCAGCCTTTTTGTTTATTATTTTTTTTGGCGATGTCACTTTTTTTCTACTGCTCAGGGTC
>CAYMKA010000027.1:0-4565 GCA_964390935.1 uncultured bacterium
GTTGTGGCACTACTCGCAGTGTGGCAAACATGGGGCCCAGTGCGACTACAGCCTATATTGATAATGCCAAAGTGACTTTTGTAGATAATATTTCTCCTGCACAGGATGATATACAGACAACAACTTCAAACGTAGTAGAAGCGGGTTCCGTTATTAAAGTTTATGACTATAACGATCAGTATTTAACCCAAGTGACTGCTACTGGCAGTGGCACTTTTTCAATCAACTTTGGAGACAATATTGTTGTGACCGGGAATTTAGTCTATATAACGGCTACGGCCCCTGGAAAACTAGAAAGTGTGTACTCTTTTGTTCATATAAACGGTTCTTTGTAATTTAGCTCACAAACTTTTTCCTAAACATGCAACTTTTTAAATAGGCTTACGATAAGCTTAAGGGAAAAAGCATGCGAACTTTTAATTTAAATACTAAGTCGTTAGAAGAAAGAAAAGGGCCTTTGCTGCGTGGTGCAGAAGAGGGTGTTTCTGAAGAAACTCCTAACGCCAAAACTTTTAATAAAAAAATAATTCTTTATATTTTACTCGGACTCATTCCCGTTTTAGGGGCAACTTTTTATTTAGGCAGAATGACCAGTTCAAAGTCCGACAGCAATAAAGAGCAGGTTGCTGAAAAAACCCGGACAAACTCTAATCCACCTAAAAAAACAGTCGTAGAGGAAAAATCAGAAAAAACTCAAACAGAAAAATCTGCTGGCAAAAAAACAAAATCGGAAACAAAGAAAAAAAAATATAAAAAGGAAAAAGCAACAGAAGAAACTTTTACCCCTCAAGAACCTGTTGTAGAAAAAAAGAAAAAAGAAGTTATTCCTAAACGTCCCAACCGCGAAGATGTAGAAAATAATGCCCATATGAAAAATATTGGCCAATAAAAACAGAGAACAAATTTATGAATAGACTAAATTTAAAAATAGTGAAATACAAACCAACAGCAAACGAAAAAAAACTTTTTCAGAATGCTAAAAGCGAATCGAAAGGCCAAGAAAATATTTTAAATTCTGAACTGAATTTATTGCTTTTAAAAAACAAAATTACTCAAGCCGCGTTTGATCATTTTACAGGTAAGTCATCATCGCAGGTTGCAGAAGCAACGGCTGTTGCTCCCACCAAAGCGGCCCTTGCTAAAGTTTCATTGGCAACGAAGTTATTTGAGCCATTGTCTAATTGGTATGACAACATCGGGAATAAAAGTGATGAAAAGATAAGAAAATTGGCCACAGAAAAATTTGGACATCTTCCCCGTGCAGAACGAATGGCCAAAACGATTCGCGCTTACAATATTGGCCTCTTTAAAAAAACTTCTGCAATTTTAGGTTCCATTTTGGCTGTAGTGGCGGCTGCGGTTTATTTTTCTGGAGCTAAACCTGATCAAGGCAAAAAAGACATTCATCAAAAGTCAGGAATTACTTACTATAAAGAAGCTCAGATCATCGATGAACCTCAAGAAGAACGAGAAGTGTTGATAAAGCCTAAAGAAGCAGTTGTTTCTGAAAAGACGGCACAGGCTGCTAAAAATCCACCGGTGGCAATTAAAAAGAACCCTTCTGGAAATGCTAAAAAACCGGCTGAAGCAAAGAAACAAGAAAAAGAAGAATTTAAATTGCCAGGGGTAAGTGAAATGCTAAATACTAAAACAAAAGCTCCGGACGTGGTGGTTAAAAAAGAAGAACCTAAAAAAGCGCCCATTCCTGAAAGAAAACGTCGTCATAATGATATTGATAACTTGGATAAATCGAAACAGGCTGTGGAGGATAAATAATCATGCTGCTTTTAAATAACATCAAAGCATTTAAATTAACAAAGAAAGAAAAAAATCTTTTTGTTGAGGTAGAAAGTTATCTCAAAGACGAAATTGTTGATACCTTCATGCGTGATGCAGAACTGACCTATCAAAACTCTAAAAAGTTTGATGAAATGTTTAAAGATTTTCCTAAGCGTCACCATCCCTATTTTGAACATATTAAGAATGAAGTCTTAGGCTGGCAAAATAAAGCCCAAGAATATATTGATTCTGCAAAAGAAAAAAAACTTCTCGCTGACAAGAATGAGCTTTATGAAAAAAAAATAGGTCGTCAGAAAAAGTATTTTATTTCTTCTGTTGTGGGAGTGCTGGTGATTGTTTTGGGAGGCGTTTTGTTTTTTAAAAAAGATAAAAAACAGGTGGCCGTGGCAGAAATAACCCAAAAAGAGGAATCAGCTAAAAAACAAGCCGAGGCCCAAAAGATGATGGATGCTCAAAAAACAGCTGAAGCCCAAAAAGAAGCTGATTTAGCCAAAGCAGCCAAAGCTAAAGAAGCGGCTAAAAAAAATAAAGCAAAGAAGAAACATAAGAAAAAGCATACGGCTCAACCGGCCCCACGGCCCCAATCTAAACCAGCCGCCGAAAGGCCGCCTGTTTACCGACCCGGACGTGGCGACGCGCCAGAGCGTAATGACTCGAAGAAAATTTTTAATAAATAGTCGATTAATAGATCGATAGATTCTGTTGTGTGCAACTAGGAGATTTTGGGAACGATAAATTGCGGAGATAAAAATGGAAGTAAATTCAGTAGATTCATCAATTGTCGTCGCTAAAAATCGTGAGGCTGTAGACCAAACAGAATCGACCGCTGATTCAGCATTGGTGATGCAGTTAGAAATGATGAGCCGGGCAGAACTGCTTGCTCCCAAAAATAAAATTTTAAGTTCTTATCAATTTCAAAGAATTGAAAAATTAAGTGAAGAAATTGGTCAAATCATTGATAAAACCCGCGCTGAAAAAAGAGGGCTTACTGCGGATGAAATGGATTTGATTAAAGATAAAAAAATAAAAATTAAAACCTTAATTAAAGAAATTGAAGGCATGAATTTGGAGTCAAAAGCCAAAAAAAATGTTGAGAAAGTTCGTGCCCTGATTTTAAAAGATTTTAATGAATCGGGACAAAAACTGGATGATTTAGCACATCCCTACTACTGGATTCCCGAATTCGAAGTTGTTGCTCACCAATTGATGAATCATGTTGTCCTGGGAGAAAAGTATGCTGCTTCGGTTAAGGGCGATTCGGTTCCTGAACGTGGTGTCACCATTGTTCCAAATGGTTCTAAAGCCGCACTCCTTAAACCTAAAGCGGGAGAATCAAAAGATCAATTTCGTCAAAGAGTAGAAAAAACATTTGCTAAATTTATTGATGATTTACATGATGGAAAATATCAAGAAGCCCGTTTAGAAGATGATGTGGATCATGATGGTCCCGAAGGCGGCGTTGCTCACTTTTTAAAACATATTGTTTTTAAAGATAATATTATTTACCAGGGTAAAAATGCTTCTCCTCAAAAGTATATTCGTGAAAAACTAGAAAGTTTAAATCAATCACAAAAAACATTATTGGCCTATTATCTATGGTCTATCGCCGAGTATTCTCGTGTTAAAACACTCATGCATTATTTACATGGCAAATTAAATCGTGCTTCGTATTATGAATATGCCACGCCGGCAACTGTTAACGGGAAAGCCCTGGATCCTAATCGAAAATATTTAAGACAAATTTATGAAATTCAATCTGATATCACTTCGCAAGTTTTCACTATGGCCAAAGATTTAACTGGAGTCTTAGATGGGGATATTCAAATTAAATTAGATGCTCTTTTGGCTTTGGAAGAGGGTGATAAAGCCTTACGCAATGGAAATTATGCCGAAGCGAAACGTCAGTATCAACAGGCTTCGAGCATTAACAGTAATCGTAAAAATAAACCGCAAAATGATCACTTAACTGGTTTAATTGAACGCAAAATTGAGGGTCTTGATTGGCTCGAAGGTACCCATCGCCGTTTGGCGGCTCAAGAAAATCCAGCTCGTGCAGATAATGGCCGTATTGCTTATGAACCTCATCTAAACTACGCAGCCTCTGTTTTTAGGTCTATGTCGCAGATGAACAAAGACAAGGAATTGCCAGATGCTTACAAGGCCGACCTTAAAAAAGATTTAGATGAAATTTTAGACCTAGAAAAAGAATATCTGAAATTAAATGATGATGAATTAAAACCTTTTAGAGATGTGCAGGGGCACGAACGAATGATCAGTGCCAGACAAAATGTCCAAGGAGTGATCAGTGACAAAATTGATAAATTAATTAAAAAGTTAGACAACAGCGTCGACTACAAAAGAAATTTACAAATTCGCAAAGAACATCTAAAGCGTTATGACAAAGCCCGTGAGTTTGTGGCTAAACATTCTCGCCAACGTGGCGTGTTTGATGACCGTCATGAAAAAGAGCGTGAAGAGGCTATTGCATTAAAAGTAGCTTTTAACCAAATTCCCGATGAATATAAAAAAGAATTTGATTCTAAAAAAGGTGAAGAAATTCGCAGAATCAATGATCGTTTGGAAGAATTTTCTAAACTGGGGACTGTTTCTCCTGAATCAGTAGGCAAAGACATTGAATTTTCGTTTATTAACTTACGCAGTGCGCTAAATGATTTTCGCCAGCGTCCAAGTAAAGAAAATTTGCAGCGTCTGGCTAAAATTTATGTGCCGCTGTTAATTTTATTTAGTAACGAAGATGAAACCAA
>CAYMKA010000027.1:4665-13766 GCA_964390935.1 uncultured bacterium
TACGATTTAAATTACGATCGTTCTCTAAAAGATTATTTAATTAAGTTTGAAACTTCGATGGATATCACTGACCAACGCAGCTCCACTCTAGAAGGGGCCAGCAATACTTTGGGAATGCTTGCCGCCAAAGACTCTAAATTGCCAAGAGAATGGCAGAAAATGGCATTGGCTTTAAAACTGGAGCAGTTAGAGCGTTATGTGCTTCAAACTGACGATGGCAGTGAAGAAAAAATGCACTATAAAGCCATTCGTTTGTCTTTAATTAGAGCCTTAAAAGCCTCTCTAAATTTGAACCAAGAAGTGAGTCAGGTCACTCCTGAAAGCCCAAATTAAGGATAGAAATAACGGTAAAAATCGATAGGTTAAAGCTGCAATTTGTATTAAGAAATGGCGATTAATGATTATGAAAACGATAAATAAAAAGATTAAGCAATTTCCTCTAGAACCCGTTCAGTTTAATGCTGAAACTGTTTCTGGAGTTAAGCGTTTTTCTTTGGCTAGAAATATTCTTAAATACATTACGCTTTCGGCTGTTTTAACCAGCAGTGCTTTATCTGCGCAAAGTGCTAAAAAACAAGAAGGTTTTATTTCAACTAATGAACGTTCGATGCTCAATGAAAACGATTTTGGAAATCGTCGCTTGGGAAACCAATTAGGGATTACCGGTTATAACAACTGGTTATCAATGCCCAAACATTTAACAGGAGATGTCAGAGTCAGTGCGGAGGACACCGCGATTAAAAAATCAAAAGTGGCTAACCCTGATGAAAACATCAGTTGGTATGCGCTTTTGGTCAGTGAAAAAGGCCGTGACATGGGGCTTAATTTTGATGCCGAAAGTTTAGATGTATTTTTTAAACGCGGTGGCAGAATTAAAGTGGTTTATTTAGTTTATGATCAAAAAAATCAAGAATCAGCGCTCGAAAAAATTAAAAAACAAAATCCTCAATTTTTAGTTGAGCAAGTGATCGACAGCGTCGACGCTTTAAAGAAAAATACTTTATTTGTTTTTGATCCTGAGACCACTGAGCCTGTGGCCTATGCGGAAGCTTTTGTGAAGACTAGCCCTAAACACGTTAAAGTGGATATGAGTTATACCTATTCAGCAAATAATATTTCTTTTACTGGCATTGATTCTGATAAAACGGCCACTCAATATGCGCAAATGAGAGTGGTGTTTCCATTAAATTATTTTGATTTTATTTCGTTTTTTAAAAATCGCGAAATATTTGTTGGTCTGGATGCTTTAACCCGCATCACTTTGGATGAAAAACAAAATGCATATCAGAGTGCGACTGATGGTAATAATTCTAGTGCCGTCAAAGGAAGCAATACGACTCAAGATGGAGTGAATAAACGTTCCTTTGGACTTTCAGAACTAGGCGTGAACTTGCAATGGAATCTAAGCTTTGAAAATCAAGGACTTCTTGCGGCAATGCTTAGTTTTCATGGCAGTGCTGCAAAAGGCCAAGAAGCTTGGCAACGTTTTGGCGGACAAATTGGTTTTAGTCCGTATCAAAATGCATCAACCTTGGCTAAAATTTTAGGTTTTGGCAGTACGACGGTTTCTTTATCGGCTAACTATGAACAAATGGCTTATGCTGCTCGTCCTGCTAAAGACAGCAGTGATGCAGAAATAAAAAAAGCGATCGAGAAATACGATATGCTTCGTTTTTATTTCCAGATTAATAACCCAGGCGCAGTTAATCAGAGTTTTGAAAAATGGCTTTACCGTTATGTTAATTTAAATTTTGGATTGGGTTTAAACAAAGTGACTCGTGACACGGCTTTAGATAAATTAATCAATGATTACAATCTATCTCCTTTAGGAGATGACAGCCGCACCAACATGCTTTTAGGTGCTGAGATCTTTTTACAAATTCAATCGATGCTAGGACAAAGAATTTCAAGAGGAAATATTTTGTATCCTTTAATTCCTGTCAGGATAGGCTATGGATTTTTAAGTGCTCCGCTGCCCCTTTTAAATCAAAGTTTTACCACAGAGCATCACGTGAAGGGCATGTGGGCCTTAAATGTATGGAGTATTAATTTAAATGGTGAAATTTCATACGGACGCAGTGTGCAACAAGAATCTTTAAATATTGATCGCAGTACAAAATTAAATGAATACGTAAAATTTGGTTTTAGTTTTGGTTGGTAGGCGAAGGAGTAAGCGATGAGAAATATGATTAATTTTAAAACCGTCAGTAGTTTTTCAAACATGACGAAATATTTAAAAGATGCCGGACGTGCACTGAGTTTTGCGAGTGCTTTAAAAATGGCGGCGCTGGGTGGTTTAGCTTTGCCCATGATTAATTGTGTGACGAACGTTGACCCTACTGTTGCCAGCAATACCAATAAATTAACTCAAACAGAGTGGCTGAGTAATTCGAATATCTCGATTAACGGTGGCGCTAAATGGGATAACGTAAACAATCCTCCGTTAATTGGCGGTGTCGCAAATCCTAATGCCCCAGTGATGACTATTCCTAATACTTACATTCCACATGTTTTAGATGCCAACGTTTTAGTAAGAGTCTGGAGACTTGATTCTAGTGGCAATAGAACAACTGAATCTCAAACTTTATCAATTAATCCTACAAACTTAAGAATTACAGATGGAAGTTCTTCTGCCAATAAATTTACATTGAACTATGCTGGCTTTACCGGTGCTGGTGCCGTTTATGGAGTTCAGTTTGAAACTTACTATTACAACGGTGCAGCCCAAAACCATCCGATTTTAATGTCTAGCTTCAGTAATAAAATCATGAATCCAGGTGCCGTGGCAAATAAGAGTGTTAATTTAGATGTAGCTCCTTTATTAATTGCGGACAAACCAACTCCGACTTCAAGTGTGACTTATTATTTAGGATTAAAACCTGGTTTTAGTTTACCGACTGAAGTAAGAGTTGTGATCGGGCAGGGCCTGGCCACTCGTGAAGTGCGATTACCAACTTCTGATGTTTTTGACACGAGTTATGGTGTGCAAACAGACGGAACCTACCAATACAACGGGGCCTCAATTTCTAAAGTGAAATTGTCTGACAAAATGAAAAATTATTTGGAAGGGGAGGGTTCACTTCAGTTAGTACTCTCTGGTTATTCAAAAAAAGTTGGTTTTTTAAAAACAGATATTGATTCTCAATTAAGTACTGCCTTTAGCGGCGGCAGTGTTTCTAATACTACTTCAGCCAGCAGCAGTTTGAATTGGGCAGGCGTAAATAACAGTGCATTGTGGACTGTAACGGTGCAAACAGATGTTAATGGTGTGCAATATAACGAATACACCATTCCTGCGAGTACTTGGAACACTTTTAGTACTTTTTATTCAATTCCACTAGCTCAACTTAGAGTTTTGATTATTCGTGGTGACGGGACAAATGATCCTTCTACTCTTGCGTCAACTTATTCAGGAGTGAGTGGTTATAACCCTGCTTCTCCTTTGGCAAGTGTGGCAGCATATGAAGCTTTGGGTTATGACGTCCCTGCTAATATCGTAGACGGAAGTCAGTTGGCATCTCCAACTACTAATGTGGCGACAGGAATTGGTGCAGAAATTGGACCTGCTGGCGGAACGGGGCCCACTGTTGTTCGTTTTAAAGTTTCTGACACAACCATCAACGGGATTCGTCAAACTAACGAAGGCAATATTAAGATTTTAGTCTTTAGAGCGGGAGCAGCAAACACGGGATCAAATGTATTCATTCATAGTATCAATTTGTCGATCAGCAGCGGTGAGACAGCTAGTTTTGCTAACGCGGTTGATAAATATGAACCCTAAATCGTGCAACTTTTTTAATTCCCAAACGATACACTATAGCTATGTTAAGCACTAAAGACGTTGCGATTCGATCAGAAATTATTCCCATTAGTGGTGTTTTAGATTTAAGAAAAAATAATTTTGAACCGCATGCGACCTGGATTCCTGTTGTTTCTGCTAAAGGATCAGTTGGAAAAACAAGTTTAGCTGTGAACTTGGGCGCGGATTTGGCTTTGACACCCAATCGGACCGGAGCCCTTAATCGCGTTTTGGTTATTGATGATAATCCTGGTCAAATTGGTTTTAAATCCATTGTCACTCCATTAAAAAATCACGCTTGGGGTTTAATGGAATTTGCAAAAGAATCAGGAAAAAGAGACCTTTTGAAAGAAGTTATTTACCCGTTAAAAATTGCAAGAGCCGATGGAGGAGTGCGAAGAGAAAATGCTCTATATCTCTTACCGTTGTTTGGCGGAGATACTTTGCCAACAGGCTTTGATTTAGCGATGGTTCATAAATTTTTAAATGGCGATACAGACGGATTAAAAGGAGATGCCGGCAAAGCCTTTGCATTGGCCAGGAAAAGTTTTCAAGAACAGTTAATAAAAGGGTTAGATCCTTTTTTCGATATGATTATCTTTGATATGCCCAATCAAATGAGCTTTCAAAGCATTATGATGATGCGCCGCTTCGAAAAAAATCACGTGGTGATGATTGTGAACCCCAACAGTTGGGAATCAATAGATGGTTCAAAGAGTTATTTACAGTCTATTTTGGCTGAAGATGAATTTGGCAGCCCTCACCCTAACGTGTTGATTTTATTTAGTGATGACCCTCAAAAAAACCAAGTTTTAAAAAACAGGCCGAATCATATGAAAAAAGGCCTCAGTGACTTTGGGATTTCTCAAGATGTTATTAACCAAAAAGTGACCATTGGACGCATGATTAAAGATCCCCATATCGAAGCTTTTGAAAGAGATTCAAACGGAGAAAAACCATGGGTTTTAAGCTCGGCAGTGAATCCATTGTCTAAAAAATATTTAAAGAAAATTACAGAGTACATTCATAGCGGTCATTATGAAGAGCCAGAAGAAGCCAAATCTTTTTTAAGTAAAATTTTCGGAAACTAAAGACCCAACAAACCTATTTAATGCTTTAGATCATGTCGCATAATATATATTATGTAATATAAGAAATCTCAAGAAATATTGAATAAAAAAACATAAAAAATCGATCCATTCCCTTCTATTTTTGGCCTTCAAAACGTGCAACTTTGCACACTGAGGTGCGATTAAATACAGGAGAAAAAATATGGGGATTTCCAATAAAAAAATAATTTCACCAAGTTCATCAGGTTTAGTTTCTTTTTTTAAAAAACCTTTAGGAATGGCCGCCCTTTTCGCCACTTTAACTTTTGGTGCGCCTAAAATTATGAAGTCCATTAGTGCTCAGGCTCAAGAACCTACAGCCACCGAATCAACTAAAAAATCTGCTAATACGGATACTCTGCAAAATATTAAAGATTTTTTAGGTGAAAATGCGCCTTGGGCAAATGGTTTGGGCTTTGCTTTGCTGGTGTTTTTTACCGGAATTGCGATTGCTAAACGCGGACAATTAACGACTTCACTCGCTGTTGAGAGTCCAGAAAAATCAAACAAACATTTGGAAGAATTATTAGAACATTTAGATGATATTTCTTTGTCCGACAAAAAAAATCTATCAGAGGTCATTAAAGATATCGAAAAAAAGATTAAAGATATGCCTGAGGCCGAATTTAGCGAGTTGTTTGCACACTTAAATGCTTCTTTAACAGTTTTAAAAGAAGCTAAAAACGAAAATGCGGCTGCAAAGGTGGCCGTCAGCAAGCTGAATCGCAACAATGCAAGTGTTCTTAATGAACTGAGTTTAAAAATGACTCGCTTTCATGAAAGTTTAGAAAATATCACTGTCAGCGGTATTACCGGAACGGTACTCGCTTTTACGACAGTTTTCTTTTCTAAAGATGATTCGACAAAAGATTTTGGTTTTGCGATGGCTTTAACCAAAATGACTTTAACTTATGCCTCTTACCTCATTTTAAATTTGTCGAAACAAAAGTCCGAAGAAAAAATGATTTCTTTTAATTTGTCTATGGAAAAATCAAAAGAATTAATTCAAGAACTGGCTGCTCGTTTTAAAGATTCACGCAGGTAAAGGGAATCATGATGTATTTTCAAAAAAAGGTTTTACCTTTTTCACCTAAACGAAAAAGTTCTTTTGAAAAATTTACTTTAGAAGTGTTTTTAGTGATTGCTGCTTTGTTTGCAGTCAATTACGCACCTTCTAAGGTAAAAAAAACAATGTCTGCTAATGAATCTCAAAGCACTGTTAAGCAACAATCACATAAGTTTGAAACGAAGAACGATTTTAAAATAGACAGTACAAAAGAAAATGGTAATTTTGAACTTAACACGCCTGGTCAATTAACCATTAAATTAACTTCTGATAAAAAAATATTGGGCCGTTTCTTTGACGGAAAATCCCTTAGTAAATTTTCTTTAAGCCAGCCGGAAGAAATCGGCACCTTAATTGATAGATTGCCCTGTAAAAAAGTAGTCATCTTTAATGCGCCTGAGTTATTTTCTTTAATTGCAGCAACTGATGCTGCCTTGGAAAAAAAGATCGCAGAAGGCAAACTAAAACGAGAAGATAAAGATATTAAATTAGTCGAACGCGAAAAAAAATTATCGAACTAACGCCGGCACCGCTTTTAAAATACTTTCAAAAACTTTTAAGCCTTGATTGTTTCCTAAAACACTTTCGGCACAGCGTTCTGGATGAGGCATCATCCCTAAAACTGTTTTTTCTTTATTGCAAATTCCGGCAATATTAGCCAGAGATCCGTTGGGATTTTTACCTTCATATTTAAAAACAATCTGATTATTTTGTTCTAATTCTTTTAGGACAGCAGGTTCGCAGTAGTAATTGCCCTCACCGTGAGCAATAGGAACTGTAATAATTTCATCTGGCTGGTAGCCCGATGAAAATGCAGTTTGGTTATTAACGACTTTAAGCTGTACATCTTCGCAGATAAACTTTAAGTTTTCGTTTCGGATCAGAACACCAGGCAAAAGACCAGATTCACACAAAATTTGAAAACCGTTACAGATGCCAATGACATACCCGCCCTCTTTCACAAATTTTTTAATTTCGTTCATTAAAGGCGAAAGGGCCGAAATGGCTCCTGTTCGTAAATAATCTCCATATGAAAAACCGCCAGGCACAATAATGCAGTGTGATTTGGGATTGTTAAAAAACTCTTTAGGGAGCGGATTGTGATGCCATAAAAACTGAGTGGGCTGTTTTAAAAGGCGGTGAGCGACGTCGTAACAATCGTAATCACAGTTCGAACCCGGAAATACGACAACACCAAACATGTTTTATCCTTTGTTAATTTTAAAGGTGTACTTTTCGATATTAGGATTAATTAAAAGCTTCTTACAGATCTCGTCGACCACTGTTTTGGCTTTGTCTTCAGTGGCTTCGTTTACGTCAAAAGTAATGTATTTCCCAATGCGGGTGTTTTTTAACTGGCTAAAACCCAATGATTCCATGGCGTGATTAACCGTTTTGCCTTGGGGGTCCAGAATATCGTTTTTAATAGAAACGTAAACTTCAGCTTTGTACATGACCAACGTATAACATGAAATAACATAAAAAATCGATATATTTAACCGTGGTTGCAGGGGCATATAAGTTCTATGAATTGCAAACACAAACACAAAAAATTCGTCATGGTTTCTAATTATCAAGGCTTTCCTGAACGAATCTATTCCTGCCAAGACTGCGGGACGATGGTTTCAGATTTTGCCAGCGACGAAGAGTTAAATGAATTTCAGTTAAATGGTTCTGCAACCATGGTGAGGAAAGAAGACTTAACCACCACGGGTGCCTTTGGTAACGATTTGACGCATGAAGAAATGATTCATTAGAAAAAAAGACCCCCAACCAGCAAGCAAATCAGGCCCTCTAACTCCCTGAAGGGAGTAGTTTGTTTTGTGAAATTTTACTCCCCCTTTAGGGAGATGGGTGGGCCTAGAACTTCTTTAATATTTTTACAATTTTCTCTGCCGCGTTGCCGTTTCCGTAAGGATTTTTTGCTTTAGCCATTTTTTGATAAAAGTTTTTATCATCAATTAATTTTTGAGCATTAGTGACAATTTTTTGAATATCAGTGCCGACCAATTTGGCATTACCCGCGGCGATGCCTTCCGGTCGTTCTGAATTTTCTCGCAGGACCAGGACAGGCTTCCCCAAAGACGGTGCTTCTTCTTGAATGCCTCCCGAGTCAGTCATAATAAAAAAGCACTTTTGCATTAGATGAATTAAATCAAAATAATCTAAAGGTTCGGTTAAATGAATTTGGGAATGTTTGCCTAAATATTTTTTAACTTTTGTTCTAACAACCGGATTGAGATGAACAGGCAAGATAAATTTAACTTGGGGATTTTTTTTGGCAATTTGCAAAATGCTTTTGCAGATTCGATCAAAACCACCATCAAAATGTTCTCGACGATGAGTGGTGACTAAAATAAAACGATCGTCGTTTTTCCAACGCTCAATGACCGTATGCGGAATTTGTTTTAACCAAATAAATAAATTATCGATTCCGGTGTTGCCGGTAATCCAAATTTGTTTGGGAGAAATTTTTTCAGCAACAAGATTCTTTTGGGATCCTCCCGTTGGTGCAAAGTGATAATCGGCTGTCGTTGCCACAATGCGGCGATTAATTTCCTCTGGAAAAGGTGAATATTTATTGTGAGTTCTAAGTCCTGCTTCGACATGAACGACTTTTGTTTTTTGATAAAAAGCGGCCAGTGCCCCACACATGGCACTGGTGGTGTCCCCTTGAACAATCACATAATCGGGCTTTATTTTTATAAATGTTTTTTCAAGTGCGTCGATGAGTTTAATGGTTAATTGTGAAAGACTTTGGCCTTTTTTCAGAGTTTTAAGTGTTAGATCGGGAGTTAGGTGAAAACTTTTTAAAAAAACTTTAACCATGTCTTCGTGTTGGCCAGTATTAACGACAACGGTTTTAAAGGCTGATTTTTCTTTTTTGAAAGCTTGAATGAGTGGATAAAGTTTAATTAATTCAGGTCGGGTTCCGAAAAGAATTAAGACTTTCTTCATAAGGGGATTCTATAATCTGTCGGTGAAATCTAGCGAGATAAAGTTTTCAATTATTATTCCTACCTATAACCGTCCAGATCCCTTAAAGAAGACTTTAGAGAGTGTGGCCCAAATTGATTATCCCGATTTTGAAGTGATTGTTTGCAACGACCATTCGTCGGACAATACC
>CAYMKA010000028.1:0-4425 GCA_964390935.1 uncultured bacterium
GATTATTATGTAGAAACTTACGAGACGTTAAAGGAGTTTTAACAATGGTCAAAATCGCTCCCTCTATTTTGTCTGCAGACTTTAGTCGTTTAGGCGATGAAATTAAAAAAGTAGAAGACGGCGGCGCAGATCTTATCCACGTCGATGTGATGGATGGTCATTTTGTGCCTAATCTCACAATGGGTGCGGTCATTTTGCATTCGATTAAACCGCTATCAAAACTACCTTTTGATTGTCATTTGATGGTGACCAATCCTGAAAGCTATTTTGAGTCTTTTGAAAAAGCCGGCGCAGACTCCATTTCTTTTCACGTCGAAGCGGTTCCCGATGTCAAAAAAACTTTGGCAGAACTTTCTAAAACAAAATGCAAAAAAGGGCTCGCCATTAATCCTGATCAACCGCTTTCTCGACTCACTCCTCACTTAGCCGATATCGATTTAATTACGGTCATGAGTGTGTTTCCGGGTTTTGCGGGACAAAAATTTATTGAAACTGTTTTGCCCAAAGTAAAAGAATTATCTGAACTTAAAAAGAAAAACGGTTATCGTTATGAGATTGAAATTGATGGCGGCATTAACGAACAAACGGCAGTTCTTGCTCGTGAAGCAGGAGCAGAAATTTTAGTGGCAGGTTCGGCTGTCTATAAAGCTCAAAATCCTGCCGCCATGATTAAAGCCCTGCGCGGTTAAAATCAATAGTAAAATACTTCCGTGAAGTTTGAATCGTGGATGGAATTAGCTTTGCAAGAAGCTAAAAAAGGTTTGGGTCGTGTTGCGCCAAATCCAATGGTTGGCGCCGTGATTATTAAAAATAATCGTGTTATTGCAACCGGCTATCATGATCATTACGGCGGAATGCATGCTGAAGTAATGGCCATTCGTAAAGCGGGCGTCAAAGCAAAAGGCGCAACTTTATTTGTGACTTTGGCTCCCTGTCATCATTTTGGGAAACGTTCTCCCTGTACAAAATTAGTGGTCGAAAGCGGCATTAAAACAGTGGTGATGAGCAGTTATGATCTTTCTAAAAAATCAAAAACCTTGGCTGGATTGAATTATTTAAAAAAACATAAAATAAAAATTATTTCAGGAGTGCTCGAAAAAGAATCTCAGAGATTAAATTGGATCTACGACTTTAATCAAAAATATCAAAAGCCTGTCGTTATGCTTAAAATGGCCACTACACTGGATGGCAAAATTGCAACTTCCACCGGCGAAAGCAAATGGATTACAGGGCCTGAGGCTCGGGCCAAAGTTCAAGAACTGCGTTCACAAGTTCAAGCGGTTTTAGTCGGTATTAATACCGTTCTCAAAGATGACCCCGGACTACTCGTTAAAAAGGCTGATCCATTCCATCAGCCTTTGCGCATTGTGTTAGATAGTCATTTAAAAATTCCTCTCTCTGCCAAAATTCTTAATTCGAAAAAAGCCAAAACACTTATCGTCACTAGCCATAAAGCCCCTGATCAAAAAATAAATAAAATTCGTGCCAAAGGTTGTGCTGTAAAAGTTTTAAAAACCCAAAAAGGTCAAATTGATTTAAATGATTTTTTTAAATTATTAAAAAATTGGAATGTTCAGTCGCTTTTAATTGAAGGCGGGGCAGAAGTTGCAGCCAGTTTTTTAAATTCAAAAAAAGTGACTCATCTATTTTGGTTTATTGCCCCTAAAATCATGGGCGGACAAAACAGCAAGTCTGCCGTGGGAGGGCCTGAAGTTTTTAAGATGAACCAATTAATTGACATTAAAAAGTTTTCAGCAATGACCTCGGTTGGCAACGATTTGCTATTAATCCATGAATATGACCTTGGTCATAAAAATTAATTGACAAGAATTTTTATTCCGCTATTCTCTAAATATCTTGTAAGGAGGGGAAAATGAAAAAAGGACAATTGTTATCTGCAGCACTTGCTGGAATTTTGGCTGTGAATTTAGCAGCTGGATCAGCAATGGCTGACACTAAAAAAGTTGAAAAGGTTGTTTCGGGTAACCCTAAAGCAACTAAAGACGCTTGCAAAGGAAAAGACCATTGCAAAGGCAAAGATAAAGATAAATGTAAAGCTGGCAAAGACCACTGCAAAGGCAAAGACAAATGCAAAGGTCATGACAAAGATAAGTGTAAAGGCAAAGACGGTTGCGGCGGAAAAGACGGCTGTAACGGCAAAGAAGGAAAGTAATTTCTATTCTTTAAAATTTTGCGAAAGGCCAAACCCTAAAAAGTTTGGCCTTTTTTTATTACTCCCAAAAATGATAATAAAGATTAAAATGGTTAATCGATGAAAAAGTTTTCAAAACTTCCTTATCTCGGTTTTGGCATTGGGTTGCGTACAGAACATTACGACGATTTGATCCAAAATCCTCCGTCTCAAGTTCAGTGGCTGGAAATTATCAGCGAAGGTTTTCTTTTAGAAGGAGGCCGTCCGCTTGAGTATTTAGAATTATTCTCAAAAAAATATCCCATCATCCCTCATGGCGTTTCTTTATCGATTGGCAGCACTGATGCTTTGGACAAAAATTATTTAAAAAAACTAAAAAAATTAATTCAAAGAGTGAAAGCTCCCTGGTTTTCAGATCATTTATGCTGGACCAAGTTACAAGGACATAACATGCATAATTTAATTCCTGTGCCTTACACGAAAGTCACCGTAAATTTAATTGCTGATAAAATTAAAAAAGTTCAGGACTTCATCGGCGTTCCCATGCTGATTGAAAATGTTTCTAGTTATATTGAATTTAAAGCCAATGAAATGACCGAATGGGAATTTTTAACAAAAGTGACTGAAAAAGCAGACTGCGGCATTTTGCTTGATATTAATAATGTTTTTGTTTCTTCGTTTAATCATGAATTTGAACCGATGGAATATTTAAACAATATTCCGCCAGAACGGGTGATTCAATATCATATGGCTGGCCACCTTGATAAGGGCAATTACATTATTGATACTCATGATCATGATATTCGCCGTGAGGTCTGGGATTTATATCAAAAAGCGATTCCTCTCTTTGGAGAAGTTTCTTTTCTATTAGAACGTGATGACCATATTCCGCCTTTAAAAACGCTTATTCAGGAACTTGTTTATGCCAAAAAAATTCACGACAAAGTTTCTACTCTAAAGCCAGCCCATGCTTCTTAAAAATCAAATTAAAACACTCGCCGACCTCAAAAAACTGCAGAAATGGATGAAACAATCTATTGTCACTCCCGCGCATCGTCAGACCTCTCAACTCAAAACTCAGACAGCTAAATATCTTACGAGCAATTCTCGAATGAGCGCCAAAGAACGCTTTGATATTTATGTAAACGATTTTTGGCCTCGTATTTTAGACTCTCTGACTGAGGACTTCCCCAAATTAAAAAAACAATTGGGCGAAAAAAATTTCACAAAGTGGGTTGAAAAATATATTGAGAAATATCCTTCCACTTCTTTTACTTTATTTTATTTAGGAAAAAATTTTCCGTTGTTTATAGAAAAATATTACCGTGGCAAAAACAAAAAAAACATTTTAGAAACAGTTCATTTTGAATGGGCTCAGGTTAAAGCTTACATTGCACCTGAAGCCAAGGTTTTAAACCCTCAAAATTTATCGTTAAAACAAAAAGAAAGCTTGGCCCATTTAAAACTGGCCCTTCATCCCAGTGTTAGTTTATTAAATTATCAAAATAAGCCTTGGATCATTTATCGTTTTCAAAATAAAGTACAGGAGCAGACATTAAATCCATATTTTTATGAGTTATTAAAACTAATTGAAGAAAAAAAGACGCTTTCTAAAGCGACAGTTCTTTTATCAAAAACTCTAAAACCTAAAATCTCAAATAAAGTTCTCACAGAAATTTCTGATTGGTTTACAATAGCCGTGTCTCAAGAATGGTTAGCTTTAAAAAATTAAATAAGGAGCCTCTATGTTTAACCGCCTCAATCAAAGTTTAAAAAATGTGACTGCTAAATATCAAGACTTTCTCATTCTCGTTTTAAGAATTTCTCTTGCGCTCATCTTTATTCGAACGGGTTACGGCAAATTGGTTCATTTTGATAAAACCGTTATGTTTTTTGAATCCCTAGGCATTCCCTTCGCTAACATCAATGCGTTTTTAGCTGCGGCCACCGAATTGGGGGGAGGCCTTTTAATTTTAGTGGGACTTTTTACACGTTTTATCAGTTTTCCTTTAGCTTTTGTGATGGTCATTGCCATTGCCACCGCGCAATGGCGCGAAGTGAAAGATATTTATGATTTAGTCAGTTTAATTGAGTATCTTTATTTAATTATTTTCTTATTGCTAAGCAGCTTAGGTGCTGGAAAACTTAGTTTGGATGCGCTGTGGTTAGAAAAAACCGTTAATAAAAATAAGAAAAAGAAAAAATGACAGAGTGGATTGGTTTTTTAGCAGGATCGTTGACCACCATTTCTTTTATTCCCCAGGTCATTAAAG